>NZ_AP024355.1:350000-700000 GCF_019704135.1 Desulfuromonas versatilis
CGCCTTCAGGGGAGAGGTCCCTGCGGGGCCCGCGGTGTTCGTCAACGGCAACTGGTTCGGGGCGCTGCCCACCGGCCCGATCAAGCAGGGAGCGACCCTGCTCGATTTCACCACCGGGGCGCTCCCCTATGCGCTTGCCACTCCCCGCGAGGTGCTGGTGCTGCATTCGGGGACCGGCCTGGAGGTGGAACAGGCCCTGGCCCGGGAGGCGCGCCGGGTGACCGGAGTGGAGCCGCACCGGGCCGCGGTGGAGCTGGCGCGCGGGCAGCAGCCGGCCGATCCTCGCTTTCACCAGGTATTCGGCGCCCCGCGCACCTTCCTTGCCGCTGAGGGGACCCGCTACGACCTGATCCAGCTCCCCGCCGTGGGGTCCTTCGGCGGCGGCGCCGGGCTGTTCGCCCTGCAGGAGCAGCCCCTGCTGACCCGCGAGGCCCTGCTGCAGATGCTCGAGCATCTGACCCCCGACGGCCTGCTGGCGGTCACCGTCTGGATGGACCAGCCGCCGCGCAGCCCGCTGCGTTTGGCGGCGACCCTCGCCGAGGCCATCGAGGCAGCCGGCCTCGGCCCGCCGGCCCAGCACCTGGCCGCGGTGCGCAGTTGGGGAACCCTCACCTTTTGCGTCAAGCGCTCGGCCCTGACCGCCGAGGATGTGGCCAAACTCAGGGCCTTCTGCAAGCGCCTGCTGTTCGACCCGGCGCTGTTGCCCGAGCTCAAGGATGGCGAGCGGACCGCCCACAACCGGCTGGAGGACGAGGAGTTCTTCAGGCTGCTCGATGAGGCGGTTTCCGCCCGGCGCGACCGGCTGGCCGCCACTTACCCCTTCCGTCTCTCGGTCCCCGGCGACGACCGCCCCTTCTTCTCCCAGTTCCTGCGCTGGGAAAGCCTGTCCGAACTGGCCGGGCTGTTCGGGGCGAGGACTTTCCCCTTTCTGGAGATGGGCTATCTCATCGCCTGGCTGGCCCTTCTGCTGCTGGCCCTGGCCTCGGCGGCGCTGATCCTGCTGCCGCTGGTGCGGCTGGGCTGGCGCGGCGGCCGGCGCGGCGCGACCCTGGTCTACTTCGGCGGTCTGGGGATCGGCTACATGCTGGTGGAAATGGCCCTCATCCACCGTTTCGTCCTCTACCTGGGCCATCCCATCCATGCCGCGGCGGCGGTCATCGGCGTCCTGCTGGTCTGCTCCGGGGGCGGCAGCCTGTTCTCGGCCCGCCTGCCCGGCTCCCGCGAACTCCCCGCCATCCCCGCGGCCCTGGTGGGGGCCCTGCTGCTGCTCTATTCTTTGGCGCTGCCGCCGGTTCTCGAAAACACTCTGCACCTTGCGCCAGTGTACCGGGTGCTGATCACGCTGGCCCTGCTCGCCCCGCCGGCCTTCGCCATGGGACTCCCCTTCCCCCTTGGGCTGCGTGCCCTGGCGGGGCGCAGGGAGGAGGCGGTCCCCTGGGCCTGGGGGATCAACGGCTGCCTGTCGGTGGTGAGCACGGCCCTGGCCACCCTGCTGGCGGTGGAGGCGGGGTTTACCGCGGTGCTGCTGACCGCGGTCACCGCCTATCTGACCGCGGCCCTGGCGGCTGGCCAGGGAAGGGCAAGGCGGCAGACGCTCTGAGGCGGGTTTTTTCGCCAAGGCATTTCAAGCGGTTTGCCGATTTTGCGTTTTTGGGTTATAAGTTTTTCTCATCCCCGATTCCGTGAGTCCGGTCAGGACGCACCGATTCAGGCATTTGTCTACATCGGGACCCCGTCGGTCCCTTATCCATTCACAGGGGGAGCATTCACATGGATCTGCTGCTGACGCTGATCATCCTGGCCCTGGCCAACGTTCTTTTCTTCTATCCCCTCGAGCCGCGCTACGTGCCGGCGTTGCAGGTGGCGGTTTCGGCCCTGCTGGGGGTGCTGTTCGTGCTGGAAACCTTCTACCTGATCCGCCGCCGCATCCGCAAGACCGAGGAGGAGGAACTGCTGGCCATCAAGCGCGGCGCCGCCGCTCCGGCACCCGCTGCGCCGGCTGTCGCCGTGGCTCCGGAGGCCGCCGTCGAAGCGGGGGTGGTGCAGTTTCTGGCCCGGTTGCAGGAGAAGGGGCGGCTGGTCGATTTCGTCATGGACGACATCACCCCCTACTCCAACGAGCAGGTCGGCGCCGCCGCCAGGGTGGTGCACCAGGGATGCCGCGAGGTGCTGCAGTCGGCCTTCGAGATCAAGCCGGTGCACGGCGGCGAGGAGCGCGAGGAACTCACCCTGTCGGGGGATTTCGACGCCGCCGCCTACCGCCTGGTCGGCAAGGTCCCCGAGCAGCCCCCCTACAAGGGGGTGGTCCTGCACCGCGGCTGGAAGACCGCCCGCGTCTCGCTGCCCAGGATCAGCGAGGCAGCCCGCGAGGCGGCGGCGCGCGAGGTGATCGCGCCGGCGGAGGTGGAGATCGCGTAGGTTTGTAGGCTTTCGGCCTGGACCCCCCTCCCCCTTGAAGGGGGAGGAGAGTGATTGGTCCCAGACAGGTGCTCAGCAAATAAGGAAGTAGTTCCATGGCTAAACGTTTCGCCGTCGGCATCGATCTCGGCACCTCCAACTCGGCGCTGGCCCTGGCGCCGGCCGGGGAGGGGGCGGCGCCCGAGGTCCTGCCTGTGCCCCAGCTGTTCTCCTTCCAGGCGGTGGGGGAGGCCGAACTGCTCCCCTCGGTGGTCTACCTGCCGCTGGAAAAGGAGGCGCAGAGCGCCGTTGCACAGCTCCCCTGGGCGGAAGCCGAGCCGGGCGCCGGGCTGGTCGGGCAGTTCGCCCGCGAGCACGGGGCGCAGCTCCCCGACCGGCTGGTCAGCTCGGCCAAGAGCTGGCTGTGCAGCCCCCACGTCGATCCTCTCAAGCCGATCCTCCCCTGGAAGGCCGAGCTGGACGAGGCGCGCAAGCTCTCGCCCCTGCAGGCTGCGGTGCGCTACCTGGAGCATCTGCGCCTGGCCCTGCAGCGGCAGCTCGCCGAACGGGGCGAGGACATCGACCCGGCGGCCTGCGAGGTGGTGGTCACCGTCCCTGCCTCCTTCGACGAGGTGGCCCGCTCGCTGACCCACCTGGCGGCCGAGGAGGCCGGCTGGGGGCAGGTTACCCTGCTCGAGGAGCAGCAGGCCGCCTTCTACTACTGGATCGCCCAGTCGGGCGATGCCTGGCGCGAGCAGGTCAGCCCCGGCGACCTGGTGCTGGTCTGCGACGTCGGCGGCGGCACCGCCGATTTCTCCCTGGTGGCGGTCTCCGAGCAGGGCGGCGATCTGCAGCTCGAGCGGGTCAGCGTCGGCGACCACATCCTGCTCGGCGGCGACAACATGGACCTGGCCCTGGCCTACGCCCTGCGCGCCGAACTGGAACAGAAAGGCCAGAAGCTCGACAACTGGCAGTTTCTCTCCCTGGTCCACTCCTGCCGGGTGGGCAAGGAGCGGCTGTTGGCCGATGCCGCCCTGGCCGAATTCCCCATCTCCATCGCCAGCCGCGGCGCCAGCCTGTTCGCCGGCACCATCACCGCCGCCTTGCGCCACGAGACCGTGGATGCGGTGGTACTCGACGGCTATTTCCCCCGCACCGGCATCCACGAGCACCCGGCCCGGCGTCGGGCCCTGGGCCTGCAGGAGTTCGGCCTCGACTACGCCGCCGACCCGGCGCTGAGCAAGCACCTGGCCTTCTTCCTGGCGCGCAGTTTTCAGAACACCCAGGGCAACGAGAGCCTCGCCAAGCTGGTGGCGGGGCGTGTCCGCGAGGGGGGCGGCGTGCCCTTCATCTGCCCCACGGCGGTGCTGTTCAACGGCGGCGTCTTCAAGGCCGAAGCGCTGCGGGAGCGCATCCTCGAGCTGCTGGCCGGGTGGAACGGCGGCGAGGCGGTGGCCGAGCTGCCCGAGTCCAACTTCGACCTGGCGGTGGCCAAGGGCGCGGCGGTCTACGCCCGCACCCGGCTCTCCGGCGAGGGGATCCGCATCAAGGCCGGGACCGCCCGCTCCTACTACATCGGCCTGGAATCCTCGATGCCGGCGGTGCCGGGGCTCACCCCGCCGCTCAAGGCGCTCTGCGTGGTCCCCCAGGGGATGGAAGAGGGGAGCGAGATCGGCCTGCCGGGACGGGAGTTCGGCCTGATCACCGGCGAGCAGGTCGAGTTTCGCTTCTTCTCCTCCAGCGTGCGTGCCGGCGACGAGGTCGGCGCGGTGGTCGACGCCGAGGAGGACCTGGAGGAGACCGCCAGCCTGCAGATGACCCTGCCGCCCCTCGAGGGGCGCGGCGGCGAGATGATCCCCGTGCACCTGCACTCGGTGGTGACCCCGCTGGGGACCCTGGAGCTGTGGATGCGCCACGAAGCCAGCGGGCAGCAGTGGAAGCTCGAATTCAACGTGCGGGGTAATGCCCAGCAGGTTGGGTAGAGCGAAGCGAAACCCAACGGATTCTGGCCTCGTCCCTTGTTGTTGGGTTGTCGCTACGCTCCTTAACCCAACCTACAAAACTTGTTTTTGACAAAATCGAAAAAATCTGAATTTACCACGAAGGCACGAAGAACACGAAGTTAAGGGTTTGATTTGATTGAGTTTTTCTTCGTGCTCTTCGTGGCTTCGTGGTGAGAAAATGGTTTTTGCGAGTCCATCTTTTCTATTACTTTAAAGATTTTCCCATGACCCAATCCCGTTACCTGATCGGCATCGACCTGGGGACCACCAACTGTGTCCTCGCCTACCTCGACACCCGCGCCCCCGAGCGCGGCCCGCAGGTGCTTTCCGTCCCCCAGTGGGAGACCCCGGCGAGCACCGTGGAGAGCGAGACCCTCCCCTCTTTCAACTACCTGGCCACCGCCGCCGAGCGCCAGGCGGGCTTTGCCGCCGAGACCAGCCAAGCCCCGGCCCTCGAGGGGGGCTGGGTGCCGGGGGCCTTCGCCCGCGGCCGCATGGCCCACACCCCCGGGCGGGTGATCCACTCGGCCAAGTCCTGGCTCTGCCATGGAGGTATCGACCGCACCGCGCCGATCCTTCCCTGGCATTCCGAGGACGTTCCTCCTGCCGAGCGGCTCTCGCCGGTGCGGGCGAGCAGCGCCTATCTCGCCTACCTCAAGCAGGCCTGGGACCGCTCGCCGCTGGCCGCCGAGCCGCGGGGGCGCTTCGAGCACCAGGAGGTGGTGGTCACCGTGCCGGCCTCCTTCGACGAGGCGGCCCAGCAGCTGACCCTCGAGGCGGCCCAGCAGGCCGGCTATCCGCAGACCATCCGCCTGATCGAGGAGCCCCAGGCCGCCTTCTACGACTGGCTCGGCCGGGGCCGAAACATCAGCACCCTGCTCGATCTGTTGGAAACGGTGCCGGACAAGGTTGCGCGGGTGGTGGTCTTCGACATCGGCGGCGGCACCACCGACCTCTCTCTGTTCGAGGTGCGCGGCGACCGCAAATCCCCCACCGGCCTTTCGCTGAACCGGGTGGCGGTCAGCGAGCACCTGCTGCTCGGCGGCGACAACATCGACCTGACCCTCGCCTACCTGCTCGAGCACAAGCTGACCGGCGGCAGGACCAAGCTCTCCGGCGGGCAGTGGAACCAGCTGCTGGTCCAGGCCCGCGAGCTCAAGGAGCGGATCCTGCGCGACGAGGGGGAGGGGGCGCCCGAGCCCGGCGCGCGCTTCACCGTGACCCTGGCGGGAAGCGGGGCGGGGCTGTTCGCCTCGACCCTGTCGGCCGAGGTCAGCGCCGAGGAGGTGCGGCAGACGGTGCTGGAGGGATTCTTCCCGGCCTGCACCGCCGAGGAGCGGCCGCGCAAAAAGGGGGGCGGGCTGCGCGAATGGGGCCTGCCCTACGCCGAGGACACCGCCGCCACCCGCCACCTGGCCGCCTTTCTCGAGGGTCAGCGGATCGACGCGGTGCTCTACAACGGCGGCAGCGTCACCCCGGCGTTTCTGCGCCGGCGGCTCACCGACCTGCTGACCGGCTGGCAGGGGGGCCGGGAGCCGATGGTGCTGGTCAACGACGCCATGGCCCTGGCCGTGGCCCGCGGTGCGGCCCGCTACGGCTACATCCTGCAGCGACCCGAGGCCGGCCAGCGCATCGCCGGCGGCCACGCCCACGCCCTCTACCTGGAGGTGACCCGGGGCGGGCGGGGGAAAAAGAGCTCGTCGCTGGTCTGCGTGCTGCCCAAGGGGATGGAGGCCAACCAGTCGGTGCGCATCGACAACGCCGAGTTCGACCTGCTGGTCAACCAGCCGGTGCGCTTCCAGTGCTTCTTCTCCAACCGCCGCACGGGAGATGCCGCCGGCGAGGTCATCCCCTGGCGCGAGGACCAGTTCCATCCCCTGCCGCAGCTGCAGACCGCCATTCACCTGCCCCCCGAGCGCCCCAAGCCGGCCAACAACCGGCTGCGGGTGACCCTCGAGTGCGCCCTCAACGAAATCGGCCTGCTGCAGCTCTACTGCGTGGAGAAGGACGGCTCCGGCCGCTGGCGCCTCGATTTCAACCTGCGCAAGCCAATCGGCCAGGAGGAGCAGCAGGAGGTGGTCGAGGAACCGCTGGTCCCCAGGGCCCAGCTGGCAAAGGCCGAGGCCCTGGTGCTGGCCCTCTACGGCAAGAAAAAAGACCCCGAGCTGCCCGACCTCAAGCCGCGCCAACTGATGCGCGAGTTGGAAAAAACCCTCGGTGGTACTCGCGACGAATGGGACGGCGCCACCCTGCGGGCCTTGTGGCCAACCATTGCCCAGGGGATGACCCGCCGCAGCCGCAGCGTCGATCACGAGGAGGCCTGGCTCTACCTGGCCGGCTTCGCCCTGCGCCCGGGCTACGGTTTCGCCCTCGATGAGTCGCGCATCGAGGAGCTGTGGCGGCTCTACGACATGGGGATGGCCTTCCCCAGGGAGAAGCGGGTGCAGGTCCAGTGGTACCTGCTCTGGCGGCGCGCCGCCGGGGGGCTCAACGCCAGGCGCCAGGAGAAGATCCTCGCCAAGCTGCTGCCCCAGCTGCCGGCCCTGGCCGAGCAGACCCAGGAGGTGCTCTACCTGGTCGGCTCGCTGGAGCGGGTCCGCCTCGATCTCAAGCTGCAGCTGGTCAAGCAGCTGGGCGGGGCCCTGCGCAAGGCCAAAGTCCGCAACAAGCTCCCCAGTGCCTGGGCCCTCGGCCGGCTGCTCTCGCGCACCCCGCTCTACGCCGGCCCCGATGCCATCCTGCCCCCCCAGGAGGTGGAAAAGCTCTTCGGCCAGGTGCGCGACCTCGACTGGAAGGACCCGGCCTACGCCCCCCTGGTGCCGCTGTTCGCCCAGGCCGCCCGCCGCACCGACCGCCGCGGCATCGACCTCGATCCCGAACTGCGTCGGCAGGTTCTCGACAAGCTGAAGGAGGCCGGCGCCCGCCCCGAGGAGCTGCAGGTGGTTCGGGAGATGGTGCCGGTGGAGGACGCCGACCGGGTGCGCCAGTTCGGCGAGTCGCTCCCCGGCGGGTTGATCCTGGTGCGCGAAGCCGGGAATGAGCCCCAGGCGGATTGAACCCCGCGCCCTCATCACTTGGGCGAGCACTCGCCGTTTCAACCGGTTTTTTTCCAGCCGGCTGAGCAGGTCTTCCCAAGTCGGTTAGAATTAATTGGGAAGCCGGTGACCGGGCCGAGTCCCGCCTCCAAGGTGCTTCATCCCCTGCTGGCCGAACTGCAAGAAAGGAGCGGCATCGTGACGGAGAGCGCATCCAGACCCTTTTCAGATTTCGATACCCGCTGCGTCAATGCCCTGCGCGCTCTGGCGCTCGACATGGTCGAGCAGGCCGATTCGGGGCACCCCGGGATGCCCCTGGGGGCCGCCCCCATGGCCTACGTGCTCTGGACCCGGCACCTGCGCTGCAATCCGAAAAACCCCGCCTGGCCCGACCGCGACCGCTTCATCCTCTCCGCCGGCCACGGCTCGGCGCTGCTCTACGCCCTGCTGCACCTGAGTGGTTACGAGCTTTCCCTGGAAGAGCTCAAGCGCTTCCGCCAGTGGGAGAGCCTCACCCCCGGCCACCCCGAACGGGGCGAGACCCCGGGGGTGGAGGTGACCACCGGCCCGCTCGGCCAGGGCTTCGCCAACGGGGTCGGCATGGCCATTGCCGAGCGCTACCTGGCCGCGCGCTTCAACCGGCCCGGCTTCGAGGTGGTGGGCCATCATACCTACGGCATCTGCAGCGACGGCGACCTGATGGAGGGGATCGCCGCCGAGGCGGCCTCGTTGGCCGGGCACCTGGGGCTGGGCCGGCTGATCTTTCTCTACGACGACAACCATATCTCCCTGGCCGCCGACACCCGCCTGAGCTTCACCGAGGACGTGGGTCGGCGCTTCGAGGCCTACGGCTGGCAGGTGCTGCGGGTGGCCGACGGCAATGACCTTTCAGCCATCGACCGGGCCCTCGCCGAGGCGCGGCGAGAGAACGCCCGCCCTTCGCTGGTCATGGTCAGCACCCATATCGGCTTCGGCAGCCCCCGCTTCCAGGACCGCTTCGAGGCCCACGGCGCGCCGCTGGGGGCCGAGGAGGTCCGGGCCACCAAGCGCAACCTCGGCTGGCCCGAGGAGCCCCCCTTTCATCTGCCGGAGGAGCTGATCGCCCAGTTCCGCCAGGCCGTCGAGCGGGGAGCGAAGCTGGAGGCGGCCTGGGCGGCGATGATGCACGAATACGACGATCGCTGGCCCGACCTGCGCGAGAAATGGGGGAGGGCGATCCGCGGCGAGCTCCCCCCCGGGTGGGACCGGGACATTCCCCGCTTCGCCGCCGACCACAAGCCGATCGCCACCCGCAGCGCCGGCGGCCAAGTGCTCAACGCCATCGCCCCGCGGGTCTTCAACCTGATCGGCGGCTCGGCCGACCTCGACCCTTCGACCAAAACCGCCCTCAAGGGGCGCGGCTGCTTCCAGCGTCCCGGCTGCGGCAGCGACAGCCTGCAGGGAGCCGAAAAGGGGGAGTGGGGCTATGCCGGGGCCAATATCGCCTTCGGCGTCAGGGAGCATGCCATGGGCGGGATTCTCAACGGCATGGCCGCCCACGGCGGCATCATCCCCTTCGGCAGCACCTTTCTGATCTTTTCCGACTACCTGCGCCCCGCCCTGCGCCTTGCGGCCCTGAGCCGCCTGGCGGTCAAGTACGTCTTCACCCACGATTCCACCGCCGTCGGCGAGGATGGACCCACCCACCAGCCCATCGAGCAGCTGGCGAGTTTCCGGGCCATGCCGAACCTGACGGTCATCCGCCCGGCCGATGCCAACGAGGTGGCGGAAGCCTGGAAGGTAGCCATGCAGATCGATGACGGTCCGGTGCTGCTAGTGATGAGTCGCCAGAACCTTCCGGTCCTCGACCGCAGCCAGCTCGCTCCGGCTGTCGGGCTGCGCCGCGGCGGCTACGTTCTGGCCGACCCGCCTCAGGGGAGCCCCGAGCTGATCCTGATCGCCACCGGTTCCGAGGTTCACCCGGCCCTGGCGGCCTGGCGGCAGCTCATCGCCGAGGGACGCCGGGTTCGCCTGGTGGGGATGCCCTCCTGTGAACTGTTTGACAAGCAATCTCGGGAATACCGCGACAGGGTGCTGCCCCCCCAGGTTACCGCCCGCCTGGCCGTCGAGGCGGGGGCGAGCCTCGGCTGGTACCGCTATGTCGGGCTGCAGGGAGAGGTGGTGGGCCTCGACCGCTTCGGCGCCTCGGCCCCGGGCGAGGTGACCCTGGCGCAATTCGGCTTCACGGCCGAAAACATCCTGCGGCGGGCCCTGGGCATGCTCGGCTGAATCCCGGGGCGCTCCACGCAGGCGGGGCCCGCTGCCGGGGGGTCGCAGGGCGGGAGGAGTCAACCCCGGGCAGGAAACCTGCCTGATTTCCTCATGTTGCCGGAAAGGGCAGTTCCCATGGCCATCCGATCATTGGGGATTGGACAGCCCCTGCTGGCTCTGGCATGGGCTCTTGCGGCCCTGTTCTCAGGGTGCACCGAGCCGCCGGCAGATTATTTCCAAGGCTACGCAGAGGGTGAGTACGTCCTGGTGGCCTCGCCCCTGGCCGGGCAGCTGGAAACCCTGGCGGTGGCCCGCGGCGCCCGGGTGGAGCGGGGGACTGCCCTGTTCGCCCTCGAGCGCGAACAGGAGCAGGCAGCGCTCAGGGCGGCCGAGCAGGAGGAGGTCCGCGCCGAAAGCCGCCTGGAGGACCTGCGCAAGGGGCAGCGGCCGAGCGAGCTGGAGGCGCTCCGCGCCCGGCAGGTCCAGGCCCGGGCCGCTCTGGAGCTTTCGCTCAAGGAATTCGACCGGCGCCAAGAGCTGTTTGAGCAACGGGTCATCTCCGGCGAGGAACTCGACCGGGCCGCGGCCGACCTGCGCCGTAACCGGGCGGCAGTGGCCGAGCTGCAGGCCGAGTTGGAAACCGCCCGGCTCGGCTCGCGCCGCGACGCCGTGGAGGCGGGGCGGGCCGAGCTGGAGGCGGCCCGGGCGCGGCTCGACGAGGCCCGCTGGGCCTGGCTGCAGAAAAACCAGGCCGCCCCGCAGGCGGCCCTGGTCTTCGACACCCTGTTCGAGCCCGGCGAGTTCGTGCCCGCCGGCTACCCGGTGGTCAGCCTGCTGCCGCCGGGGAACATCAAGCTGCGCTTCTTCGTCCCCGAGCCGGTGGTCGGCACCCTGCGGCTCGGCCTGCCGCTGGCGGTCTCTTTCGACGGCAGCGGTGGGGCGCTTCCCGCGACCATCAGCTTCATCTCTCCCCAGGTCGAATACACCCCGCCGGTCATCTACAGCCGCGAAACCCGCGCCAAGCTGGTGTTTCTGGTCGAGGCCCGCCCCGACCCGGGCGTCGCCGGGCGCTTCCACCCCGGCCAGCCCGTCGAGGTGCGCCTGGAGGGCGGCCATGAGTGAGGCGGCGCCGGTCATCGACGTGCAGGGGCTGACCAAGTCCTTCTCCGGCAAGGTGGTGGTCAACCGCCTGTCGCTGCGCGTGGAGCCGGGGGAGATCTTCGGCTTTCTCGGCCCCAACGGCAGCGGCAAGACCACCTTCATCCGCATGCTCTGCGGGCTGCTGCGCCCCGATGCGGGCAGCGGCGTCTGCCTCGGCTACGACCTGCTCGGCGAGGCCGAGAAGATCAAGCCCCAGATCGGCTACATGGCCCAACACTTCAGCCTCTACGAGGATCTGAGCGTGCGCGAGAACCTCGATTTCATGGCCCGGGTCTACGGCGTCGCCGGGCGCCGGCGGGCGGTCGAGCGGATCATGGAGCGCATGGGGCTGGGAGGTTTCGCCGCGCAGCTGGCCGGGACCCTCTCCGGGGGGTGGAAACAGCGCCTGGCGCTGGCCGCCTGCCTGCTGCACCAGCCCCGGCTGCTGCTGCTCGACGAGCCGACCGCCGGGGTCGACCCCAAGGCCCGGCGCGACTTCTGGGACCAGGTCTACGCCCTGGCCGCCGAAGGAATCAGCGCCCTGATCAGCACCCACTACATGGACGAGGCGGAGCGCTGCCACCGCCTGGCCTACCTGGCCTACGGCGACCTGCTCGCCGCCGGCACCGCCGAGGAGGTGGTGGCCGCCGCGGGGCTCTCGACCTGGGCGGTGTCGGGGCGCCGCATGCACGAGCTGGCCGAGCGGCTCAAGGGGGTAGCGGGGGTGGAGCAGGTGGTCCCCTTCGGCAACACCTTGCACGTCAGCGGCCACGACGCCACGCTGCTGGCCGAGTCGCTGGGCCCCTTCCGCGCCGAGGGCGCCTACCGCTGGGAGCGGACCCAGACCAACCTCGAGGAGGTCTTCATCAGCCTGATGCAGGGGCGCGGGGGGAGCTGAGATGGGGCGGGGCGGGCTGCTGAGATTTTCCTTCGCGCGCTTCTGGGCCATGGTCGGCAAGGAGTTCGTGCAGATGCGCCGCGACCGGGTGACCTTCGCCATGATGCTGGGGATCCCGATCATGCAGATGGTGCTGTTCGGCTTCGCCATCAACGCCGACCCCCGCCACCTGCCCACCGCGGTGCTGACCGCCGACCAGGGGGTGTTCGCCCGCAGCATCGTCGCCGCCATGGGCAACAGCGATTATTTCCGCCTGGTGAAGAGCGTGGACAGCGAGGCCGAGGCCGAGCGGCTCATCGAACTGGGCGAGGTCCAGTTCGTGCTCAGCGTCCCCGAGCAGTTCTCCCGCCGGCTGATACGCGGCGAGCGCCCGGCGCTGCTGTTGACCGCCGATGCCACCGACCCGGCGGCCACCAGCAACGCCCTGGCCGCCTTCCGGGTGCTCGCCGAGTCGGCCCTGGCCCGCGACCTCGAAGGGCCGCTGCGCCACCTGCGCCGGGAGCAGGCGCCGCTGGAGGTGATCGTCCACCCGCGCTTCAACCCCGAGGCCATCACCCAGTACAACATCGTCCCGGGGCTGATGGGGGTGGTGCTGACCATGACCCTGGTGATCATCACCGCCCTGGCCATCACCCGCGAGCGCGAACGGGGCACCATGGAGAACCTGCTCGCCACCCCGGTGCGGCCGCTGGAGGTGATGATCGGCAAGATCCTGCCCTACATCATCGTCGGCTACCTGCAGATGGGCTTCATCCTGCTCGCCGCCCACTACCTGTTCCGGGTGCCGCTGGTGGGGAGCCTGCCGCTGCTGCTGGCCGTCTCGCTGCTGTTTATCGCCGCCAACCTCGGGGTCGGACTGACCTTCTCGACCCTGGCCCGCAACCAGCTGCAGGCGATGCAGATGGCGTTTTTCTTCTTTCTCCCCTCGATCCTGCTCTCGGGCTTCATGTTCCCCTTTCGCGGCATGCCGCTGTGGGCCCAGCGCATCGGCGAGGTGCTGCCGCTCACCCACTACCTGCGCATCGTGCGTGGCATCCTGCTCAAGGGCAACGGACTGACCGAGATCCTGCCCAACCTCTGGCCCATCGCCGCCTTCCTGGCGGTGGCCCTGGCCATCGGCCTCAAGCGCTTCCGGCGGACGCTGGATTAGCGGCCCCGTCCCTTTATCTGGCCTTCGCCACCAGAAAAACAGGATTCACGCGAAGCCGCGAAGGCCGCGAAGAAAGAATATATCTTTTGAATCCCTTCACGTTCTTCGCGGCTTCGCGTGAGAGACTGCCGTTCACGGGAGGGATCAGCATTCCAACACGATTTTCAATTCCCCCCCTGTTTCGCTTCTGGCCCTGAAATTCCGCTGCCAGAATACTCCGCCAATTACTTGGCCGCGAGGATGGAGTTCGCCCGGCGTTCGGCCTCTTCAAGGTCATTATGCAGGCGTGCCTGCCACTCCTGGAAGGACAGGCCGCCCAGTTCCCGGGGGATCCGGAGCGGTTCGCCGAAGGCCAGGCCGAGCCGGCTGAAGGGGAGCGGGATTTCCATCCGGTCCCAGCGGATGGTCAGGATCGTCCTGCGGTTGGCGGCAAAGGAAGCGGGAAGCAGGGTCATGCCGAGTTGCGCGGCGAGCAGGATGGCCCCCCGGTGCACCTGGTGATAGGGGCCGCGGGGTCCGTCGACGGCGAGGGCCGCGACCTGGCGGCCGCTCAGGACCTCGAGCATCAGGGCAAGCGTCCGGTCGCCGCCCCCCTCGGGGATTTGGACGCACTCGTAGCCGAGATGCCGGCAGATGCCGCAGATGATCTCCCCGCGAAAGGAGCAGCTGGCGAAGATGCAGCCTCTGCGCCCCTGCAGCAGGGTGAACAGGGGGAGGTATTTGCCGTGCCAGAAGGCGACCATCACCCGCTCGCCCCGCGCCAGCAGCGCGTCGAAACGCTCCAGTCCGATGCCCTCGACGCGCCAACTCTGCTGCAGGGCCTTGAGCACCAGGACCAAGGTCAGGCTGAGCAGGCGGGCGGCCGGCGCTTGGCGGAGGGTTCCGCTCATGGCTTGGCCTCGGCCGCGGAGCCTTCGCTGCGCAGGGCATCCTCGGCGGCGTGGGCGAGGTTGCGCAGAAGTTTCCACTCCTTCCCGAAATAGCGCCGGGCCGTGGCCCAGTGCCCGGCCTCGGTCTCCCGGCTGCGCGGCCCTTCGGCGATCAGCCGCTGGTAAAGCCCCAGCACCTTTCGCGCGGTCTGTTCCATGGCAAAACCCCGTGCCGTTTCCAGGGCTTCCTGGCGCAGCATTTCCCGCTGCTCGCCGGTTCTCCCGGCAACCCATGCCAGGGCCTCGGCGAAGCCACACTCCTCCAGTCGGGTCAGCAGTCGGCCGTTGCAGCGGTCACGCACCACCTCGCGCACCCCGGGCCCGTCCACCGCCACCACCGGGGTGCCGGTGGCCATGGCCTCGGTCAGTACCATCCCCTGGGTTTCGCTCTGCGAGGCGAAGGCGAACACGTCCATGGCCCGGTAAGTCTCCACCAGGGCCGCGGGTTCCAGGTTGCCGAGCAGGTGCAACCGCTTCCCCAGGCCCTGCTCGGTAAAGATCCGGATCATGGCCTCGCGGGCCGGGCCCGCGCCGGCCAGCAGCAGGCGGGCGTGAGGCTCGCCCAACATGAAGCGGACGGTGGCGCGGGCCAGAAACAGGGGGTTCTTCTCCTCGGCGAGCCGCCCCACGTGCCCGACCACGAAGGCCTGGTTGGGGATGCCCAGTCTCTGCCTTACGGAGCCCCCCTCGCCCGGGGTATAGGTGCCCAGGTCGACCCCGGTGGGGATCACCTCGATGGGGGTGAGCACCCCTCTTTGCCGCAGCAGCTCGGCCAGCGAGCGGCTCGGGGCGATGACCGCGTCGCAGAGGTTGCAGTAGCCGCTGACCAGGTCGATGGTGAAGCGGCGCAGGCGCGGCGAATCGCCCGGCAGGTAATGGGTGTAGCGTTCATAGAGGGTGTGGTGGGTGAAGACCGCGGGGAGGGCGCGGGCGGCGGCGATCCGCAGGGCGGTGTCGCCGAGCAGAAAGGGGTGGTGGGAGTGGATCAGCTGCGGCTGCAGCGACCGCAGGGCCTGCCTCACCCGACCCGGGAGCGGAACCGGCACCGAGAAGTCGCTGCCGGAAAAATGCTGGATGGCCGGCAGGCGCACCACGTTGGCTTCATTTGCCGGCGTCCCCTCGAACCTGGGGGCAACGACCAGCACCCGGTGGCCCAGGCGGCGGAATTCCCGGGAAAACCCCTGAACGCTGCGCGCCACCCCGCCGACGTGGGGGGCGTAGGTGTTGGTGAACATGAGGATGTTCATGGGGCCGCCCGCTGCAGATCGATGGTGAAGACTTCCGGGCCGACCACCACCGGTGGGTGACCGGGGAGCCGCACCTCGATGGCTTCCGGCGGCCGGCGCCATTCGGCGTCCCACTGGACCCGGATCAGGTCCCCCCGGGGGCGGATGGTCAGGGTTATCGGCCCGAATGCCGTGGGGCCCGGGCCGAAGGCGATGGAATCCTCCTGCTCGAGCCACTCGGGAAAGATGCCCGAGCCAAGGATCAGAGCGCCGCCTTCCTCACGGAAAAAAGCGTTGCGCTGCATCAGAATCCACTCGGCGGCTGCCCAGACGTGGTGGCCGTCGCCCATGCAGCCGCCGCCGGTGCGGGGATGCACCGCCTCGGGCCACTGGCCGGTAGGCGAGGCCAGCTCCGCCACGGTCCGAAACAGCTCGAGGGCCCGCGGGTCGCCGGCCCGCAGCAGCACCTGGGCCAGGTGCAGGGTGAGATAGGGGTTGATCCCCGAGTGGATGACATCCTGGAAAAATCCGCCTCCGACCAGGGATCGCTGGAGCAGAAACTCCACCGTGGCAAGCAACCGCGGGTCGTGGGGCTCGAACAGCTGCAGGGGGTAGCCCGCCGCCAGCGAGCCGATGGCCCCGCAGTCCAGGCGCCGGGTAGGGGAGGCGGGCATGCCGGGGCACCCCAGACGCTCGGCGGCCAGTTCCAGGCTGCGGGCGATGGCTGCCTCAAACCGGTCGGCCTCGTCGAGCAGCTCTGCCGCGAGGGTGGATTGCTGGCGCGACTCGAGCAGTTCGGCGGCGGCGCGCAGTCCCGCGACACCCCAGAAATCGTCCCAGTAGTAGTAATCGTTGGGCCCGAGGTGCTCGGCGCTGAAACCGGGCGGAAGCAGCCCCGCGTAGCGCGGGTCACCCCCCTCGGGGAGGCGCTTGCGCTGGATCCAGCGGGCTCCGCGCTGGATGGCCTGGACCCACTCCTCCTTGGCCCTCCTGCCGGTGAGAAGGCAGAAGCGGTCCATGATCCAGAGCGCCTCGCCGTTGGAATCCCACTCGCCCTCCTGGGAGAAGAAAAAGCCCGCCGCGGTCTGCCGCGCGGGGAAGCTGTCGAGCACCCGCTCCACCCGTTGTCTGAAGCCGAGGCAGAGCAGCCCGTGGAGGATGAAGGCGGCGTCGCGAAACCAGAAGCGCTTGTAGGTGTAGGGCCCGGGATAGACTTCGCCGGGCGAATGCAGGAGCAGCGAACGGACCGCTGCGTCGAAGAGCATCTGGAACCGCGGGTCGGGCAGGCGGGCGGTGGCCCCGCCGGCGAGGGCTTCGGCCCAGGGGGGGCGTCTGGCCGCCCGGCGGCCGAAGCGGGACCGGGTCTCCAGGGGGATGTCGACCCGGACTCTGGTTCCGGACCCGTCCACGGGGTAGAGGGCCGCCGCGGTGGCCATCCCCACCTTGCAGCTGATCGCCTGGGCCGGATCGTTGTGGAACAGCCTGGTGTGCACGTCCCCCTGGTGGTAGTCGGAAAAACGAAAGCTCTGCGCCGGCGGGTCGAAGTGGATGCTTCGCTGGCGCTCGATCCGCCAGCCGCCCAGGCCGTTTTCGGCCTCGATGCGGTGGACGAAGCTGATCCCCTCGGGGTTGTAGGGGCGCAGCGAAACGACAAGCCAGGCCGGCTCCAGGCTGCGCGCCGCGAGTTCAAGCCGGCAGACCGGGGCCCCGCTCTCCAGCTCCACCGAGGCGCGGGCGCTCAGCTCCTGGTCCTGCTGGCGGGCGGTGGTGACTACCGCCAGGCCGCGCAGCAACTCGAGGCGCTGCTCCACCCTTTCCAGCTGGGAAGGGACCAGCCAGGTGCCCCCGTTGCGCACCAGCCAGTAGTCCAGGGACCACCCGTCATAGAAGGGGGTGAGCAGGCCCCGGGGATCGACGATGGGGAGCTGATCCTCGTCGGGGGTGCCGATGGCGGTCCAGTTGCGGTGGGTCAGGTTGATGTGGGTGATGGAGAACGCCCGGGGGATGAAGGAAGGGTCCAGCGGATCGTACTGGCGCTCGACCCAGTAGGGCCAGATCCAGTCCAGGTTGTGCTGGATGGCGCTGGTGTTGAGCAGCCCCCGGGCATGAAAGACCACCCCGGCGCGCAGCAGCTCCAGAGGCTCCCGGACCTCGATGGGCTGGCCGAAGCTCTCCAGCCGGGAAAGCAGGCCGACGGGGTCGACCATGCCGCGGGACTTGGCCATGCGGCTTACCAGCTGCTTCCAGGGAAACCAGCGCAGAAACATGAAGACGGTCCTTGTTGAGGCAAATTGACAAGCCCTTCCGTAAGTATAAATTAATCTAGAATGCAATATTTTCAAGGGCACCATGGGGTGCGCGATGCCGGGGCCGGGCCCGGCCGGGAGAACCTGGGGAATGGCACGCCTCGTCGGTTCCGAGGAACTGTATGGCCAGCAAGGGTTCGATCCAGAGGGGGATCGGGACCCGGGTGCGGAGGCGAGGCGATCTTGAAACGACTCGCTCAGCAGCAGGTCGGCGCGGTCTGCGATGAGGTCGAGGGGCTGGTCGAGGTCGGCAGCCTCTGCCGGGAGTCGAGCCTGGCCGGTTGCCGGGCTGTCAGTTTCCAGGGCTTCAGGGAGGTTTGCAGGCGGTTGTCGCGGATACTTTTTCGTGTTATGTCATGAACACCTCACCGACCAAAGGAGGGTGTCTGCATGAAATCATGGCTTCTGCTCGTTCTCGCCCTGTTGCTCGCAGGGCCAGCCTCGGCCCAGGAGTACCTTTCCGGGCAGCTCATCGATCCAGCCGGCAGGACGGTCGCCATCTCCCGCATCAGCGCCCGCGGAGTTCTCTCCGGGGTTGCCGGCGGGCGCGAGGTTGCCTTCGAGTTCGCCGAGCTGAGGAAGATTGAATACCTCGGCGACCGCACCTGCCGGGCCACCACCCGCCAGGGCAAGACGTTGCTGGTCGAAAAGGCCGAACTGCGCACCCCCGGCCAGCACAAGCGGGTCCTTTACTGGACCCTCGACCCCGCCACCCGCCAGGAGCGCGAGTTCGTCCTCGGCAACCAGAGCTTCCATACCCTCTCCTTCTCCGGAAAACCGGGGCGGGTCAAGACCAACCCGCGCACCGGCCAGCCCTTTCCACCTGATTACCTTTTTGACCCTTTTACCGGTGAGTCGCTGCAGTGGCGCAATCCGGGAGACTAAAACAGGAATTGCCCGCTGAGCCACCGGCTAACTGATCCCCCGGATCAGCGGTGAGTAAATTCCTGAAAACTGTTGATTTTATTCAATGGGGGGTCGATACTTGGGCGCTGTCCTTGTTGGGGCCCGATCCCCGTTTCCAACGTGGCAGGCCTATTGATGAAAGGCCAAGGGAGGATGCCATGAATGAGCGCTTTGCCGCGATCCTCGATGCCCTGGAGGGGTGGAGCCGTGCGGCCAAGCTCGGGGCCGTTCTGATCACCATGTTTCTGCTCGGTGTCGTCGATTACCTGACCGGCAGCGAGATCTCCTTCGCATTTTTTTACCTGATTCCTGTCTCTTTCGTGGCCTGGTTCATAGGGCACCGATGGGTGGTTTTTTTCTCCATCTCCAGCTCCGTCGTGTGGTGGGGTGCCAACTTTCTGGCCGGCGAAACCTTCTCCCATCCTCTAATCCCCTGGTGGAACACCGGAACCCGGCTGGGTTTTTTCATCGTGGTCGGCCTGCTTCTGGCCCGCCTGCGCCAGTTGCTGGAAAAAGAGCGCGAGATCTCCCGCACCGATTTTCTGACTGGCGCTCTGAACCGCCGCGCCTTTTACGATCTGTCCACCCGGGAACTGCAGCGGGCCAGGCGTTATCGCCATCCGTTCACCCTGGCTTACATCGACCTGGACAACTTCAAGCAGGTGAACGACCGCTTCGGGCACCGCGAAGGCGACCAACTGCTGAAGGTGGTGGCCCAGAATCTCGCTGCCAGCCTGCGCAGCACCGACGTCGTGGCGCGGTTGGGGGGCGACGAATTCGCCGTGCTGCTGACGGAAACCGGCGTCGCCTCGGCCGAGGCGACTCTGCCCAAACTGCGCGAAGGACTGCTTGCCGAAATGGCGCGCTTCGGCTGGCCGGTGACTTTCAGTATCGGTGTCCTGGTTTGCGAGGCGCCGCCTTCGAGCGTCGAGGAGATGATTCGCCGGGCTGACGACCTGATGTATTCGGTCAAGGCTGCGGGCAAAAATGCCATTCACTATGACCGGGTATCGGCTCAGCAGGAGGCCAGGCCGGGAATCTCGATCGCTCAACCGCAAGGAGCAGACCGATGATCGTGACCACCACGCCCAATATCGAAGGCAAGGCGATTCGTGACTACCTCGGAGTCGTTACCGGCGAGGCGGTGCTCGGCGCCAACATGTTCAAGGACCTGTTCGCCGGCATCCGTGACATCGTCGGCGGGCGTTCGGGAGCTTATGAAAAGGAGCTGCGCAGGGCGCGGGAGCTGGCCTTCGAGGAACTGCAGGAGGCGGCTGAAAAGCTCGGGGCCAACGCCGTGGTCGCGGTGGACATCGACTACGAAGTGCTCGGCGAGAAAAACGGCATGCTGATGGTCAGCGTCAGCGGCACCGCGGTGCGCGTCGGCTAGCCGACGCCCGCCCCTCGGCGTTGACAACCAGGGGAAAAACCTGTATTTATTGTCGGATTTTAATTTCAGCCCGGAACGGGCCAGCTCCGTAAAGAGCGCGAAGCGAGGCCGGAGTTTCGGGGATACCCCTCAATTCAAGGGAGGAGAGAAAAAATGAAGAAGCTGTTGATTGGTGCACTGATTGCCGCTCTGAGCTGCGGCGGAATGGCCTGGGCCAGCGAAAGCGGCGGTCACGGGGGTAAGCCCCACTGGGGCTATGCCGGCGAAGGTGCCCCCGAGCACTGGGGGGAAATGGCCCCTGAATTCGCCGCCTGCAAGGACGGTCAGAGCCAGTCGCCCATTGATATCAGCGTCGCCGAGGCCGAAGACGTCGACCTGCCGGTTATCGACTTCTCCTACCAGGCGACCCCGGTAAAGATGGTCAACAACGGCCACACCATCCAGGTCAACTACGCTCCGGGGAGCAAGATCACCGTGGCCGGCCAGACCTACGACCTGAAGCAGTTCCATTTCCACACCCTCAGCGAAAACGCCGTGGACGGCAAGCTCTTCCCCCTGGAAGCCCACCTGGTCCACGCCGACGAGTCGGGCAAGCTGGCGGTGGTCGGGGTGCTGTTCGACGAAGGCGCGGCCAACTCGGTGATCGAGCAGCTCTGGACCCACATGCCGGCCCTGCCCAATTCGGACATCCTTGTCTCCAACGAGACCGTCAACGTCATGGAGATGCTTCCCGAGAGCAAGGACTACTACTCCTGGTCGGGCTCCCTGACCACCCCCCCCTGCACCGAAGGGGTGAAATGGATGCTGCTGCAGCAGCCGATGACCGTCTCCGCCGAGCAGGTCAAGAAGTTCTCCGAGCTTATGCACGGGCACAACAACCGCCCGGTGCAGCTCCTCTACGGCCGCACCCTGCAGCGCTAAGCCCCAGCTCAGAGCCAATAGAAAAAACCGGCCCCTTTCCGAAGAGAAAGGCGGCCGGTTTTTTTGTTTATAAATCTTTATTTACCACGAAGATACACGAAGGGGAAAATCGTTTTCATTCAAACGCCCTCCCCCTTGAAGGGGGAGGAGAAGCATCAAATACTAAAGAGAAATCCGGGGCCGAGGCACAGGTCTTGCGATGCAGTCAGGGCAGAACCTATCCGCCGTCTTTCACCGGGGCCCGCGCCGCGTAGGCCCGCGAAATCCTGGCCCCCCCCCCTGGTGAAAGTTCAAGCAGCCGAAAACAAAGGGAAATTTGAACCGATGCAATTGTCCGAAAGCGAAGTCCGCCAGATCTGTTTGACGCCCCTGGTCCTTATTTACGCGGTGGCCAGCGCCGCCCGTTCGCCGGAAAAGATCAATCAACTGCACATTATCCGGGCAGTGGAGCACGGATTGCTGTCAGAGGACCCCTTCTGCGCGGAGCTGTTCGACTTCTTCCGCAACAATCTGCACCATTTTTTCCGGGAGTTCGCCACCCGCTGCGACCCGGCCGACCTGGAAGCGCTGCTGGCCGAGGTACGCGCCACCGCGGCGCTGCTGCAGCAGATGGCCTCCGGGGCGGCCTTTCGCGAGGCGTTCGTCGACTTCGCCCGGCAGCTGGGCGAGGGGAGCTTGTTGGGGAAGGCCCTGGCCGGGGCTCCGGTGCTGCAGGAGCGGGCCGGCCAGGTCGTGGGGATCCTGCAGACGGGTCAGTAGCCGGGATCAGCCCGCCATGCAGGTAAAGCTCGCCGCCGTCCAGCGCCGGTAGCGGCAGTTGTAGCAGGAGCGCGCCTGCTCGGCGGTCTGCTCATCCTCCTCGTCGGCCCGGAAGCTGCCGCAATTATCCGCCTCCCTGGCCGCTGCCGTCCAATCCTCCTGCCCCCCGGCAAACAGCTTGCCGCCCGATTCATCCATTCGCCACATAGACTCCCTCCTCAAAATCCTTTCAGCTGCTGGCGGGGGCAGGTCTGCCAGGGCGCCCCGGCTCCCTCGGCGGCCCGGGGGACCACCGGCAAAATCGACCTGCCTCCCAGGAGCACGGTTTTTACCTTTTCGCCCAGCCAGACCCGCGCGTCGGCGGCCAGGGGCAGGCCTTCGAGGCTCTGCACTCCGTCGACCAGCGGGTGGGCGCACAGCTCGGCCACGCTTAGCACCTGCTCTTCGTCCCGGAAATGCAGGCGCCCCTTGAGGCGGCCGTCGTTGCCGCCCAGGCGCAGGCCGGCACCGGCCAGGGCGCCGACCACCCCCTGGCCGCTGCCGCCGTGCTCGGAGAGGTGAATACCCAGCTCCCGGGCCAGCCGGTAGGCCTGCGCCTTGTCCAGTACCCGGGTCTTGGCCGCGCGGCCGAATTCAAGCAGGGCCCCGGCGTCGCCCAGGCGCGCCGGAACCGCCACGCACAGCCCGGGGTCGGAGCCCGGGGCGCTCTCGCGCTCGAGAAAGCGCGCGGCGTGCTCGATGAGCTGCTCCAGCGTGCAGCCGCTCAATTCCGCGGGAAAGCACATGGCGCTGTTGTGCGAGGTGTAGGGGATGTCGGGGTGCACCAGCAGCTGGTGGCGGGTGACGAACCCGGCGCGGCCCCAGCCGTTGCCCTCCAGCTCCCCGGCCAGTTGCGAGGCCAGCGCGCCGGTCCCGCGGCTCTCCAGGTTGTCCGTGTCGTCAAGCGAGATGAGAATATTCATGAGGCGGCCTCCCAGGGTAGAAGAGCCGCCGGTGCGGGGACCGACGGCTCTTTACAGGGATTGCAGATGGTTTTCGGTTTTCCCTATTTCGAATAGGTGAAGAACAGCTGCTGGCCGTTCACCCGGTATTCGGCGATCCGCCTCTGCCCTTCGGGCGAGATCAGGTAGTCGACGAAGGCCTGGGCCAGCTCCTTTTTCACGTGGGGGTGCTTGGCCGGGTTGACGGCCATGACCCCGTAGGGGTTGAAGAGCCGCTCGTCACCCTCGACCCGCACCTTGAGGTTGGTCTTCTCCTGGTAGGCGATGTAGGTGCCGCGGTCGGCGAGGGTGTAGCCCTGGCGCTCGTCGGCCATGTTGATGACCTCGCCCATGCCGCGGCCGGCTTCCAGGTGCCAGTCGCCCGCGGGGCTCACCCCGGCGGCCTGCCAGAGTTCCTTCTCCTTGGTGTGAGTCCCCGACTGGTCGCCGCGGGAGACGAAGGTGGCCTTGGCGGAAGCGATTTTCGGCAGGGCCGCGGCGGCATCGGTCATCCCGGCGACCCCGGCGGGATCGGCGGCGGGGCCGAGGATCACGAAGTCGTTGTACATGACGTCCTTGCGCTCGAGGGCGTAGCCTTCGGCCACGAACTTGTCTTCGAGGGCGCGGGCATGGACCAGCACCACATCGACGTCGCCGGCCTCGCCGAGCTTGAGGGCCTTGCCGGTCCCCACGGCGATGACGTCGACCTTGCAGTTGTTCTGCTCCTCGAAGGGGGGGAGCAGGTCCTTGAGCAGCCCGGAGTTTTCGGTGGAAGTGGTGGTGGCCAGGCGCAGGCGCTCTTCGGCGCCGGCGACGCCGCCGACCAGCAGCAGGGCGACCAGGGCCAGACACAAAATACGCAGACGATGCATGGTGGAGGCTCCTTTCTCTAAGGGGGAGGAACGGCCGGGGCCCGCGGGCCCCGGCCGTCTGTTACGAGTTTAGCCGCTACGGCGGATTAGGCCCGCCGGGGGCGCAGGGCTCAGTAGCTGAACTGGGCCTGAAGACGGAAGATGTTGTCATCGTTGTCTGCCACCAGGTCGTCGTCGACATGGGTGAAGTCGGCCTGGAGTTTGGCGTTGTGCTTGACGAAGTAGTAGTTGACGCCCCCCTGAATCTGGGACTTGTCGAACTTGGCCGAGGCGGTGGAGTCGTCGGACTCGATCGCCGAATAGCGCACGCCCAGCTCGAGCTTGGAGGGGATCAGCTGGTAGCCGGCCTGCACGTAGTAGCCGTCGGCGTTCCAGTCGTCGCCCAGGTCGGGGTCGGCGTTGAGATGGTAGTACTCGGAGGCGAAGCTGATGCCCATCCAGGTGGCGTTGAGGTTGGTGGTCCACAGCAGCCAGGTGAGGTCGTTGCCGAAACTGGTGGTAAAGTTGGCCGCAGTCAGCCCGTCGAGGTTCAGGGCCACGTCCATGACGTCGTTGTCGCGGTTGAAGTTGCCGGCGACGTCGGCTTCGCTGATCTTGGACCAGGCCGAGGAGACACCCAGGTTCAGCTTGGGTTTGTCGCTGGGCCAACCGGCCTCGTCCATCTTGTATTCGCCCAGGGGGTTGAAGTCGAGGCGTCCGGCCAGCATGTGGTGGTTGTCGGGGTTGCTGGTGTTGGGGCCGTTGCCGCTGAACAGGCCTACCCGGTACTCAAGCAGTTTTCCGGCGATGTCCCCGGAAGCCTCGATGCCGAGGTCGCGGCCGAGGTTGAAGGTGTCGTTGGCCAGCGAGCGCTCGGGGAACAGCTGGCGGGAAGCCGAGGTCAGCTCCTGGCGGGCCTGGGCCGGCTTGAACTGGCCGAACTGCAGGGTGAAGGGGGCGGCGAACTCATAGTTGATGAAGGCGTCCTCGGTGGTGAAGCCGTTTTTCATGTCGCCCTGGAACTTGTAGCCGAATTTTTTGCTCACCAGGTTGCCCTGCAGCTGCAGCTTGAAGCGGCGGATGTTGAAGTCGCTGGTGTCGTCCTTGGCCTGGCTGTCGAAGTCGGTAAAGGTGTAGAGCAGCTGGGCGTAGCCGCCGATCTGGGCGCGGTAGTTGCCGTCGGCGCTCTCTGCCACGATCCCCTTGCCGGGCTGGTAGGAGACGAGGCTCTTGTTCTTGTTGGCCTCGGCGTATTCTTCGGCGGTTATGACCCCTTTTTCCTTGAGGATATCCTCCAGGGTCTTGGCCTGGCCGGTGGCGGCCAGCAGCAGTGCGGCCAGGGCCGCAGTCAGGGTCAGAGAGAGTTTCTTCATCCTTGTTGTTCCTCCTTGAGCAAATAAGTTACCAAAAATTACCAAAAACAACCAAAAGTCCGAGCAGGTGCTGCAATGGGGATGCCAGAATGCCGTTTACGCAAAATCGCATACTTAATCCCGGTGCCTCTTTATCCTGCTGGATAAAATTGGAACAGAGCGAGCTAGGATGGGTCATTTTGGTTCAGTTCAAGGCGGCGGAAAAGGCTTTGAAGGGAAGTCGCCCGGCAAGGCATCGCTGCGATGGGCTGAAAATTTCTAAAACTTACCAGAAGCAACCATGAGGGCAAGCTCAAGGTCTGGGGGAGGTTCAGCCCCGGTTTGCCTTCGGGACGAAAAGGGTTGGGAGAGGAACGGGGGAGGGACTCAGCGGCTGCGGGGATAGATCATTTTGCCGCACAGGCTCAGGTCGTAGCCGGTGAGGCTCTCGGCCAGGGCGCGGAAGGGCTGGCCGTGCAGCATTTCCAGGAACAGTTGCACGCTTTTGGAAAAAAAGCCGTCTTTGGGAATGATCAGATCGAAGCGCTCCCAGCCAAGGGGAATGAAGTCGAGATCGAGCAGGGCCGCCACCGCACCGATCGCCGGCCCGGCATCGGCTCGCCCGGCCAGGACCTCGAGGCCGACCTCGACGTGGCTGGCCAGCTCGCGCTCGTAGCCTGGCAGTTGGCGGCAGTCGAGCCCGGCCTTTAGGATTTCCCGGTCGAACAGCAGCCGGGTGCTCGCCTCGAGGGGGCGGTTGACCACGCACAGGTCGCGGGCGCCCAGGTCGGCCACCGCTCGGATGCCGCGGGGATTGCCCTTGGCGACCACCAGCCCCTGTTCGCGGCGGCAGAAATTGACCAGGGCGGGGACCTCGTCCAGCTCGCTGGCGGCGAAGGCGAAGTTGTACTCCTGGTTGTCCTCCTGGGCGAGGTGGCTGGTGGCGAGATGGCATTGGCCCCGGCGCAGGGCCTTCAGGCCCCCGAGGCTGCCGAGGTTGCCGAACAGAACCGTCTGCTCGGGGTTGAGCTTGCGAAACAGCGGCAGCGAGCGGTCGAGCAGGATGTCGTTGCTGCCGGCGATCAGCAGCAGGTTGGGGATCTGCACCGCCGATTCCAGCTGCTTGGGGTAGTTGATGGTCTTGCTTTCCACCCACTGTTCGACCAGCTCCTTGGGAAACAGCCACTTGCCGGTGATCTTGGTGGCCGGCAGCCCCTTCTCGGTAATCAGGGTATAGACCATCTTCTCGTTGATGCCGAGAAAGCGGGCGACTTCTTTGGTGGAGAGGAGCTTTTCCATGGTCAGGATCCGTGGTTGGAGGCCTTCGGGCAGGTGGTCATCCGGTAAATCGACCGGGTGACGGCTGCCGCGGATTTTGGGTCGTTTTCCGGCGGAAAGACACCCTCCGGAGTTGCAAAGACCGTTCCCCTCTCTCAGCCTTCCAGCCCCATGCCCGGGTGCATGATCCGGCCGGTGAGCGGGGTTTCGTAGCCGCCGAGGGCGTCGATCTGCTTTATCAAGGGTTCGGACTGCAGCAGCTCGATCAGGGTGAGGATCTTGTGGTCCTCGGTAAAGCGGGCGGGGATAACCAGGTCGTAGCGTTCGCGGGCCAGGGGGACGAAATCGAGCCCCAGGGCCTTGGCCGCCGAGCGGATGCCCAGGGCGGCGTCGGCCGAGCCGGTCAGCACGTTCACCGCCACCGCCATGTGGGTGTATTCCTCGCGTTCGTAGCCCCGCACCCGAGCCGGGGCAATCCCGGCCTGCTTGAGGTGGTAATCGAGCAGGATGCGGGTGCCGGCGCCGCGCTGGCGGTTGATGAAGCCGACGTCCTCCCGGGCCAGGTCATGGATGTCGCGGATGTTTTTCGGGTTTCCCGCAGGCACGATCAGCCCCTGGTGGCGGATGGCCAGGTTGACCACCACCACCTCGAGGCCGGGGAGGTATTTTTCCAGAAAGGGGAAATTGAAGTCGCCGCTCTGCGGGTCGAACAGGTGCACCCCGGCGAACATGGCCGAGCCGGCGCGCAGAGCGGTCAGCCCGCCGAGGCTGCCGACGTTGCTGGAGACCAGCCGCAGCGGCTCGCCGCGCCCCATCAGTTCGTTGGAGAGCAGATCGAGGGTGTTGTCGTGGCTGCCCACGTGCACCAGCACGCTCTCCAGCAGCGGGGCGGGGACCAGCAGCTCGGCGCTGACCCGCTCGTCCTGCTCGAGCCCCTCGCTGCCGGCGGGGACCCGGACCAGGGCCTGGGCGCGGGTCAGATTGGTGATCATCCCCGGGCCCCGGCCCAGGGGCACCGCCATGGCCTCCTCACCGATCTTGCCCACCGCCAGCCGCAGCATTTCCTCGGCGCCGAGCCGGGAGGGGGTCTTGCGGGTGATGCGGACCTCGATCCGCTCGCGGCTCGGCGCCGGGGCGCGCCCCAGCCAGGCGACCAGCGGGGCGAGCACCTCCTCGAAGCAGACGATGGCGCTGCCGGGGTAGCCGGGAGCGCCGACCAGCAGCTTGCCGGCGGCCGTTCCGATCAGGGTCGGCTTGCCCGGGCTCACCGCCAGCCCGTGGGCGAGAACCTCGCCGAGCTCGGCGAATATGCGGCTGGTGAAATCCCGAGTTCCGGCCGAGGAGCCGGCGCCGACCACCACCACCTGGGCTTCGGAGGCGAGAGCCTCTTCGACCGCCCGGCGGATCCGCTCGGGGTCGTCGGGGACCGGGGCCGTCCAGCGCATCCGGGCTCCCCAGTTTTTGGCCAGAGCGGCCAGCACCTGGGAGTTGCTCTCGACCACCTGGCCGGGAGCCGGCTGCGGCCGGGTGGCGAAGTCGAGCACCTCATCACCGGTGGGGATGAAGCAGATGCGCAGCGGCTGCCAGACCTCCAGCTCCCAGATCCCCGCGGAGAGCAGGGCGCCGACGTCATAGGCCGACAGGGGGTGGTTCTGGGGGAGCATCAGCTCGGTGGCGACGATGTCCTGGCCGATGCGCCGCACGTGCATCCAGGGGAAAGCCGGCGCCTCGATCTGCAGCGCGCCGCCGGGGTCCTGGACCACGTCCTCGATCTTGATGACGGCATCGGTTCCGCCGGGCAGGGGCTGGCCGGTGTTGACCGGGAAGAAATCGCGCCCCGGCTCCAGGCGCAGCGGGTGTCCCTCGCGGGCGGTGAAGGTCGCTTCGGCCTTGACCGCGATGCCGTCCATGGCGGCGCTGTGGAAGGCGGGGGAAGAGAGCCGGGCGTGGACCGGCGCGGCGGTGACCCGGCCGGCGGCCAGATGGGCGGGGACGGTTTCGCTGCCGACCAGGGCCTCGCGGTCGAGGGCCGCCCGGGCCCGCTCCAGCGCTTCGGCCACGGGGATGGTTTTCAGGTAGATATTGCGTTTGCTCATGGGGTAATGCTCCCTGGACGGTGGGCTGGCGCGGCGGATCGGGGGCTCAGAGGACCCAGACGTCGACCTCGTCGCCTTGTTGGAACCCCTCGGATTCGGCGGGGATGACCAGCAGCCCGTGGCTCTGCAGCAGGGTGCGCAGCAGCCCGGATTTGCCCATCACCGGCTGGGCCAGCGGCAGCCCGCCGGCGGCGGGCTCCAGGCGCACCCGGACGAAGTCCTCGCGCCCCTGGCGCGAGGCGAGGTTGCGGGCCAGCCGCGCCCGGCGCAGCGGGCGCAGGATTTCCTCGAAGGCCTGCCGGGCGCCGGCGAGGTGCCGGATGAAGGGCTGGCCGAGCACCGTCATGACCACCTGGGCCGAGCCGACCTGGCCGGGCAGCCCCACCACCGGCTTGTCGCCGACCCTGGCGAGGATGGTCGGCTTGCCGGGGCTGATGCTCACCCCGTGGGCGAGAATCTCCATGTCGGGCAGCGCCTCGATGGCGGCGATGGTCATGTCCCGGGTCCCCTTGGAGCTGCCGCCGGAGAGCAACACCAGGTCCGAGTCGGCCAGGGCGGTCTGCAAAACCGCCACCAGCCCGTCGAGGTCGTCCCCGACGATGCCGAAGCGGCGGGCGACCCCGCCGGCCTCCTCGGCCAGGCAGGCGACGGTGTAGGAGTTGACGTCGCGGATCTGCCCCAGCTGCGGTTTGGCGTCCACCGCCACCAACTCGTCGCCGGTGGAGATGATCCCCACCCGCGGCCGGCGGTGGACCCGCACCGAGCCGATCCCCAGGGCGGCGAGCAGGCCGATCTCCTGGGTGCGCAGCCGGCTGCCGGCGCTCAGGGCCGGCTCCCCGCTTGCTGCGTCTTCGCCCTGTTCCATGACGTTCTCGCCGGGGGCCAGGCTCTGGCGCACCTCGATGGTGCCGGCGCCCATCTCCTGGGTGTATTCGACCATGACCACGCTGTCGGCCCCCTGCGGCAGAAAGCCGCCGGTGGGGATCCAGGCGCAGGTGCCCGGCTCCAGGGCGAAATCCGGGGCGCGGTTGACCTCGATCTCGGCCAGGCACTCGAGGTAGGCGGGGTTGCTTTCGCTGGCACCGAAGGCGTCGCGCGCCGCCAGGGCGTAGCCGTCCATGGCCGAGCGCCGCCCGGCGGGCAGGTCTTCGGGGGAGAGCAGGCCCTCGGCCAGCACCCGCTGATGGGCCTGGTCGAAGGGGACCGGCTCCGCCGCGGTGGGGGCGAAGGCCTTGAGCAGTTCCTGGAACTGGCTGCGGCTCAGGGTGTGAAGAAATCCCTGTTTCATGGTGCGACTCCTGGTGTTGCTGGGATTTTCCGCGCGGGCGGATTCCTAAAATAACCCGCGGCCGCGAAAAATAAAAGCCCCCGCGGCAATCCGGTTTCCCCTAGCGGGTGCCAAGCGCCCGGCGACGATTGAACAGCAGCATGCCGCTGAGGATCAGGGTCATCCCCGCCAGATGGTAGCCGCGGATCGTTTCGCCCAGGAAAAAGGCGGCCATGGCCGAGGCGAAAAACGGCGTCAGGTTGATGAACAGGCCGGCCCGGTTGGCGCCGATCCTTTCCACCCCCCGGTTCCAGCAGAGATAGGCCAGCACGGAGGGGAACACCGCGACGTAGGCCAGGCTGGCAAGGACCTTGGCATTGAGGGGCGGCGCCGGGGTGTGCAGCGCTTCCCAGGCATAGAGCGGCAGCAGGAAAACCACCCCGATCAGAAAGGTCAGGGTCAGCAGGCTCAGCGGATGAATGGCCGGGCGCAGCCGCAGCATGGCGCTGTACAGCGCGTAGAGCAGCGTGGCGGCCAGCATCAGCAGGTCCCCCTGGGCAAAGGCCAGTTCCAGGAAGGTGCGCAACTCGCCGCGCAGCACGATGGCGATCGCCCCGGTCATGGCCAGGGCGACGCCGAAGGCCTGGTGGCCGCCGATCCGCTCGCGAAACAGCACAAAGGTGATGAGGATGATCAAGGCCGGCATCGCCGTCTGCATCAGGGCGATGTTGATCGCCGAGGTGGTATGGGCGGCGGCGTAGAGCAGGGTGTTGAAGCAGGCGATGCCGGTAAAGCCGAGCAGCAGCAGGGCCTTCCACCCCTGGCGGGCCTGGGGCAGGTCGCGCAGCACCTGGCGCCAGGTAAAGGGCAGCACCAGGGCCAGGGCGATGGCCCAGCGCCAGAAGGCCAGGGCCACCGGGGGGATCAGGTCGGCCACGCCCCGGGCAAGCACGGCGTTGCCGGCCCAGAACAGGGGCGGCAGGCTCAGCAGCAGGTATGGACCGAGGTTGTTGCGGAGTCTGGACATGGGTGGGCGGCCCCTGGTCTGGATTGGATTGGCCGGCTGGCCCTGCGGGGTTGCCGCGGCCGCCGGATTCAGCTGGAAATGATACGGAAAAAATTCCCTCAGGTCAAAGCCGTGCGGAGCACTCCCCGAGCCCGGCAGGTTGCAGTTGACATTGTCCAATCGATATTCTAGTGTTTTCTTCATTTATTAAAATTTGGAGGTGGGCTTGGAAATCATCAAGAAAATAGTGGGTTCCATCGACTTCCTGAACGAGAAGGTCGGCTTTCTGGTCTCCTGGCTGACCACTGTGCTGGTGGTCGTGGTCTGTTACGACGTCTTCACCCGCTACGTGCTGCGCTCGAGCAGCGTCGCCGTCCAGGAGCTCGAATGGCACATTTTCGCCCTGGTGTTCCTGCTCGGCGCCGCCTACACCCTCAAGGAGGACGGGCACGTGCGGGTCGACGTCTTCTACAGCCGGTGCTCGCCTCGCGGCAAGGCGCTGATCGATTTTATCGGCGGCCTGGTGTTCCTGATCCCCTTCAGCATCCTGATCATCTGGACCAGCAAGCAGTTCGTGGCGATGAGCTGGATGATCCGCGAAATCAGCCCGGACCCCGGGGGCCTTCCCGCCCGCTACCTGCTCAAGGCGGCGATCCCGGTCGGTTTCGTGCTGGTGCTGCTGCAGGGCATCGCCCAGACCCTGCGCTCTTTGCTGACCCTGATCGGCCGGCCCCTGCCGTCCAAGGACTCCTCCGCCGAGGTGAATCATGACTGAGTACCTGCCGTTTATCCTGTTCGCCTCGGTCTTCGGGCTGCTGCTGCTCGGCTACCCGGTCGCCTTCACCCTGGGCGGGGTGTCGCTGATCTTCGGCTACTTCACCTTCGGCCTGAATTTCTTCCAGCTGCTGCCGCTGCGGGTCTGGGGGACGATGACCAACTACGTGCTCATCGCCGTGCCGCTGTTCGTCTACATGGGGCTGATGCTCGAGAAATCGGGGCTGGCCGAGGAGTTGCTGGAGACCATGGCGCTGCTCTTTGGCCGGCTGCGCGGCGGCCTGGCCATTTCGGTGATCATGGTCGGCGCGGTGCTCGCCGCCTCCACCGGCATTGTCGGGGCCACCGTGGTCACCATGGGCCTGCTGTCGCTGCCGACCATGCTCAAACGCGGCTACTCCCCCGAGCTGGCCACCGGCACCATCTGCGCGGCGGGGACCCTGGGGCAGATCATCCCGCCGTCGATCGTGCTGGTGCTGCTCGGCAGCATCATGAACATCTCCATCGGCGACATGTTCGTCGGCGCGGTCATCCCCGGGGTGCTGCTGGTGGTGCTCTACATGGTCTGGATCGGTATCATCGCCGTGCTCAGCCCCCAGTCGGCCCCGGCCATGCCGGCCGAGGAGCTGGCCGCCTTCACCGGCCTGGCCATGGTCAAAAGGATTCTGCGGGCGGTGCTGCTGCCGGCCTTTCTGATCCTGGCGGTGCTTGGGTCGATCTTCGCCGGGGTCGCCTCGCCCACCGAGGCCGCGGCGGTCGGCGCTGCCGGCGCGACCCTGCTGACCATCTGGCAGAAGAAACTCAACATGCAGACCCTCAAGGACGTCATGCGTGGCACCAACATCCTGACCTGCATGGTGTTCGTGCTGCTGGTCGGGGCCACCGCCTTCGGCCTGGTGTTCCGCGGCATGGGGGGGGACCGGACCATCACCCAGATGATTCTCGATTCGCAGATGGGCCCCCACATGTTCCTGTTCCTGGTGATGCTGGTGGTCTTTGTCGCCGGTTTCTTCATCGACTTCATCGAGATCACTTTCATCATCGTCCCGGTGGTCACGCCGATCTTCGAGCACCTGGGGATCGACCTGCTATGGGTCGGCATCCTGCTCGCCATGAACCTGCAGACCTCCTTTCTGACCCCCCCTTTCGGTTTTTCCCTGTTCTATCTCAAGGGGGTGGCGCCGCCGGAGGTGACCACCGGCCACATCTACAAGGGGATCGTCCCTTACATCGTCATCCAGTTGATCGCCCTGCTGGTGGTGGTCTTCTGGCCCGAGTCGGTCACCTGGCTGCCCCAGGCCATGGCCAAAAAACCCTGAGCCCTACCGTCCGCAACGCAAAAAGGCCCGCCGATCGGCGGGCCTTTTTGCGTTGACGGCTTTTCTCGCTAGTCGGGGATCGAGGCGTAGGCCACCTCGGAGATCTTGCCCCAGGCCTGGTGCTGTTTCTGGAACTTGCGGAAACTTTCGTAGACCTTCTTGCTCAACGGGTCGCCGGCGGCGATCTCCTCGAGCACCTCGTCCGAGTACTTGCGCAGCTGCTTGAGGACCTCGTCGGGGAACTTCTTGAGCTGCACCCCCTCCTCCTTGACCATCTTCTCCAGGTAAAAGTTGTTCTTGGTCTCGGACTCGCAAAGCATCCACAGGTTACAGGCCATGGCCGCGGTGGTCACCACCTCCTGCAAATCCTTGGGCAGCGCCTCGAAGGCCTTCTTGTTGACGAAGGTCTCCAGCACCGTCCCCGGCTCGTGCCACCCCGGGTAATAATAGTATTTGGCCACCTTGTGGAAGCCCATCTTGTAGTCGTTGTAGGGCCCGACCCACTCGGTGGCGTCGATGACGCCGCGTTCGAGGTTGGTGTAGATCTCGCCGCCGGCCGAGAGCACGGCGGTGCCGCCGGCCTTGGCCAGCACCTTGCCGCCGAGGCCGGGGATGCGCATCTTGAGCCCCTTGAAGTCGGCGATGCTCTTGATCTCGCGGTTGAACCAGCCGCCCATCTGCACCCCGGTGTTGCCGGCGGGCATCGGCTTGAGGTTGAAGGGGGCGTAGACCTCCTCCCAGAGCTGCATGCCGCCGCCGGTGTAGATCCAGGCGTTCATCCCCTGGGCGTTCATGCCGAAGGGGACCGCAGCGAAAAACTGGGTGGCGGGCGACTTGCCGGCCCAGTAGTAGGCGGCGCCATGGCCCATCTCGACCATCCCCTGGCTGACCGCGTCGAAGGCCTGCAGGGGTGGAACCAGTTCGCCGCCGCCGTAGACCTGGATCTTCAGCCGCCCGCCGGACATCGTTTCGATCATCTCGGCCAGCTTGTCGGCCCCTTCCCCGAGCACCGGAAAGTGCGGCGGCCAGGTGGTGACCATCTTCCACTGGTAGGTCTTCTCGGCGCGCACCGCCGGGGCGCCGACCGTGGAGACTGCCGCCGCGGCCGCGGTGGCGACGCCGGCTTTTTTCAGGAAGGATCTTCTGCTGGATTTTTCCATGTCATTCCTCCTCGGGTGGGGATTAAGGGCCGGGTGAGAGCCCGCAAGCGCACGACATGAGAAGAAATTTAATCCAGTATTATATTTTTGTCAAACGCGGAGGCGAGTTTGCCGGCCAATTGATAGGGTCTGTGAGGGTGAACATTGTTTGGGAATCCTGCTGAGCGAGTCAGGGGAGACGGCGGGCGGCCCACAGGTACCAGGCGCAGCCGGACAGCTGCAGCATCAGCATCAGGATGAAGGCGGCCCGGTAGCCCGCCGGATGATAGCCCCCCCCGGCCAGGGCGGGCCAGAGCCCGATCACCGCGCCGATGCCCCACTGGGCGGCGAAGGCGGCGACGAACACCAGCAGGTTCAGCCCGGTGTTGGCTCGCCCGGCCAGACGCCGGGGAAAACTCTGGGAAAGGATGGCGTAGGGGAGGATGCCGGTGGTGCCGAAAAAACCGAACAGCATCCACAGCGGGGTGGGTAGCCTGCTCCCGAAGGCGAGTACGCCAAGTTGGACCAGCATGAAGGCGCCCATGCCGCAGGTGGCCACCCGAATCGGCCGTACGCCGCGGCGGCCGAGTCTTTCCGTGGCCGATCCCATGGTCAGAAACCCCGCCACCATGGCCGCGGCGATAAACAGCAGGGTGCTGGCCGCCGCGCTTCGCTCGAGGCTGGCCACGTCGCGCAGCCAGGGGCCGACCCATAACCCCTGGATGGAGAGGTAGGTGGCCTGGGAGGCCACCGTCCAGGGGGCGATGCTCCAGAACAGCGGGCTGGTGAAGACCTCGCGAATGCCCTGCAGCTGCTCTGTCAGCTTCAGATCCGCACCGTCGCGTTCCCGGTCGGGGACCAGGAGAAAGATGGCCGTGGCCACCGCCAGGGTCAGAAGGGCCAGAACCTGAAACAGCCCGCGCCAGTCAGTGAACTGCAGCGCCCATTCCACCGGCGCGGTGGCGCTGAGCGCGCCCATGCCGCCGGCGGCCATCTGCCAGCCGTTGACCAGGGGGAGCCGCGGCGCCGGGATCCACCCGGCATAGGCGGTAAAGGCGGCCATCAGGCAGGCCGAGACGCCGAAACCGATCAGTGCCCGGCCGGCGACCAGGCCGGCGAGGCTCCCGGCGCCGGCGAACAGCCAGGCCCCGGCAGCGGCGAACAGCAGCAGGGCCGCCTCCACCCGGCGCGGACCGAAGCGGTCGAGGGCCACCCCGAGGGGGAGTTGGGCCGCGGCGAAGGTCAGGAAGTAGGCCGAGGTGAGCAGCCCGAGCCGGGCCGGGTCTAGGCCAAGATCGGCGCACAGGTCCAGCGCGATGACCGCGTTGACCACCCGGTAGAGGTAGGAGAGAAAATAGCCGCAGGCGAAGGGGATGAACAGGCGCAGCAGGGTGGCCGCGCCGATGGCGGAGGGGAGGCTCATGAGCGGTGGGCCGGGCGGCTCAGAACAGCAGCACCGGGCACTTGACGTTGTGCAGCACGTAGTTGGCCACCGAGCCGAACAGCACGTCCCGGATTTCGCCGGTGCCGGTGTGGCGGCCGATGACCAGCAGGCCGAAGCCCTCCTCGTTGGCGATGCGGGGGATCACCTGGCGGGGCGCACCGAACTCGAGCCGCTGGTCGATTTCGAACCCGGCCTGGGTCAGCGGCTCGGTACGCTGGCGGAGGATGGCTGCGCCGGCCTTGCGGGCGTTCTCCCGGACCATCTCGACCTGAAAGTCAGGGATCATCCGGTAGGCGAGCTTGTCCATGTCGACCACGTGCAGCAGGGTCAGGCGGCGCGGGAAGCGCTCCCGGACGGCGATCACCTGCTCGACGGTTCTTTTGCAGGTCTCCGAGCCGTCGACGGGGATGAGGATTTTCGGTTCCATGGCTGCCTCGTAGGTTTTTTCTTCAACAGACTTTTTAAGTTGGCCGGCCCCGGCCGCGGCTCATCCGACAGATCGGTCGGATCGGACTGATCGGTCGGATCGGACTGATCGGTCGGATCCGAAGCGGCCGGGGCCAGAGGCGATGCCGGGTCTACTGTAGAATTTTACCGTGTTCGAATGAGTTCTGCAGCTTACCCCCCGTAAACCAGCCGCGGCAGCAGCAGCACCAGGTCGGGCCAGTAGGTCAGCAGCAGCAGGATCGCCCCCTGGATCAGCAAAAACGGCAGCACCGCCCGCGACACGTAGAGCAGGTTGCGGTCGACCACCGCCCCGGAGATGTAGAGGCTGACCCCCAGCGGCGGGGTGCAGTAGCCGATGCCGAGGTTGATGGTCATCAGCAGGCCGAAGTGCATGGTGTCGATGCCGAACTTGGAGAGCAGCGGCAAAAAGATCGGGGTCAGGATCAGGGTTGCGGAGATGATGTCCATGAACATGCCGACCACCAGCAGCAGGATGTTCACCGCCAGCAGGAACACCCAGGTGGTCTGGATGTTGGCCACCACCGCGTTGGCGATCTTGTCGGGGATCTGCTCGAAGGTCAGGTACTCGCCGAACACCGAGGCGCCGGCGACGATCACCAGCAGGGTCGCCGAGGTCACCGCCGAGCTGACCACCACCTTTTTCACGTCGCGCAGCTTCATGTCCTTGTGGATGAAGATTTCGACGAAAAAGGCGTAGAAGCAGGCGACCACCGCCGCCTCGTTGGCGGTGAACAGCCCCGAGTAGATGCCGCCGAAGATCAGCACCGGCAGAAACAGGGCCCAGGCGCTCTCGCGCAGCACCCCGAGCACCTCGCGCAGGTTGGGCTTGGGCATGGTCGGCAGCCCCTGGCGCTTGCAGACGACGTAGGCGTACAGGGACATGGAGGCCATGATCAGCAGCCCGGGGATGAAGCCGGTGAGAAACAGCGCCTCCAGCGAATCGTTGGAGACCATGGCGTAGAGGATCATCGAGATCGACGGCGGGATGATCACCCCGAGGATCGGCGCCGTGGTCATGATGCCCACCGCGAAGCGCTCCTGGTAGTGATTCTCCATCAGCGCCGGGATCATGAAGCCGCCGATGGCCACCACCGTAGCCACTGTCGAGCCGGAAATGGCCCCGAAGAAGCCGCAGGCGAGGATGCCCGCCATGGCCAGGCCGCCGGGCAGAAAACCGACCAGGGAGTTGGCGGTGCGGATCAACTTCTGCACGATGCTGCCGGTGGTCATGATGTTGCCGCACAGCACGAAGAACAGCACCACGATCAGGGCGAACTTGTCCATGCTGCGGTAGAGCACTTCGATGACGATCTGCGGGTCGATGCCGACCAGCCACACCAGGCCAATTGCCCCGGTGAAGAACAGGGCCATGAACACCGGCACGGTGGCCGCCAGGCAGCCGAGCAGTACGGCGACGATCAGAAGGTAGCTGGGTTCCATTTTAAATTCAGTAATTAGTAATAAGTGATGAGTGATATGTAAAAAGCAGGCAATTTAACAAGCCTATCGTTATCTGTGGCCGGTGACGGTAGCGGTTTTGGGTTTTACCGATCACTGATTACTGATCACTCATCACTGCCTTTCCCCCGCCAGTCTTCGACCATGACGATCAGGGTGCGCAGGAACATCATCGCTCCCATGGTCGGCAGCACGGCGTAAAAGATCCATTCGGGGATCTGCAGGGTGGCGGTGGTGGCGTACTCGTCCTGGTAGATCATGTGGGTCATGCGGGTGCCGAGGTAAACCATGATGCCGGAAAAGACCAGCACCGCCAGGTGGCTGACCAGGGTGAGCAGGCGCTTGAGCACCGGGAAGAGCTGGGGCAGGGCGTCGATGCGGATCAGCGAGCGGCTGCGCACCGCGGCCACGCAGCCGATGTACGTGGTGAAGAAGATGACTTTGCGCACCACCTCGTCGGACCAGTAGATGTTGATGCTGCTGGTCGCCTTGCGCAGCACCACGTTGGCCATGGCCGTCACCAGGGCGACGACCACGGCGATGAACAACGACCATTCTTCGACAAAGGCAAAGCTGCGGTCGATGGCTTTGAAAGTTTTCTTGACCATGGCAATCCCAAAAAAGGGCCGGGGAGTGAAATCTCCCCGGCCGTCAGGTTTTTGCGGATTATACAGATTAAAAGGTCAGTTGCCAAGGGTGGAGCGGACTTTCTGCAGGTAGTCGGCTCCGATCTTGTCACCCCAGGTCTTGTAGACCGGCGCGGCCATCTCGATCAGCTGCTTGCGGTCGGCGTCGGCCAGGGGGATGAACTCCACCCCGTTTTCCTTGGCCTTGGCGACCTGCTCGTCATGCTGCTTGCGGGTCAGCTCGCGGGTCTTGGCGCTCTCTTCCTCGATGGCCTGGAGCAGTGCCTGCTGCAGGTCCTTGGGCAGCTTGTCGAACCAGCGCTTGTTCATCAGGTGGACGAACAGCCCCTGGGCGTAGTTGACCTCGGTGAAATACTTGGCGATTTCGAACTTCTTGGTGATGTTGCAGACGATGGGGGTATGGTCGAGGCCGTTGATGACCCCGGTCTGCAGCGCCTGGGGAACGTCGGGCCAAGGCATGACGGTGAATTTCAGGGCCCAGGACTTGTAGATGTCGGTGTTGACCGGGGCTTCGGCGATGCGGAAGTTGACCGCCTTGGCGTCCTCGAGGCTGCGCACCGGCGTGGTGCTGGCCCAGCCGTAGGTGCCGTAGCCGGTGATGTCCACGGTCATGATGCCGCTGCGCAGGGCGCTGTCGCGGAACTCGTTCCAGAGCTCGGGGGTGCTGCGGAACTTGTCGAGTTTGTCGAAGGTGTCAACGACATAGGGGAGGTTGACGATGCCGAGCCGGTCGGCGACGTTGGCGGCGGCCACCGAGGAACTGAGCATCCCCTGGATGGCGCCGAGCTTGAGCTTGCTGATGACGTCCTTCTCGCCGCCGAGCTGGGCCAGGGGGCGGAAGTCGACGTAGAGCTGGCCTTTGGACAGTTCCCAGACCCGGTCGCGGATGCGGTAACCGACGCCGACCCCTTCAATGGCCGGGTGGGAAACGTTGGAGAGAATGTAGGTGTACTTGGCACCGCTGGGGTCGAACTGGGGTTTCCAGGCGGCCAGCGGATCGGCCTTTTCTTCAGCCAGGGCGTTTCCGCCGAGCGCGAAGGCCAGCACCAGCAATACGGTGAACAGGATTCCCGTCAATTTTTTCATACGCTTCCTCCCTCGGCACCTGAGTGCTTTTGATTTCGCTGCCCGGCACGGCTTTTGCCAAGGCATTTCAAAGAAGACAAACTTTGTTTTAGAGGTTTTCCCGAGCTTGAAGGGAAGGTCTCCAGGAGTGTTTCTGGAGACTAAAAAATATTTTATTCATGCAAGAACAGCTATTTATGCGGGATCAAGGCACAATAGCCCAGGGCTTGGGGGAGGTCAAGGATTTACTTGGTGGGACCGGTTGACTGGCGGGGCCGGTTGAAAAAATAGAACGGGCCCGGAGAAATCTTTCCCGGGCCCGCCGTGTTCCGATTCAGTTGTTCAGCCGGGCGCGAACCTTTTCCAGGTATTCGGGGCCGATCCTCTTTCCCCATTTGTCATAAACGGGAGCGGTCTTTTCGATCAGTTTTTGGCGCTCCTGGGGCTCGAGGGCCAAGAACTCGATGCCGGCGGCCTGGGCGGCCTCGATTTGGGCCTGTTGCTGTTGCTGGGTCAGGGCTCGGGCTCGGGCGCTCTCCTCGGCGATGGTCTCAAGCAGGATCTGCTGCAGGTCGGCAGGGAGCTTTTCCAGCCAGCGCTTGTTGATCAGGTGGATGTAGAGGCCCTGGGCGTAGTCGAGGCGGGTGAAGTACTTGGCCACGTCGAACTTGCGGGTGATGCTGCAGACGATGGGGGTGTGGTCGAGGCCGTTGATGACCCCGGTCTGCAGCGCCTGGGGGACGTCGGGCCAGGGCATGACGGTGAATTTCATGCCCCAGGCCTTGTAGATATCGGCATTGACCGGGGCCTGGGCGATGCGGAAATTGACCTTTCCGGCCTCGGCCAGGTTGCGCACCGGAGTGGTGGTGGCCCAGCCGTAGGCCCCGTAGCCGGTGAAATCGACGGCGAGAATCCCCTGGGCAGCAGGGCTGTTGCGAAATTCATCGAACAGCTCGGAGTCGTTGCGGAATTTTTCCAGTTTCTCGAAGCTGTCGACGACGAAGGGGAGGTTGACGATTCCCAGGGTGTCGACCACATTGACCGCTGCCACCGAAGAGCAGAGCATCCCCTGCACGGCGCCCAGCTTGAGCTTGCTGATGACGTCCTTTTCGCCGCCGAGCTGGGCCAGGGGGCGGAAGTCGACATAGAGCCGGCCATTGGAACGCTCCCAGACCTTGTCGCGGATGTGGTAGCCGACGGCGATCCCCTCGATGGCGGGATGGTCGACGTTGGAGAGCAGGTAGGTGTACTGGGCTCCGCTGGGGTCGAACTTTGGCTTCCAGTTGGCCAGCACCTCGTTTTTGTCCAGCGCCCAGCCGCTGGCCGCGCCGGCCAGCAGGATGGCGCTCAACAGCATTGCCCGCAGAACCAGTCTCTTCATTGTCCCTCCCTTTTCTGTTGGCCGATATCGTCGTAAAACACCGAAATTCATGTGGGAAATCCGGGCAAAGCATACCCCCGGCAGGAAACGGGGGTCAAGGGGAAATTTGAAGGGTGTAATTATGACCATGCCGACGAACTTTGTTGGGGTGGGCTGGAGGATGGATGGTTTATGGGGTAGATTTAATTGAGGTTTTCGGAACTGCATCGGGGGGGGGCATCCAGGGAGGCTTGAACCACGAAGCACACGAAGGCCACGAAGAAATCCAATATGGATGGGGTTTATCTTCGTGATCTTAGAGGTTTCCATGGTATTCCCAGAGGTTTTCAATCCAGGGGAAATTTCGGCTTGATTAAATTGAAAAAGTAATATATATATTTTTTTGAATATTTATGAGGATGAGATCATGCGTAAAATTTTCTGGATAATCCCCGCCCTGTGGCTTGTACCGGGGCCGCTTCTGGCCGAGCCCGTCGACCTGGGCCAGGCCGTCCGCCAGGCGGTCAGCGAGCGCCCCATGACCCAGGCTGCGCGCTTCGACGCCGAAGCGGCGCAGGCGGCGGTCGGCGAGGCCCGCAGCCATTATCTGCCCCGCCTGACCCTCAGCGAAAACCTGCTGTGGACCGACGAGCCGGGCGGCAGCCTGTTCATCTCCCTCAACCAGGAGGACCTGGTGCTGAGCCAGGATGCGGACCGCTACAACCTTCCGCCGTCGCGGAAGGATTTCGAGACCCGCCTGACCCTCGACCAGCCCCTCTATGATCCGGACATCGCCTACGGCCTGCGTCGTGCCGAGGCCGGGGCGGCGGCCGCCGAGGCCGGCGCCCGGCGCAGTGCCGAGAGCGCGGCCTTCGCGGCGTTTCGCGCCTACCTGGACGTGCAGCGGGGGCAGTCGGCGCAGGGCTGGGCGGAAAGTTCCAGCCGCGAGGCGGCGGAAATCCATCGCCTGGCCGGCGAGCGCCAGCGGGCCGGGGTGGGTCTCAAGGCCGACACCCTGCGGGCGGGGGTGCAGGTGGCCGAGGCCGAGCGCCGCCAGGTCGCGCTCGACAATGACCTGGCCATCGCTCGCCGGGCCCTGGCCTTGGCCATGGGGAAAGAGGGAGAGTCGGCGGATATCGCCGGGCCGCTGACCCCGGAGCAATTCGCCGAGATCCCGCCCGGCACCCTGCAGCGCGGCGACCTCGAAGCCCTCGCCCTGCAGGCCAAAGAGGCCGAGCTGGCCCGTGAACAGAGCCGTGCGGCCTGGCTGCCCAAGGCCGCGCTGTCCGCCTCCTACGCCCTGCACGACGGCGACGTCCCCTTCGGCAGCGAGGCCGACGCCTGGACGGTGCGCGCCGGGCTCAGTTGGGAGCTGTTCGACGGCTTCAGCCGCAGCCACGGCACCGCGCGGGCCACTGCCGCCCAGAGCGCCGCCGAGGCCCGCCGCCTGGAGGCCGCCCGACAGGCCCGCTTCGAGGTGGAGCAGGCCCGCCTGCGCGCCGAGGAGGCCCGGCGCAGCCGCAAGGCGGCGCTGCTGGGGCTGGCCCAGGCCGAGGAGAGCCAGCGACTGCTGCTGCAGCGCTACGAGGCGGGGCTTGCCGATCTCGCCGAGCTGCTCTCGGCCCAGAGCTCCCTGGACAAGGCTCGCTTCGACGCGGTCAACGCCGAGGCGATGCTGATCCTGGCCCTGGGCAATATCCGCTACCAGAGCGGCACCTTTTTAAATAACCTGCTGCACCCCGAGGAGAACAACCCGTGAAAGTATCCGCCCTCTGCATCAGCCTGCCGGCGCTGCTTCTGCTTGCCGCCTGCGGCGGGGACATCGATCCGGGTCGCACCGAGGCACAGGCCCCGGCGATCCAGGGGTTGGCCCTGGTAAAACTGGTTCCGACCCCCCTGGCCGGCGGCAATGCCTATGTCGGTACGGTGGAGAGCCCCGACCGCGGGGTACTCGCCGCGCGTCTCGACGGTCGGGTGGCGAGCCTGGCGGTGCGCGAGGGGGATCTGGTCAAGGCCGGCGACCTGCTGGTGACCCTGGCCGAAAATACCGCCGGCGACCAGCTGCGCCAGGCCGAGGCCGGCCTTGCCAGTGCCAAAGGTGCAAGCGCCGCCGCCGAGGCGCGCCTGCAGCTGGCGCAGAGCACCTTCGAGCGCTTCGAGCGCCTGAAGGCCAGCGAGGCGATCACCCCCCAGGAGTTCGACCGGGTGGCCGCCGAACTGGAAATGGCCCGCCAGGGCGCCGAAGCCGCCGGGGCCGCAGTGCGCGGGGCAGCGGCGGGGCGCGATGCGGCGCAGACCGCCCAGGGCTACAGCCGGGTCACCGCCCCCTACGCCGGGCGGGTGGCGCGGCGGCTGGTGGAGGAGGGCTCGACGGTGATGCCCGGCACCCCACTGCTGGCCCTCGATCGCGAAGGGGTCTGGCGGGTCCGTGCGGAGTTTCCCGAGGCGCTCTCGGGCCAGGTGGCTGCCGGGGATCGCTACAGCGTCGAGCTGCCGGCCCTTGGCCGAAGCCTGAGCGGAACGGTCGCCGAGGTGCTGCCGGCGGCCGACCCGCAAAGCCGCTCGTTCCAGGTCAAGCTGACCCTGGAGGACGGCGAGGGGTTGAGCTCGGGGCTGTTCGCCCGGGTGCGCGCCGTGGGTGGCGAGCAGACCGCCCTGCTGGTGCCGGCCGCCGCCGTGGTGACCCGCGGCCAGCTGACCGCGGTCTACGTGGCCGAAGAGGGGATTCTGCGCTACCGCCTGGTCAAACTGGGGCGCCGGCTGGGCGAGCAGGTCGAGATCCTCTCCGGCCTGCGCGAGGGTGAAACCCTGGTGGTCGAGGGCGCCGGCCGGGCGAAAGCCGGCGCCCGGGTGGAGCCGTAGCCGATGAGTGCCAAGAAACATTCCCTGCCGACCCGGATCGTCGACCGCTTCCTCGAGGGGAACCTGTCGATCATCCTCATCCTGCTCTCGCTGCTCGCCGGCGCCGCGGCGCTGCTGCTCACTCCCCGCGAGGAGGAGCCGCAGATCGTGGTGCCGCTGGCCGACGTCTACGTGCACATGCCCGGCGCCAGCGCCGAGGAGGTGGAAAAGCAGGTCGCCACCCGGCTCGAGAAGCTGCTCTGGCAGGTCGACGGCGTGGAGTACGTCTACTCCATGTCGCGGCCCGACCTGGCGGTGGTCACCGCCCGCTTTTATGTCGGCGAGGACCGTATCGGCTCGCTGGTCAAGCTGCACAACAAGATCTCCACCCAGACCGACCTGGTGCCGCCGGGGGTGACCGGCTGGGTGATCAAGCCGGTGGAGGTGGACGATGTGTCCATCGTCAACCTCTCTCTCTACTCGCAGAGCGCCTCCGACCATACCCTGCGGCGGGTGGCCGAGGAGGTGGTGGACCGCCTGCAGTCGGTGAAGAACACCTCGCTGACCTCGGTGATCGGCGGCCGTCCGCGCCAGGTGCGGGTCGACCTCGACCCGGCGGCCCTGGCCGCCCGCGGGCTCGATATCCTCGAGGTGCGCCGGGCCCTCGCCGGCGCCAACCTGGAACTGCCGGCGGGCAGCTTCGCCCGCGGCAACGCTGAGACCCTGGTGCGCGGCGGCACCTTCCTGCGCTCGGCGCAGGAAGTGGCCGAGTTGGTGGTCGGGGTGAGCGGCGGCGCGCCGGTCTACCTGCGCGACGTGGCCAAAGTGGCCGACGACATGGCCGAGGCCGACACCTACACCCGGCTGCGCTTCGGTCCGGCCGGCGATGCGGGGGCCGCCGCCGAGCGGCGCGAATACCAGGCGGTCAACATCGCCGTGGCCAAGAAGAAGGGGACCAACGCGGTGGTGGTGGCCGAACAGGTCATCGAAGCGGTGCGCGCCATGGAGGGGACGATCATCCCCGACGACATCCAGGTGCGGGTCACCCGCAACTACGGCGAGACCGCCGACCACAAGGTCAACGAGCTGATCACCCACCTGGTGATCGCCATCGTCACCGTGCTCGGCCTGGTGCTGTTCGCCCTGGGCTGGCGCGAGGCGCTGATCGTCGCGGTCTCCATCCCCATCATCTATTCGCTGACCCTGCTGGTCAACTACTGGTTCGGCTACACCATCAACCGCGTCACCCTGTTCGCCCTGGTGCTGGCGCTGGGCCTGCTGGTCGACGACCCGATCGTCGACGTGGAGAACATCTTCCGCCATTTCAGGATGAAGAAGGAGCCGCCCCGCGACGCGGTGCTCACCGCCGTGGACGAGGTGCGCCCGCCGGTGATCCTGGCGACCTTGGCGGTCATCCTCTCGTTTCTGCCGATGATGTTCATCACCGGGATGATGGGCCCCTACATGCGGCCGATGGCGATCAACCTGCCGCTGACCATGGTCATGTCGCTGCTGGTGGCCTTCACCGTCACCCCCTGGATGAGCTACCACGTGCTCAAGGGCGAATACGGCAAGGAAGAGGAGGAGTTCGTTCTCGAGCAGACCCGCACCTACAAGCTCTACCGGCGGGTGCTGCTGCCGTTTCTCGAATCGCGGCGCAAGGCCTGGCTGCTGGTGGCGGGCGTGGTGGTATTGCTGCTGGGGTCCGTGGCGATGCCGGCGCTCAACCTGGTGCCGATGAAGATGCTCCCCTTCGACAACAAGAACGAGTTCCAGCTGGTGGTCGACCTGCCCGAGGGGGCCACCCTCGAGGAGACCGACCGCGCGGTGCGGGCGCTGGAAGACTTTCTTGCAACGGTCAACGAGGTGACCGACTTCCAGGCCTACGTCGGCACCGCCAGCGCCATGGACTTTAACGGCATGGTCCGCCACTACTACATGCGCTCCGGGCCGAACGTGGCCGATATCCGCGTCAACCTGGCGCACAAGAGCGAGCGCGCCCAGCAGAGCCACGCCATCACCCTGCGCCTGCGCGACGATCTGGACCGCATCGCCGCGGCCCACGGCGCCAACCTCAAGATCGTCGAGGTTCCGCCCGGCCCGCCGGTGATCGCCACCCTGACCGCCGAGATCTACGCCGAGCCCGGGGTCTCCTACGCCGACCAGCTCAAGGCCGCGGCGCTGGTGCGCGAGCGCATGGCGATCGAGGACAAGGTGCGCGACGTGGACGACACGGTGGAATACCCCCAGCGACGCCTGCACTTTGTCCCCGACAAGGAGAAGGCGGCGCTCTCGGGGATCTCCGGGGTGCAGATCGCCCAGACCCTCTCCGTGGCACTGGGCGGCGAGGCGGTCGGGACGGTGCACGTCGACTCGGAGCGCCACCCCCTGAGCATCCTGCTACGCCTGCCCCGCGAGGGCCGCTCCTCGGCCGCCGACCTGGAGGGGCTCTATCTCAAGGGGGCGCAGGGCCAGCAGGTGCGGCTCTCGGAACTTGGCCGCTTCGTCCCCGAGACCCTCGAGCCGACCATCTTTCACAAGAACCTGCAGCGGGTCACCTACGTGTTCGGCGAGATGGCGGGAAAAAGCCCGGTCAACGCCGTACTCAATCTCTCCTCCCACTTCAAGGAGAACCCGCTGCCCGAGGGGACGCGGGTGGTCTGGAGCGGCGAAGGGGAGTGGAACATCACCCTGGGTGTCTTCCGCGATCTGGGCATCGCCTTCGGCGCGGCGCTGGTGCTGATCTACATCCTGCTGCTGATCGAAACCGGCTCCTACGGCATGCCGCTGATCATCATGGGCGCCATCCCGCTGACCATGATCGGCATCATGCCCGGCTTCTGGCTGCTCAACCTGATCCTGAACCGGCCCGTCGGCGGCTACGACACCCCGGTCTTCTTCACCGCCACGGCGATGATCGGCATGATCGCCCTGGCCGGCATCGTGGTGCGCAACTCGATCATCCTCATCGACTTCATCCACCAGTCCCTCAAGCGCGGCGTTCCGCTCAAGGAGGCACTGGTGGAGAGCGGCGCGGTGCGGCTGCGGCCGATCCTGCTCACGGCCGGCGCCGCCCTGCTCGGCAACTGGATCATCACCCTCGACCCGATCTTCTCGGGGCTGGCCTGGTCGATCATCTTCGGGGTGTTCGCCTCCACCGGCTTTACCCTGGTGGTCATCCCCGTCGTCTACTGGCTCATCTACGGGAAAAAGGCAGAAGAACACCAAAGGAGATACCAACAATGACCGTCAATCGATATCTGCGTATGATCGCCGGGTTTTTCATCATGCTCAGCGTGGCCCTGGCCCACCTGCATTCGCCCTGGTGGCTGTTTTTCACCGCCTTCGTCGGGCTGAACCTGTTCCAGAGCGCTTTCTCCGACTGGTGCCCGATGATCACCATCCTGCGTAAGCTGGGGGTGAGGGACTGAGCTGCCGGCCTTGACCTCCCGGTTTGACACCGTACCCGGCCGCGTCAGATCCGTCGGATAGGTCCGATCCAACCGATCCGTCTGATCTGGCGCGGCCAAAGTTTGCCCCAATGGGGCGCAACATGATTCCCAGGAGAGAATAGCAGTGCTGAAGTTACTCAGGAAAAAGTCGGTTTTGCGTGAGGATATGAACACCGGGGAGAAGGCTGGACGCCTTTTCGATGGAGGGCACAACTGCGCTCAGGCGGTGTTTCAGGCCGCCACCGGCGTTGATGACCCAAGAATGATGGCGATGACCCAACCCTTTCGCGGTGGGATTGGCGACTCGGGGTGCCTGTGCGGGGCAATAGCCGGCGGGGTGATGGCCCTTGGCTGGCTGGGGAAGGGGTGGCAGGCGGCCGGCCTGGTCACCGGATTCAGGGAGAAGCACAAAGGCACCTGCTGCCATAGCCTTTCCCGTGGCTTCAAGTGGATGAGCCGTGAACATTCGGCAAACTGCCGGCGGCTTACGGTGGAGGCGGCATCCCTGGTGGAAAAGCTGCTGCGCTGAGGGGGCTGGACAAAATAGCGGGAAGTCATGGAAAAAGGCGCGGGTCATGCCCGCGCCTTTTTCCATGGTTTGCTGCGGATGGGGTCAAATAGCCTGCTTCATGGAGAGTTCTTCGAGGGCTCTGGCCAGCTGGTCGGGACAGCTGGTGCCGTTGCGGCAGATGGTGCCTTTGAGTTTGCCGGCAACCTCGGCAATGTCCATCCCCTTGACCAGGCAGCTGATGCCGCGGGTGTTGCCCGCGCAGCCGCCAATGAAGCGGATTTCGCTGATGATTTCGCCCTCGAGTTCGATGTCAATGAAGCGGGCGCAGGTCCCCGTGGTAGTGTAAGTGGTTTTCATGTCCAACCCCCTGTCTCTGTGCCTCGTTTCCAGAGCCGCTGCTGCATTCCGGGCTCTGGTATTAAATAGCACAGAGATGAAGTGGCGGCCAAGAAAAAATTCAAAAATCCATATATTTTATTTCCCTTTCGCCGCTGTTCAGGTCATCGAAGGTGCCGGCGAGGTCTCGTAGCCGCTCGGACAGGTGCTCCAGTTCGTGGATATTGTCCATGATGGAGGCGGATTTTTCCGCGTTTTTCTGCAGACGACGTTCCGAGTTGGCAAAGTGGGCGAAGACCTTGTCGGCGGTTTCCATCTGGAAGCGGGTCGCCTCGTTGATGGTCTGGACCTGTTTTTCCCTCTCGGCGAGCCCCTTGTCGAAGTCCCGGTTGGCCCGAACCTGTTCGGCCATGCTGCGGGCTATCTGGTCCGAGGCGTACTTCATCTGGGATACTCCCTCCTGGGTGCGGGCCACGGCCGTCTGCTGCTCCTGAAGGGTGCGGGCGATGACCTTGACCGAACGCATGTTGCGGCCGGCACTCTCCAAAAGGCTCCTGGCCCGCTCGCTCTGGTCGCCGGTGAGGCGGGCTATCTGGTCCGAGGCATTGGCGGCCTGGCTCGAACTTTCCAGGATCTTGCGCAGGGCCTCGCCGGCGGATACGGAGTGTTGCTTGCCCCGGGCGATCCTTTCGCTGGTGGCATCAACCGCGTCCATGACCTCCGCGGTATCGCTGGCGATGGCCTTGACGATGCGGTGGATATCCTGGGCACTGGTGGTGGTGCGGTCGGCCAGATCGCGAATCTCCTCGGCAACCACCGAGAACCCCTTTCCTTCGGCGCCGGCCTTGGCGGCAATGATGGCCGCGTTGAAGGCCAGCAGTTCGGTGTCGGAAACCAGCTCCTTGATGACTTCGATGATCTTGACCACTTCACTGGTCTGGGTGGAGAGACGCTTCATGGCCTGGGTGGCCTTGTGGCTCTCCTGTTCGATCCGCTCCATCTCCTGCATGGTGGTTTCCACTACCCGCAGGCCGTCTTCGGCATCCTTTTTTACCGCGTCGGCGCTTTGGGCACTGGTAACCGCTCCATTGCGGATGCTTTCAAAACTTTCGTCGATGACATCCAGGTCGCGAACGCTCCCCTCAACGCCTCTGGCCACCTGCTCCGCCTGGGAGGCGACTTCCTGAACGCTGGCGGCCATCTCTTCGACGCTGGAGGTGGTCTCGAGGAATTTGGTGGTGGAGTGCTCCATGGCCTTGGCCATCTCCTCCAGCGAGGCGGAAAGCTCCCGGGACCAGGAGGCTTCCCCCTGGGCCCGGTCGAACAGGGCCTGGACCTGGGCCATGACCCCGCGCTGCTTTTCGGCCATCGCCTCCATGTCGCCGCGGGTTTTTTGGGCCGCGCTTATGCCCTCCTGGGCACGGTCGGCGAGATAGCGGCTTGATTCAGCCAGGGAGCGGTATTGGGGGAAGAGCTTGTCGATGGTGCCGAGCAGGTTGTTAACCAGGGCCCCGACCTGGGATACGGCGTTTTCGACGGCCTGGTTCATCCCCTCGACGCTCTCTTCGCTGACCGCAATGTTACCGGCCAGGGGGCGCAACTGCTCGAGCTGGTCGCGCAGCTGTTTTTTCAGGGTGGCGCGCATCAGCAGGAACATGGCCGCCGCCAGTGAGAAACCCATGAACAGGCTGGCAATCACGAATAGCGGGCTTTTGGCGGGTTCACCGATGAGCAGCAGGGCAACGAAGGGAAACATGATCCCTGCCCCCAGCCCGGCGATGTGGGTCTGGTAGAAGACTTTTTTCAGGTAGGATAGTTTCATTGCTTGGGTCTGGGCCATAAGCAGGTTCCTCGCTAGCCGGGGAAAAATATTATTTTGTAAGCGATATCAAATTGTTGGCTCATAGCACGGTTGTCCATTAAAAACAAGCGCCAAGGCAGGTGATGCTTCCCCTCGACTTGAGCCCTGTGCTAGGATGACAGCTCATGAGCGGAATAAAAACAGGGCTTTTCGATACCCACGTGCATCTCGATTGTGCGCCGCTGAAGCAGAATGTTGAGCAAGAAGTGCGCCATGCCCGGCAAGTTGGGGTGGAAAACTTTTTGGTCCCCGGGGTCCGCCGTTCCGACTGGCCCTCGCTCCTGGCGCTGGTCGAGGGCCTGCCGGGCGCCCTGGCGGCACCGGGGTTGCATCCCCTGGCCGCCGACCAATGGGGTGCCGGGGCGGCCGCCGAGCTTGCCTTGTGCCTGCAGCACTCCCGGATAGCGGCCGTGGGCGAAGTGGGGCTCGACGGTCTGCTGGAGGCCCCCGGGGTCGATGTACAGGAGCGGGCCTTCCGGGCCCAGCTGCGTCTCGCGGTCGCCGCTGATCTGCCGGTGCTGATTCACTGCCGCAGGTCGATCGGGCGGCTGCTGTCGATCCTGCGCGAGGAAGGAGCCCAGCGGGTCGGCGGGATTTTTCATTCCTTCTCCGGCAGTTCGGAATCTGCAAGAGCAGCGATCGAGCTGGGGTTCGCCATAGGGTTCGGCGGGCCCTTGACCTTCCCTGATGCCCGCCGTGCACCCGAGGTTTTGCGGGCACTTCCGGCCGAGTGGATCGTTCTCGAGACCGATGCGCCGGACCTGACTCCCCATCCCTTCCGGGGGCAGGTCAACCGCCCTGCCTACCTCGGGCTGATTGCCGAACGGGTTGCCGGGCTCAGGGGCTGGACCCTGCAGGAGACGGCTCGCATCACCACCGCCAATGCGCGGCGGGTTTTGCGGCTCAAGGAGTCAGGAGTCAGGAGCCAGGAGTCAGAATAAGATCAAAAACAAAAGTAAAATCGAAAGAAAGAGCAATTTACAGCATGAAACAGCATCGCTTCAGTCGAATGGAACTGCTGGCCGGGCAGGAAGGCCTGGACAGGCTGGCCGCTGCCTCGGTGGCGGTGTTCGGGGTCGGCGGGGTCGGCAGCTATGCCGCCGAGGCCCTGGCGCGAGCCGGTGTCGGTAGTTTGACACTGGTCGATTTTGACGACATCTGCCTGACCAACATCAACCGGCAGATCCATGCCCTCGACGGCACCGTCGGCAAGGCCAAGGTGCAGGTGATGGCCGAGCGCTGCCGGGCCATCAACCCGGGGATCGAGGTAGAACCGGTCAAGGCTTTCTTCAGTGCCGAAAACGCCGATGAGCTCCTCGGGCGCGGTTACGATTACGTGCTCGACTGCATCGACCACATCACCGCCAAGCTGCACCTGATCCAGAGCTGCAAACAGCGCGGCCTGCCGGTGATCGCCTCGATGGGGGCGGCCAACAAGCTCGACCCGACCAAGATCGCCGTGGCCGACCTGTTCCACACCCAGAAATGCCGGCTGGCCCGCATCATCCGCAAGGAGCTGCGTCGCCGCGGGGTCACCTCCAAGGTGCGGGTGGTCTATTCCACCGAAGAGTTTCGCCCCCTGGGGGAACAGAGCGCGGCCTGCGCCGAGAATTGCATCTGCCCCAACAAGGAGGACCACCAGTGGCGGTGCACGGACCGGCGGGTGATCCTGGGCAGTTCGTCCTATATCCCGCCGATTTTCGGCTTGACCATGGCGGGCGAGGTGATTCGCTGCCTGCTTGGCGAACAGGAGGTCTGATGGAGCCTTACCTTTGGCAGGTCCCCGCGTTGGTCCTGGTGGGAGGGGTGGCGGGTTTTCTCAACGTGCTGGCCGGCGGCGGTTCGTTGCTGACCCTGCCGCTGCTGATTTTCATGGGGCTGCCGGCAGCGGTGGCCAACGGCACCAACCGGGTGGCCATCCTCTTCCAGAATGTCTTCGCCATGGCAGGGTTCCGCCGCCAGGGGGTGTTCCCGGCCAAGCTGGCGCTGCTCTGCACGCTACCGGCACTGGCCGGAAGCTACCTCGGCGCCAACCTGGCGGTGGATATCGACGACGAACTGTTTCGCCGTCTGCTGGCCCTGATCATGATCGGGGTGCTGGTTTTCATGCTGGTCGACCCGATCAAGCGCTGGCAGGTCTCCTGGTCCGGGGTCACTCGGTTGCGCGGCCTGGTGCTGGTGATTACCTTCTTTTTCGTCGGCGTCTATGGGGGGTTCGTCCAGGCGGGAGTCGGCTTTTTGATCATCTCCGGCCTGCTTGCCCATGGTCTCGACCTGGTGCGCATCAACGCGGTCAAGGTCATTGTCATCTTCGCCTTCACCATTCTCGCCCTGGGCGTATTCATGGTTCATGGCCAGATCGATTATGGTTTGGGTATGGCGCTTGCAGTTGGAAATTCCGCAGGCGGTTGGATCGCCAGTCACGTGGCCGTAAAAAAAGGCCACGATTGGATCAAGAAGGTGGTGTCGGCAACTATCATCGTTTTCGCCCTCAAGCTGCTTTTCGGTTGAAAACGCGGGCAACATATTGAAACCGTGAAGAAGTTTTTTTCTTTGACGCCTTTGGCCCAAATCCGATATTCGCGGGATTTATGAAAATTCAGGACACGAAATCGAGCCCGGGTCAGCCCCTGCCTCCTCCGTTCGCTCCAGCCGCTCGGGGCGAAATGGGTGCGTTAAAAAGCCAGGTCGATTTTTTTTCGCACCGTTACATCACCCGCCATCTGCTCGATGCCATCCCCTCCCTGTTGACGGTCCTCAATGAGCAGCTGCAGATTGTCTACGCCAACAGGGCGTTGCTGGTGCTTGCGGGCCTCGAAAGCGAGGAGCAACTGTACGGAAAGCGCCTTGGGGAGGTCCTCAACTGTCTTTATGCCGCTAAAGGCTCCGGGGGGTGTGGAACGACCGAAAACTGCGCTGCCTGCGGCGCGGCCCAGGCGGCTCTGGCGGGCCTTCAGGGGCGTCAGGGCAGTTGGGAATGCCGCCTGACCCGCACCGTGGGGGGGAAAAAGGAAGCCTTTGATCTGAAGCTTCAAGCCCGGCCCATGGAATACCGGGAGCATCGCTTCACGGTGGTTTCGGTAAGCGACATCAGCCATGAGAAACGGCGGCGGGCCCTGGAGAGGATTTTCTTCCACGACGTTCTCAACATCGTTACCAGTATCAAAGGGTTTGCCGAATTGCTGGTGCGTTACGATCCTCCGGACCGGAAGGAGTTCTACTCCCTGATCCATGCCGCTGCCCAGCAGGTGGTCGAGGAGATCGACGCTCAGCGCCTGCTGCAGGCGGCCGAAACCGACGAGCTCAAGCCGCAGATCGAAACCGTCCAGCTGAGAGGGTTTCTTGAACTGCAGTTGGAGATCTACCGGCATCACGAAGCTGCCAGGGGGCGGTCCCTGGTGCTGGAACCCGCCACCCCTGCCCTGGCTTTTGCGAGCGATCGCACCCTGCTCGGAAGGGTGCTGGGGAACATGATAAAAAACGCTCTGGAGGGGGCCGCCGAGGGGGAAACCGTCACCCTGGGGGGGGGAGTCGTCGACTCCGAGCTGGTATTTCGGGTCCACAATCCGGGCTTCATCCCGAAATCCGTCCAATTGCAGATTTTTCACCGCTCTTTTTCGACCAAGGGGCATGGCAGAGGCCTGGGGACCTACAGCATGAGGCTGCTCAGCGAACTGCTGGGTGGAGAGGTCGGCTACTCAACCTCCGAAGACGCGGGTACCGTTTTCACCATCCGCTTTCCCTTCGCCGCGGTTGGCCTCGAATGCGCATAGCCTGATGCGTCTGGAATATCTCATGAAGAAGACGGCAGCTGTAACAGTGCTGATTCTAGTCCTGCTTGTATCGGGAGTGGCCGGTGCCCAGGCGCCGCCGCAGGGAAGCGTCGCCGGGCGAATCCAGAAGTCCGGGGTCGAGCGTTACCTGGGAGTGGCAGCTCTCTGGAAAGCCGAAGGCCAACCCCCGGATCCACGCAAATACACCATCATCCCCGTCGCTGTGGTGCCCTTAAGCCAAGATGGCGGCTTCGAACTGAAAGTCCCGCCCGGCCGCTACTACCTGGGGGCGATCCTGCGGAACTCGCCGGGGCCCGCCATGGGCCCGCCGCGGCCGGGGGACGTGATCTTCATGTCTCCCGACGATAAGGGCGGGTCGCTGCTGGTGGAGGTTGCCGCCGAGGCCCGGGTCGAGGTCGGCGTCAACTCGGCGGGATGGGTTTTCCAGGGAGCCGAGGCTCTGGCGGGCGGGCCCGCGCTCAGGGGAATAATTTCCGACCCGGCGGGCAATCCCGTGGCCGACCTGCTGGTTTTTGCCCACACGGACCCTGCGATGTCGACACTGCCGGTTGCGGTCTCCGCGCGCAGCGCCGCCGACGGCAGCTACCGCCTGCGCCTGGCCAACCCGGGGGTGGTTTATCTTCGGGCCCGCGAAAACTATGGGGGCGGCTCGCCCGTCGAGGGGGGGTATATGGGGGTGTACGGAGGCCAGGAGCCGCTGGCCGTTGAAGTGTTGGCCGAGGATGAGCTGGAGGGGATCCACATCACCGTGAACAAACTGCCCCCGGTGGGTTCTCGGCGGAGGGACCTGCCGGCCAGGCCATCCCGTCCGGGGGGCGCGCCCTGATCCGGTTCGATCCAATTACTGCATGCCGGTTTATCCAGGAAGATTGGATGCCCGGCTTTAGACAAACACACTGCCACAGGAGGTTGGGGTAATGAAGAAGGTCCTCATCGTGGACGACAGCATCGCGGTCGCCCGCCAACTGGAGAAGATCATCGTCGGAAGCGGTCAGTACCAGGTGGTTGGCCACGCCAAAAACGGCGCCGAGGCGATCAAACTGAAGCAGTCCGAAAAGCCCGATATCGTCTGCATGGACATGAACATGCCGGTCATGGACGGTCTGACCGCCCTGCGGACCATGATGGCACTCGATCCCCAGGCCAAGGTGGTCATGGTCACCTCCCTGGGCGGGGTGGGTGACAAGTTCACCGAAGCCCTGCGGCATGGAGCCCGCAATGTCATTTCAAAGCCGTTCGAGGCCGAGAAAGTGCTGGAAATTCTCGGGGTTCTGTAAGTCCCGGGCTTATCCTCTGACAATGGTCGTCAATAATATTCAGGAAGGGCTTTAATTTATGGCTGTCAAATTTTTCGGCCAGTTTCTCCTTGAGAAAGGGGCCGTTTCCCAGGAGGGCCTGCTCAGGGCCATCGACCTTCAGGAGTCGACCAACCTCAAGTTGGGCGAAACCGCCCTGGCCATGGGCATTCTCACCGCTGCCGACATCGAGAAGGTGCACGAGGCGCAGAAAGGCGAAGATCTGCGCTTCGGCGATATGGCTCTCAAACTCGGCCTGCTCACCCCCGAGCAGATGCAGCAGGTGTTGACCCGGCAGAAAAACACCCATCTCTACATCGGTGAGGCCCTGGTTAAGGTGGGGGCGCTCAGCGAGGCAGAACTGCCCGGCTGTCTTGCCGAGTTCAAGGCGGACCAGGCTCCCTACCTGGCGGAAAAGGTGGCCATTCCCCAAGGAGTCCCTTGTGCCGATGTCTTGGAGATGATGGCGGATCTAACCTACAAGATGCTCACCCGCGTCGTCGGTCTTGCCTTCCGGCCCGGGCCCTGCGAAGTGGTACGGAAGCTTGCGCCCAACGATGTCGTAGCCAGCATGGACTTCAGTGGGAGCGCGAATGGAAAGTACCTGCTTTCCGTTACCGAAGAAGTGAGAAAGATGTTTGCCCGGGCGATCCTCAAGGAGGATGACGTGGAAGAGGAAAGCCTGGAGGTTCTCGATGACACGGTCATGGAGTTTGCCAACATCGTTCTCGGCAATGTGGCCGCAAAAGCCGCCCAGAAGGGGCAGCAGATAGAGATCTCCCCGCCGCTGGTGGAGGATCAGGAAACCGGGGGCGTTTCGGTGCCTGCCGACACGGTCGGGGTGGTTTTCCCGGTTTACATCGCCGAAGGCGACCGGTTCGAATTTGCCGTGCTCCTCCAGGCATAGTTCTGCATTGGCATGTCTGTCCGTGAAGGCAACGACGGCCCCGTCACCAGGCGGGGCCTTTTTTATCGTCGGAAAGGGAGCGACCAGACATGACGGAAAACTGCCTTCTGGATGTCGCAGTTGGGCAGTCTTGTCGCGAATTAGCGAAAACGGTTCGTCCGACTGCCTAGAATGTCGGAGCAGAAATCCCCGAGGTAACGGCAGGTTTTTCAACGGATCAGGGTTTTCTCTGAACCCTCGGGCTTTCCTGGCCTGAAACGCCTGGATTCAACCAATTTTCTTTGGGGGAACCTGAATGACGAAAATGTGTCAAGTTTTTTTTCTCCAACTATTGACATTAATGGGCCTTTGCTATTAGCATGACAAGAAGTATCTTAGGGGAAGCCGCGAGGCGAAGCATGAACCGACTTCTCCTGAGCCAAATTGGATGCCGAACCGGACCTGCCCTCTCCCTGCCATGCGGGGGCATTTCCATCATGGGCCGGCAGCGAAATCCGCAACAAATGAACAAAGGGAGAAGAAGGTTATGGGGGGTACACGTACGCCCGCGAAGGGCAACCGGAGGGGAACGTCTGTTCTTCTGACGCTGCTGGTTCTGCTCCTGCTCATCCCGGTTACGGCGATGGCGCAGTACAGGAGTTGGGGGGATAACTCAACCAGCACAACAACCACGTCCAACAACACAACCAGCACGTCCACCAGCGCAACAACCATCAACTGCTCAGAGTGCCACGGCACCAACGTGGCCAACAACCACCACGACGCCACCGATCCCAACTCCTACTACAGCCGGGGGCTTTGCTCCCAGTGCCATGTCGGGGTGACCACCAGCGGTGACTGCACCCAGTGCCACAACTTCGGCGGGCTCCAGAACAGCCACCATCAGACCGATCCGGCTCTCGCGGGGAACTGCGCCCAGTGCCATTCGGGGACCAGCAACCTGACCAACTGTCAGGGGTGCCACGAAGGCAAGATCATCACCCGTCACCACCAGGTGGCCGCCAGCGGGACAACCTGCGTCAGCTGTCACACCAGCATCAAGGTGGCCGACCAGGCCGGCCTGAGCAGCTGCGTGAACTGCCACGACCGCTCCAACAACGCCATGCGCACCCGTCACCACGACCTGGTTGGCCAGGCGAGTGCGCCCAACTGCCGCAGCTGCCACGCGCAAATCGTTCAGGTCACCAACGGCTGCCAGAGCTGCCATGCTCCCGGAGCCGAGCGGGCCGACCATCATGCGGCGGCTACTACCAACAACATCGCCTGCAGCCAGTGCCACACCTCGTTTCCTGCGGGTACCGCGGGCAGCGGCTGCGCCAACTGCCACCAGGCCGGCAACAACCGCGAGTTCCACCACACCACCCTGGCCGGCGATCCCGCTCGCAACCTGAGCTGCAACAGCTGCCACAACCAGGTGCCCCAGCTCACCGGCTGCGACAGTTGCCATCAGGGCGAAGCGGCTACCACCCACCACCAGGGTCCGGCCCAGGGCAAGAACTGCACTGATTGCCACACCCAGATGGTCCAGTCGTCCTCCAGCTGCAGCAGCTGCCACGATTTCCGCACCAGCAACAAGCACCACGATGACGCCTACATCCAAGCCACCTACGGGATGGGCTGCAACGCCTGCCACAACCCGATGTGGGTTGTGATCGGCGGGATTTTCCAGATCAACCGTCCCAACATCGACGCCTGCATCAGCTGCCATACCACGCGGCTGGGCAACGCCTCGATTCCCCAGGTCCATCACGCCACCCAGCAGGCAACCTCTGGCGACTGCGCCAGTTGCCACCAGGGGGTCACTCAGGGACTCGATTGCTCCTCCTGCCATTTCTCGCTCGGCCAGCCGGCGACGGTTCAGCGTCACCACGGCACAGCTGCCTATGCGGCCGGAAACTGCGCTACATGCCATACCGGGTTCGGCCAGAACCTGAGCTGCTCGGACTGCCACAGCGGCGCCGGTGGCACCGTTGGCGAGCGGCATCATGTCAACGTGGCCCCGGCCCAGGCCCTCGATTGCACCTACTGCCATACCGGTGCCGATACGGTTCTGCAGGCCTGCCAGTCCTGCCACACCTCGGGGACCAATCCGCTCTTCCCGGCCCCGGTGGAGGTCTCCCAGCTGCACCACATGAGTGTGGCCTACGCCACCAAGCCCTGCGCCACCTGCCATACCGGTGTGCAGGCGGTCCAGGATGCCGACTGCGCAACCTGCCACCAGGCCGCGGCCGTTCCTATGAAACAGCGGCACCACGAAACCGCTCAGGCTGTTGCCAACCAGTGCACAAGCTGCCACGTCGGAGCCGATGTCGAACAGCTTAATTGCGCCGGCTGCCATACCGGCAGCAGGGCTCCCAGCCATCACCAGCAGCCCCAGGCCGTCTCCGGAGACTGTGCATTCTGCCACACCAACATCAGTATGGACGGAAACGGCTGCCAGGCCTGCCACAGCTCCCCGGTTACCCAGATCCACCATGGTCAGCCGCTGACCAACGTGGGTGGGGATTGCGGCGTCTGCCACCAGAGCGTCAGCTCGCCCAGCGTCTGCGCCAACTGCCACCAGGCGAGCCCGCACCACACCACCACTTACGCCCAGACGGGCGATTGCGCTCACTGTCACAAGGTTCCGGCTTGGGCCCAGGATCGTCCCAAGCAGGCTGCCTGCCGGGAATGCCACGGCCAGTATCAGCACAACAAGGGCGGGCCCATTCAGAACTACGGCTCCTGCGCGGCCTGCCACAACCAGGATACCTTCCATGCCGCTCCCGGCAGGGCCGTGGGCTATACCCGCTCGGCCCCGGGGAAGGGCAAATTCGCCATGTTCTGGTCCCAGTACACCCGCAATGGGGACGAAGAGGTCCGTGAGGATGTCAGCCCGAACGGCGAAGACCAGAACGACGAAGGCGGGCGCAAATGGAGAAATCCCAGCTTGAGCTTCACCCTGAAGCAGATCGAGCACAACGGCCGCACCTACTCTGTACCGGCATTCCCCGATCTGGCTGGTACCGGCTCCGGTGGCTCGACCGGCGGTGAAATCGTCTCCAACCTCGCCAAGGGGCAGACCGCCTCGGCTTCGCGCCAGGAGAGCGGCTACGACGCCGCCAAGGCTGTGGACGGCAGCACCAGCAGCCGCTGGTGGGCCCGCTCGACCAGCAGCCAGTGGCTGCGGGTGAACCTCAACGGCACCTACACCATCAGCAAGGTGGTCATCAACTGGCACAGTTACTATGCCCGCGACTACCAGGTCCAGGTTTCCACCGACGGTAGCAGCTGGACCACGGTGAAAGACCACAGGTACCGTAGCGGCGGGAAGGAGGAGATCACCTTCTCTGCTCGCACGGCTCGTTACGTGCGGATCTACTGTTCCCGTGCCGCCAGCAGCAACGGCTATTCGATCACCGAACTGGAAGTCTACAAGTAAGGTTCAGGAACTCATAACCACCCCCCCCTCCCTTGCTTGACAGGGGAGGGGGCCTGACTCAAAGGAGGCAAAGATGAAAAAGTACATGAAGCCCAAGGTTGTAGGGAGCAGCAACGTCCATCCCTGCTGAAAGGAAAAACCGGGTCTCCTCATTTCGGCCCGGTCCGAACTGCTAACGACAAAAGGCTTGCCAATCGGCAAGCCTTTTGTCGTTGGTGAAGCAGGAAGGGCGGAGGCGCCTATTTCAGCTCCAGGCTGACCTTGATCACAACCTGGTATTCATTCACCCTGCCGTCCGCACCGATGTGACCGCGGATCTCCTGAACCTCGAACCATGAAAGGCCTTCGAGGGTCTTGTGTGCTCTGCCGACAGCCGCCTGAATGGCCTCCTCAATGCCTTTTCCCGATACCCCAACCACCTCGATTTTTTTGTAGATACGTTCGCTTCCATAGGTCATTGGTCACCTCCCGGAGAGTCTTTGCATTGAGGTTATCAGCTCTACCGAGGCTGTAAAGTAAGGGGGAGCCAACCGGGAATGCGCGACGAATTTCCGGGGAGAGGTGGAAGGTTTGACATTAGAGGAAATTGTTTTAAAGTGTCCGGGTATCCAAGTAGCAGAATCAGCGGCACAAACGGAAGATTCGCCTGCCACCCCTGTCGGATCTCTGCAATGCTGCTCATTCACGCTTTCGAGGCTGGGAAAGGAAAATGAACAAGAGGGAGGTCGCTGTGGGAGTGATTTATTGGTGCGAAGAAACATGGAAGGGAATGGTTTGGGCAATTTCCCGACTGGCTATAATGATTCTGGGGATGTTTATGGCCGGCGCAGGCGTCGCGGTCGCTGCTGAGGTTGGCGGGTTCATCGGGATCCCCGAAGCCTACAATCAGATGGTTGAGTTCGACTGCAGGGTCTGCCATGAGGACCCGAATGTCACCCTGGCCGATTACCTGCCCGACCGGCATCATGGGCTTGAGGATAGACAGATCCCTCCGGGAACCGATGCGCCGGGCTCCAGTCCGGGGGAGGTGTATTCCTGTTTCTCCTGCCACCAGTTGCAGTTTGATCCCGGGACTGGAGTTTATCTGATCTCCCAGTTCAGAGACTGCCTGGCTTGTCACACGTTGAAACCGGGTCAGGGTAACACTGTCCATCACCGGGGGGCATCGGCCCAGGGAGGCACCTGCACCCATTGCCACAAGGTGCCGGCCTTCGCCCAGGACCGGCCGATGCAGGCAGCCTGCCGCGAATGCCACGGGTTGTCTATGCATGACAATGGCGGGCCGGTGCAGGACTACGGCGCGTGCGTCTCCTGCCATATGAATCAGGCTCAGACCGCTGGTGATCCACCTCCCTTTCACGCAGCTCCGGGGCAGGCGGTCGGCTATCTGGTAATCCCCAGCGGACGGGCCAGCCCCGGGGGGCCGGTCTATCCTGCGGGCAAGGGGATCTTCGCCGTTTTCTGGAGCCAATACACGCGCAACGGCAATGAGGATTTCATGGAGGACAATTATGAGGATATAAAGCCCAACGGCGAGGATCTGAACGACGAGGGCGGGTTTCGCTGGAAAAATCCGACTCTCATGTTCAATCTCAAGGCCATTAACAATGGCGGAAAAATATATAACGTGCCCAGTTTCGACGGAGTCCAGGCCTCGGGGATACCGGGAGCGCCCGTCATCACGATAGAAAAGCCCATTGAAAACGCAACGGTAGCGGGGACAGTCGAGATTCAGGCGAGGGTCACCGACAACCGCCAAGTCCGAAGGGTCTATTTCTGGGTCGACCAGGGTTCGAAAATCCTGATGAGCGGCCCGAATTCTTCTGCTTCGGGGACCTGGACAACCCAGTGGGATTCCCGGTACATCCCCTATGGCAGCCAGAATATGACCACCCTCGATGGGTCCCACACCATCAACATCCAAGCCGAGGACGACCAGGGGACGATCAGCACCAAGGCAATAGCTGTGACTGTAAACAACAGCGGCGGGGCCGGTGGCGGCATGACCATGGGGAACCTTGCTTTGGGCAAGCTTGCCACCGCTTCACGCCAGGAAAGCGGCTATGAGGCGGCCAAGGCCGTGGACAGCAATACCAGCAGCCGATGGTGGACCAGGGACAAAGACACCCAATGGTTGCGGGTGAACCTCAACGGTTCCTATTCGGTAAGCAAGGTGGTTATCAATTGGCACAACTATTACGCGAGGGAGTATCGCGTTCAGGTCTCGAGCGACGGTAGGGATTGGACCACGGTCCGGGAGATGAGGGACCGTCGTGGAGGACGCGAGGAGGTAACCTTCCCTGCCCGCTCAGCTCAATACCTGCGTATCGAATGTCGTAGCAGCGCCAGTGACAATGGCTATTCCATATACGAACTTGAAGCTTACAGATAGGGGATGTGCCCCTGTGGCCGAGGGTGGACAACCCAGGTCTCCGAGTGATGAAACCGAGCCCAGTCAAGGAGGTGAAGAAACGATGAAAAAGAATCTGAAGCCCAAGGTGGTGGGGAGTGGCAGTGTCCATCCCTGCTGATGTAATAGCGATGAGGCCGGGGTTTCCCCTCGGCCTCATCGCTTTTGACCTCGCCAGGATAATGCTGCCCCCAATTCCCTGAGATGAAATAGTTGCCCGGTCCTATTGGCTGTCGGAGGCGGGAAGAAGCCACTCGCTGCTGTGCACGGTAAGCAGCCAGGTGCCGGCCACCAGTACGAACTGGGTGACCAGCGAGCCAAAATGCAGGGGGACCACCGGCAGGATGAACAAGAGTTTTTCCATGAGCTGTCCGGCCAGCACGGTGGCCGCCACCGCGCCGAGCACGGCGGGGTGGCCCTTGGCCCGCCGGGAGATGAGCACGGTGAAGGGGACCAGGAAGCTGGCGACGATCAGCAGCCAACACAGCGCCAGAAAGGGGGCCGTGGATATCCGGCGCAGGATGAAGCCGACCTCCTCGGGAAGGTTGCCGTACCAGAGCAGCAGGTACTGGGTGAAGAACAGCCCGACCCAGAGCACGCTGAAACCGAACAGCAGGGTGCCCACATCGCCGAGGTGGCGCCGGGCGCGATCGGGGTCCCGACCCTCGCGGCTGCGGTGGACAAACAGAAACAGCAGGGCCGATAGGGCGATGCCGCAGTACAGCGCCTCGACGAAGAAATAGGCGCCGAACAGGCTGCTGTACCAGGGGTACTCGAGGGACATGACCCAGTCGAAGCCGACCAGGCTCTGGGTGGTGACGAACAGCGCCAGGTAGGTCACGGCCCAGGGTTTTTTCGCCTCGCTGCCGGCCAGCGAGGCGCGGGCGAAGCGCCTGCCGGCCCAGTAGCAGAGGACCAACAGGACCAGGCTGCGGCCGATGAAGAAGCTCGGGTTGAGCCAGCGGCCGGGCTCCTCGGTCCAGGGGTAGAGGCCGAGCTGGGGGAGCATCAGCAGATAAAGGACGATCACCAGCAGCTGCAGCGGGCAGGCGGCAAGCAGTTCGCGGCGCAGCGAGGCGATCCAGCGCGCCCCGATCAGCTCGGTGACCGCGGCCAGCGCCACGCACCCCTGGATCAGCATGGTCCAGAACACCAGGGTCGTCAGCAGCGCCCCGCGGGGCTTGACCATGCCGCCGTACTCGACGAAGCCGAGGGCGCCGGCCAGCACCAGCAGCAACAGGTAAAAATGACCCTGGCGCAGCTTCAGCGTTTCCATGGCCCCTCCTCCCCCGGCAGAATGATGACGAAGCGGTTGCCGTGTTCCTGCTCGGGGGCCATGCCCCGGGGGCTCGGCAGGCGGGCCAGCAGCAGAAAACCGCCAAAGGTCGCCAGCGAACCGAACAGGATGGTCAGGATGTAGGAGATCAGCAGAAACGGCGGCAGCGAGATGATTGGTTTGCCGCCGGTGATCAGCGGCCAGGAGAGTACCGTGTAGATGGTGAAGCCGAGCCCGCCGAGAAATCCGGAGAGTCCGCCGGCCACGGCGAAAAAACGCACCAAGCCCGGGCGCGTGCCGAGAATCTGTTCGACCTCCGGGACCAGAAACGGCATGTGGATCTGCGCCCGGTTCAGGTCCGCCCCGGCCGCCTGGAGTTCGCGCAGCTTGGCGAGAAATTCCTCCCGCGATTCGAAGCTCAGCTTTTCGCCCATCACATGTGCTCCTTAAGTTCGGTCATCGACAGCACCGGCAGGGTCTTGAGGAACAGCAGGTAGAGCAGGAAGAACAGGCCGAAGGACATCAGGGTGATGCCGACCTCGACAAAGCTCGGCGCGTAGGTCCCCCAGGCGTAGGGGTCGTAATCCCGGGCCAGGGAGTTGACGATGATCACGAAGCGCTCGATCCACATCCCCACGTTGACCAGGATCGAGACGCCGAACAGCCACCTGAGGTTGCGGCGCAGCTGTTTGACGCAGAGCGTCAGCGGCAGCAGCGAGTTGCAGAGGATCATCACCCAGTACAGCAGCCAGTAGTCGCCGAAGGAGCGGTAGCGGAACTGTTCGGCCTCGAAGGGGTTGTGGCCGTAGTAGGCCAGACCGGTCTCGACGACGTAGGAGTAGCTGACGATCAGCGAGGTGAACAGCAGGATCTTGGCGATGGCCTCGAAGTGGTCGACGGTGATGTAGCTCTCGAGCTTGAGGATGCGCTGCATGGGGTAGACCAGGGTGATGACCATGGCGGTGCCGGAGAAGATCGCCCCGGCGACGAAATAGGGGGCGAAGATGGTGGTGTGCCAGCCGGGGATGATGCTGACGGCGAAGTCCCAGGAGACGATGGAGTGCACCGAGGCGACCAGCGGCGTGGCGAAGGCGGCGAGCAGGATATAGAGCCACTTGTAGTGGCGCCACTGGTTGAGGGTGCCGGTCCAACCCAGCGAGAGCAGGCCGTAGATCTTCTTGCCCCAGCCCGAGAAACGCCGCCGGGCGATGGCCAGGTCGGGGACCATCCCCACGTAGAAAAAGACCAGGCTGACCAGCATGTAGGTGGTGACGGCGAACACGTCCCAGATCAGCGGCGAGCGGAAGTTGACCCAGAGCTGGCGCTGGTTGGGGTAGGGGAGCAGGTAGTAGAAGATCCAGACCCGCCCCAGGTGGATCAGGGGGAACAGGCCGGCGACCATCAGCGCGAAGACGGTCATCGCCTCGGCGGCCCGATTGAAGCTGGTGCGGAACCTGGCGCGAAAGAGAAACAGCACCGCCGAGATCAGCGTCCCCGAGTGGGCGATCCCGACCCAGAAGACGAAGTTGGTGATGTAGACCCCCCAGTTGACCGGGTGCATGAGCCCGGCCACCCCCAGCCCGACAAACGACTGGTAGGCGAACAGCCCCATGCCCACTGCCACCAGCAGGGCGCACAGCGCCACCGCCCCCAGGTACTTGAGGCTCGGCCGCGAGATGGCCGCCAGCACGTCCCGCTCGACCTGCTCGCGGGGATCCATTGTTGGGGGGTGGTTGCTGCCAGTCATGTTCTTTTCGTGCCCCCGTGGTTAGTGTGTGACCTTGGTCCCGTTTGATCCGACGGATCGGACCGATCCGACCGATCTGTCGGATTCGCTGCCTACAGAAAGATCTGCTGACTCCTACCGCAGGTAATACACCGAAGGCTGGGTTCCCAGCTCCTCGAAAACCCGGTAGGCCCGCTTCGAGTGGGCCCAGCGGTAGACCTGCGAAGTCTCGTCGAGCAGGTTGCCGAAGGCGATGGCCTTCGCCGGGCAGCTCTGGGCGCAGGCAGTGACCACCTCGCCGTCGCGGATCTTGCGCCCCTCGTCCTTGGCGGCATCGCGGCCGGCGCGGATGCGCTGGATGCAGAAGGTGCATTTTTCCATCATCCCCCGGGTGCGCAGCGGCAGGTCGGGGTTGACCAGCTTGTCCAGCGGCGGCCGGCGCCGGTGGTCCCACCAGTTGAAGCGCCGCACCTTGTAGGGGCAGTTGTTGGAGCAGTAGCGGGTTCCCACGCAGCGGGCATAGACCTGCACGTTGAGCCCCTCGCCGTTGTGATAGGCGGCGTAGACCGGGCAGACCGGCTCGCAGGGGGCGCTGTGGCAGTGCTGGCAGAGCATGGGGAGAAACTCCACCCGCCCCTGCTCATCGTAAAAGGGCTCGATGCGCAGCCAGGACATCTCGCGCCCCTTGAGGTGATCCTTTTTGCCCACCACCGGGACGTGGTTCTCGATGTAGCAGGCCGCCACGCAGGCACTGCAGCCGGTGCAGCGCTTCAGGTCGATGGCCATGGCCCAGCGGTAGTCGGGGTGGGCGTGTTCCGGGTAGAGGCTCGCCTGGGGATGGGGCGGGTGCTTCTCGAGATGCACCGGGTCGGGGATGATGCCCCGCCCCTGCTGGGAACTCGAGCCGGCGAGAATGGGCAGCTCGGTCTGGCCGCCGACCCTGGTCGCCCCGCTGATGTCCAGGCTCAGCAGCGCCTCGCCGCTCTGCGGATCAATGCCGAGCACCCCGGAGGGCAGGTGGTCGCGCTGCACCAGGAAAATTCCACCTTGGAGTCCCGGCTGGATTTTGGCCGGCAGTTCCACTTCCAACCCTTTGCCGGCGATGCGCAACAAATCCCCGTCAGCCAGTTTGAGACGCTCGGCGTCAGCTGGCGATACCGACACCCAGCCGCCGTAGCTGATGGTGGTCAGCGGATCGGGGATCTCCTCGAGCAGGGGGATGACCCGGCTGCGGCCGTCGAAGCTGCGCAGCGAGGGGACGACCACCAGCTGCGGCCCTGTCGCCGGGGCGGGCAGGCCGTGCCGGGTGAGCCAACCGGCGGCTGCCGCAGCGTCCAGGGCGGAGGGTTCGGCGGGGAGCGCCTCCTCGATGAAACCGGTGCGGGCGAAAGCCTCGAGGTCGGGCTGGGAATAGCGTTTCTCCCAGGCGGCGAAGAGGTGCTCCTGGTAGCTGGCGGCAACCGGTTGCTGCTTTTTCCGCAGCAGACCGAGCAGCACCTCCCCTTCTTCGCGGGTGTCGTGGAGGGGCTTGGCCGCGGGCCTGATCAGGGTGCGCAGACCGCGGCGGGGTTCAGCATCGCCCCAGCTTTCGAGGGCATGGCTGAGGGGCAGCAGCAGGTCGAGGTGGCGGGTGGTCGCGTCGGGGACGTCGACCAGCCCGACCCGTAGTCCGGCCTTGCCCAGGGCCTCGGCAAAGCCCGGCGAGGGGGCGTGCAGCACCGGGTCGGCGCGGGAGACGAACAGCACCCCGACCCGCCCTTCCTGCAGCTGCCGGCCCAAGCGGTCAAGCCCGCCCGGGGAACCCACCCCGGCGTAGTTCAGCCGCTGGTCGAAGGAAACCGTGCGCCCGAGCATGCCGGCGCTCCACTGCAGCAGGGCCGCCAGCAGGGCGGTGGGCACGCCGCCATCCCGGGCGGTGGCGACGCCCCCGGCGATCAGCAGGGGATTCTCCGCCGCGGCCAGCGCCTCGGCGAGTTCGCTGAGTTCATCGGGGGCAAGGCCCGTCGTCTCGGCCGCCTGGGCCGAGGAAACTTGGGGCAGGGCCTGCAGAAGCATTTCGGGCAGCCGCAGCCGGGCGCGGCCCGAGTCCTGAAGCTGCCGCAGCAGGTAGGCGAGCAGGTCCGCCTCGCTGCCCGGGCGCAGCGAGAGCCGGCGGTCGGCGTTGGCGCCAGTCAGGGAGAAATGCGGCTCGAGGTGAAACCAGCGGAAGGATCCCTTCTCTCTGGCCGCGGCCAGACCGCCGGCCTGGCCGACCGGGTTGGCGAAGGTTTCGAGCAGGTCTGCGCCGACGGAGATCAGCAGGTCGGCCTCTCCGATGCGGTAGCCGGGCAGATCGGCGATGCCGAAGGCAGCTTCATAGGCCCGGCGCAGGGCGGCATGGCCGAGCAGTTCGAACTCGGGCAGCCGCGTCAGGTTCAGGCCGCGGCAGAAATCGTCGATCAGCTCCGAGAGCGTCCCGGTGCTGCGGCCGGCCAGGTAGAAGCTCTCGCGCCCCTGCTGCCGGGCCTGGTCCAGGGCAGTAAAAATCTGCCCGAAAGCCTGCTCCCAGCTGACCGGCTGCCAGTTCTCGCCGTCGCGGCGCAGGGGGGTCTGCACCCGGTCGGGGTGGTAGAGGCGCCAGAGAGAGGCTTGGCCGCGAAGGCAGAGCCCGCCGCGGCTCACCGGGTGATCCGGATTCCCCTCGAGCTTGACCGGGCGTCCCTCGCGCACTCGCACCAGGACGCCGCAGCCCGCCGGGCATTCGTTGCAGGTGCCGGGCTGCCAGAGGGCCTGCCCCGGCAGCACCCCGTCCTCCGGGGGGACCAGGTAGGAGATCAGCTTTTTCTGGCCGTCCTGCGAGCCGCAGGAGCTGAGCACCGTGGCGCCGGAGAAAAGGCCGAGTATCTGCAGAAAATTGCGACGATCCATGGATCTCCCTAGAGGTGGCAGGTGGCGCAGTCGATGGAGGCGCCGTTGCTCTTGTGGCAGGTCACGCACCAGCCCATCTGCAGCGTCCGGACCCGGCGGACCTTGGTCATGGCCGCCAGGTTGCCGTGGCAGGCGAAGCATTCGATCCCCGCCCGGACGTGCCGTTTGTGGGTGAAATAGATGAAATCGGGCAGTTCATGCACCCGGTTCCAGGCGACGGGGCGCCTGGCCTGGTAATGCTCGGTGAGCTTGATGATCTGCGGACGGTCGGTGGCGATGCTGCGGTGGCAGGACATGCAGATGTCGAGGGTCGGCACCCCGGCCCGGGGGGACTTGTCGGCGTACATGTGGCAGTAGCTGCAGGGGAGCTGGAGGCTGCCGGCATGCACCGTGTGGGGGAAGGCGATGGGCTGCTCCGGGGCGCGCTGGACCTGCCACCAATAGAGCGCCATGCCTGCCACCAGCAGGACGAAGGTGGTGAAAAAGCCGAGCAGCAGCACCCGCGGCGCCAGCCGGGTCAGAAAGCGTCTCTGCGCTTGGTTGAGGGTCAGCGGCATGGCTTACTCTCCGGCCCGTTGCAGCAGGTAGCGGGCCACCGCGTCGATCTCCGGCTCGGCCAGGCCGAGCTGGGGCATGGACGGGTAATCGGGGTTGATCTTCACTGGCTTGCGGATGAACCCCTTGAGTTCAGCGAGGCGGCCCTGGTATTTACCCAGTACGGAATTCAGCGGGGGGCCGACCACCCGCCGGTCGAAGGCATGGCAGCCGGCGCAGATGCGCTGGAAAACCGCCTCCCCGTCAGCGGCGGCTGCGCTCGGGGCCGGAGCCGGCGCTGCGGTCGAGGGCGGTTCGGGGAGAGCTGCTGCCTTAGGGTAAAAAGCCGCGGCCCGGGCCCGGCCCTGGGGCAGGGTCTGCTCGTTGAGGTGGGTTCCACGGGCGTTATGGTCGCTTAGCGCCCCGGTCAGAAACAGGGCCAGAAACCCGAGCAGGGCGGGTTTGGCCAGGGCGGGGGAGGAGGTTTCCAGAAGATTCAGCAGGATCAGCGCCAGGCCCAGGCCCACCGCCAGCGCGGCGATGGCCAGGGCGAACAGGAAGCCAGAGCGCGCCTGGCCGGCCAGGGTGTACAGGCCCCAGAGCTGCAGCGGCGGCCAGGCCAGCAGCGAGACCAGGGCCAGCACGGCCCCGGTGCGGCAGGCGAAGCGCCTGAATCCCTCGGCGCCGGGCGTGGAGCCGCCTTCGGCGGCGGCGCAAAGCAGGATGACGGCCCCGGTGAGACCGAAGGAGAGAACCAGAATCTCCAGAAAACGCGCCAGCCCATTCCAGGAAAGGATCAGCCAGGGGAGCCTGCCCAGGTGGGGCCACTGATCGGGGTGCAGCAGCAGGGCGAGGCCGCTGAGCAGGACGAACATCGCCGCGAAAAGGGCCCCGGCGCCGGTCAGCACCACCGCCGAGCCGAGCCAGGCGGGGCAGGAGGGCCTGGCGGTGAGGGTCGGGCGCAGATGCAGCAGGGCCAGCCCTACAGCCAACGGCAGCAGGGAGGCCGCGGCGAAGGCCGGGCCGAGCCCGGTTTCGGGGTAGACCAGCCCGGCGCAGGCCAGGGCCGCCGCCACCAGCAGCAGGGTCGGCAAGGCCACGGTCTGACCCTGCAGGGTCCGCGCGAAAAGAGCCGCGGCCAGTTTCCGATGGTTATTCTTTTCTCCCCCGTAAATTTCCAGCAAAACCGCGGCCACGGTGCCGCCGGCGAGAAACCCGAGCAGCGGGGTCAGGGCGCCAAGCAGGACGGCGAGCACCAGTTTGAGCAGGGGGAGGTTTTCCGGAGTGATCGGCGTCATCAGCTCACCGGCAGGTAGTGGCCTGGTGACCTGCGAACCTGGGGTGGGCCAGTTCGCTGGTGATTACAGGCAGGCGGAATCCGATTGCATTAATACGGCAACTCGTAAATTGAAACACAATGCGGCGCCATTGCAACGGGGAAGAGAAGAAAAGGGGCGCGGTCAGCGCCCCTGGAGGGTGGTCAGAGTTCGAGGTCGGGGGCGATCCCCTGCATGGCCTGCAGGCAGAGTTCGCAAAACTCGTCGATGGGAATCCCGGTTTTTTCGCATTCGAGGATGATCTCGCGGTTGGCCCCGGCCGCGAAGGCCTTCTCTTTCATCCGCTTGCGCACCGACTTGGCCTTGACGCTGGCCAGCTTCCGGTCGGGGTAGACCAGGGCGGTGGCGATGATCAGTCCGGTAATGGTCTCGCCAGCGGCCAGGGCGTGCTGGAAGGTGGTCGACCGCTTCTCCGGGTGGGCCATCTCGTTGTGCAGGCGGATGGCGTCGATGATCTCCTCGGCAACTCCCGCCTCGCGCAGAATCACGGCGGTCTGATGAGTATGACGGGTCATGTCCTCGGCGGTCTGCTCCACATCCAAGTCGTGCAGCAACCCGGCCAGTCCCCATTTTTCCGGGTCTTCGCCGAGCCGCACGGCCAAGGAGCGCAACACCGCCTCGCTGGCCAGGCAGTGCTTGAGCATGTTGGGGGATTGCACGTGCCGGGTGAGCAGCTCCCAGGCCTGGTCGCGGGTCATGCCGTAGCTCATGAAGTCCTCCGGGGCTCAGGCCAGGAAGGTCTTTTCGACGAAATCGGCGACCTGGGCGGGGTTGTTGAGGTCGAGCACCGGCACGTCGAGCTCCAGCGCCTCGTCGCTGGCCACCGCCACCAGGGTCGGGTCGTTCTCCTCGCCGCGGCAGAGCAGGGTGGCGCTGCGCTCCTGGCGGTGGACCTCGATCTTGGGCAGGCCGCTCTTCTTGAACCCCTCGGTGAGCACCAGGTCGACGTCACCGAAATAAGTGGCGAGCAGTTCGGTGATGGGCAGCGCCTCCGCGTGCTTTTTCACCAGCGCCAGCTTTTCCGGGGAGCTGATCAGCATGGTGTCGGCCCCGGCGGCGGTAAGCCGGTGGCTGTCCTTGCCCGGATGGTCGATGTCGAAACGGTGGGCGTCGTGTTTGACCACGCCGATGCGGTAGCCGCGGGACTTGAGCTCGCTGATGACCTTCTCGAGCAGGGTGGTCTTGCCGGTGCCCGACTTGGCGACGAAAGATAGGGCTTTGGGGGACATAGAAACCAGCTCCTGGAAAGAGAGACTAAAGGGAAGTAGCAGGTTTTTCACCGATCACTTATTACTTCATTACGATTTACGGCTTTACACATAATCCAGCCCGGTGATCAGGTGCACGTCCACCTCTTCGCCGGGTTCGAAACGGTCGCGGTCGGCGGGCAGCGTGGCGATGCCGTTGGCGCGGACCATGGTGCGCAGAATGCCGGTATGCTGGTCCCCGGAGCTGGCGACCACCAGGCAACCCTCCTTACGCTCCACGCAGACCCGCAGGAACTGGACCCGACCGAGCTTTTTGCGGACCGGCTCGCTGAGCGCCGCCTTGACGTAGGGTTTGATGGGGCAGAGGTGGCCCATCATCTTGAGCAGAGCGGGGCGGACGAACTCCTCGAAGGTGATCATGGTGGCTACCGGGTTGCCGGGCAGGGAGAAGACCGGCTGGGTGCCCCGCAGACCGAAGGCGGTGGGGCGGCCGGGGCGGATCTCGACCTTCCAGAAGACCTGCTCCACGCCGAGCTCGGCCAGGATGTCGCGGACCAGGTCGAGATCGCCCGCCGAGACCCCCGCCGAGGTGATCAGCACGTCGGCGCGCAGCCCCTCGACCAGCTTCTCCCGCAGGCTTTCGGCGTTGTCCCGGGCGATGCCGAGCAGAAACGGCTCGCCGCCGACCTCCTTGACCGCTGCGGCCAGGGAGAGGGCGTTGCTGTTGACGATTTTCCCCACATCAAGCCGCTCGCCCAGTTCCACCAGCTCGTCGCCGGTGGAGAGGATGGCCACGCGCGGGCGTCGGTAGAGGGTGACGAAGGGCTTGCCGAAGCTGGCGAGCAGGTTGATTTCCGCCGGGCGCAGCAGGGTCCCGGGGGTAAGCACCTGCGCCCCGGTGGCGATGTCCTCGCCCCGGAAGCGGATATGGTCGCGGCGGCGCACCTCGCCGCGCAGGGTCACCCGACCCTTGGTCTCTTCGGCTTGCTCGAAGGGGACCACCGCATCGCACTGGGGCGGAATCGGGCCGCCGGTCATGATCTTGACGGCGCAGCGAGGTTCCACCGCCGGCTCGGGGATGCCGCCGGCCGGGATATAGCCGGTAAGGACCAGCTCGGCCCCCGGCGCGCAGTCGGCTGCGCGCACCGCGTAGCCGTCCATGGCCGAGTTGTCGTAGCGGGGCATGTCCCAGGGAGCGGTGACAGTTTCGGCGAGAATCCTTCCGGCCGCCTCAAGCAGCGAGACTCGCTCGGTCCCCAGCGGGGCGACGTTTTCCAGGATCAGCGTTCGCGCTTGTTCAAAGGACGCGGGCATGTCGATATCTCCGGGCTGGTTTGTGGCCGGTTTTCAGGAGGATGCGGAGGGTCGGCCAGGCGCCCGCCGACCAGCCGGACCAGCTCGCCGTTCAGGCGCTTGGGCTGAACCGGGTCGTGGGTGGCCATGATAACGGTTATGCCCCGGGAGGGCAAGTCGGCGATCAGCCGCTCCAGGGCGAGGATGGTCTGACGGTCGAGATTGGCGGTCGGTTCGTCAAGCAGCAGCACCTCGGGTTCGAGAGCCAGCGCCCGGGCCAGGGCCACGCGCTGGATTTCGCCGCCGGAGAGCTGGCGGGCGCGGCGCTGCTCGAAGCCGGCAAGTCCCACCTGGTCCAGCGCCAGGGAACAGCGGCGGCGCAGCTGCTCGCCGCGCACTCCGCGCAGGCGCAGGCCGAAGGCGAGGTTGTGGGCGACGCTGCGGTCGAACAGGTAGGGGGTCTGTTCAACCAGGGTGACCCGGCGGCGGTGCCGCTGCAGTTCTGTCGCTTCGAAGCTCAGGGGGGCTCCGCCGAAGCTGATTTGCCCCCGCTGTGGGCGGGCCAGCAGGGCCAGCAGCCGCAGCAGGGTGCTCTTGCCGGAGCCGTTGGGACCGGCCAGGGCGTAGATGCGGCCGGGATGCAGGTGCAGCTGATCCACCTGCAGGGTGAAGCCGGTGCCGTTGCGATATTCGATGTCGCGCAAAGCGTACAGGGGGGTCACGGAGGTCACCTCTGCTGCAGCAGGTTGAGAATCAGGTTGACCACCAGGGCCACCGTCATGAGGATGATCCCCAGGGCCAGGCCGAAGGCGAATTCGCCCTTGCTGGTTTCCAGGGCGATGGCGGTGGTCATGGTGCGGGTGTAGTCGCGGATGTTGCCGCCGAGCATCATGGCCACGCCGACCTCGGCGATCACCCGCCCAAAGCCGGCGATCACCGCCGCCATGACCCCAAAGCGGGTCTCGATGAGCAGCTGAAGCCACCCCTGCAAGCGGCCGGCCCCGAGGGTCTGGGCGGTGGGCAGGATGCGGCTGTCAGCCCCGGCAATGGCCGCCACCGTGTAGTTGGCGATGATCGGGGTGGCCAGCACGGTCTGCCCGATGATCATCGCCATCGGGGTGAACAGCAGCCCCCAGCTGCCCAGGGGGCCCTGGCGGCTGAGAAAGCCGTAGACCACCAGACCGATGACCACCGTCGGCAGGGCCATCAGCGTGTTGAGCAGGGTGACCGCCAGGCGCCGGCCGGGAAAACGGCCGATGCCGATCAGCAGGCCGATGGGGATTCCGGCCAGGGCTGCGGCGACGATGGCGCAACCCGAGGTGTACAGCGAAGTCCAGACGGTGCGGAACACCTCGACGTCCAGCGCGGCGATGAGAGTCAAGGAGGTGGCCAGGGATTGCCAGATGAAATCCACGTCGGTCGTGTGCTCCCCTCAGGCGGTCGATAAAAAGTGAAAAAGGGCTTTTCCGGTAAGAAAAAGCCCTTTTCAGGTGCATGCCTTGCGGCGGCGTCCTGGAAAGGGTCCCCCTTTCCGGAAGGGAGGCCGCGCCGTTTCCCGCGCGACCCATCGGCCTGCCGCCATGGCATTGCCTTCAGGCGGACAGGCTCGGAGAACCTGGTGTTGGTTTTTTTTTCGTCCTGGCCGCCGGCCGGAGCGCTGGGTCGCCCCTGCATTCAGCCGGGTGGGGGCGGAGGCCGCAACCGCCAGAACAGCTTTTTTTACCCTAACTTGCGGAAAAAGGGAATGGATAATTTCCCCCTTTCGGTATACGGAACAGCCGGCCGGCTAAGGCTGAGGGTTTTGAAATTTTTCTTAATTCGGATATATTAACAAGGACAAACTTTTCACCAGGGGGAACCTGGCACAAAGGAGGGCGAATTGAAGATCGGGGTGGGATGTTTTTGGGGGATGCTGATGCTGGTTCTCGGGTGGAGTTGCCCTTCGCCTGCTGACGCCTGGTATATCGGCATCAAGGGCGGACCGATGATTTCGGATATCGGTGGCATGGACAACGCCGGCAACCTCGGAGCGCTGGTGGGCAGGGATGTCTACGGCTTCGAATACGGACGGCTGGCCGTAGAGGGCGAGTTCACCGCCTCCATCGAGGATGGGGAAATTTCCAAGGCGGAGTTCTTCGACGGCAAATGGGACCTCAACACCCTGGGAGTCTGGCTTGCCTATCGAAGCCCGCACCGGTTGTACGGCAAGCTCAAACTGGGGGTCAACTACGTCGATATCAACGTCGATCGCTCGGGGAACGATTTCAAGGATGAGACCACCGGCCTCTCCTGGGGCATTGGAGCAGGTTGGCAACTCGACGAGATCTTCAGCGTGGAAGTCGAATATACCCAGGAGACCGATCTGGAACTGGCCGGCGATGACGGGGACATCCGCTTTTTGAGCCTGGGCCTCAATTGCCACTTCTAAGGATTCCCCCAACCATCGGATATCACTGACCCCCCTGGGTTTCCACCTTCCAGGGGGGTGTTTTCTGCCCAAATTCCGGGTGGTTTCTTTTGCGGCTCCTGGATTGACAAAGCATTATGGCTGGCTAATATTATGAATAAAATTTTTTAATTTCTGGCTGACTGGGGCAGTTGCCGGCCTGACCCAGGCGTCCGCGGGGACGGCAATCGCTCCCCCGAAGGAGGGATCCCTTTTCGCGGCGGGTGGCGGCGCAAAGGAGCTTGGGCGGTTCGGCGTGCCGTGCTGAAGGGGGTACAGATGATGAGCGCAGAAACCAGGGTAACCATCCGGCGGATGTTCGGGACGGCACTGTTCGGGCTGCTTTGTCTGTTGCAGGTTCCCGGCTGTGGCGGCGGCTCCGGGGGCGGCGGCGGGGGGGCCGCTCCAGGGGTGGAGGTTGCCCCGGGCACGGCGTCCCTTTCGGAGAACGGCGGCGTCCAGGATTTTCAGGTGCGACTGCAGACCGCGCCCAACGGAACGGTAGTGATGAAGATCGTCTGCAGGGACGATGCGAAGGCCTGGGTTGAGCCGCAGCAGCTCAGCTTCAACTCGGAAAACTGGGCGACGCCCCAACGGATCTGGGTTTACGGCAAGGACGACCGGGTCGCCGACGGCAACCGCCTGGTGGAGTTCGCCCTGGGCTGCGATGGCGCCGCGAGCGGGGACACCACCGGTTACCTGCAGACCAGCAAAAGCTTCTCGGTGACCGTCACCGACGACGACAAGGCGGGGGTGACGGTCACCCACGATCCGCTCATCTTCCCCGAAGGGGGGGGCTCGGGTACCTTCACGGTGGGTCTCAATACCCGCCCCAACGGCAACGTCGTGATCGATGTCACCAGCACCGATGCAACCGAGGCGGTGGTGGATCAGCCACGGCTCACCTTCACCGCCGACAACTGGGCGGTGCCCCGGACCCTGACCGTTTACGGCGTGGATGACTCCGATTTCGACGACAGCCAGAGCGTGCGGGTCGCCGTCGACGTCAATCCGGATCCGGCCCTGACCACCGATACCACGGGCTATGCATTGCTCAAGCCCTCCGAGGTGGCCGACGTGCTGGTCACCGTGGTGGATGACGACTCGGTGGGGCTCACGGTGGTGCCGGGCAGGACGAGCTTTTCCGAACAGGGTGGCACGGGTTACTTCAACGTGGTGCTGACCAGCAAGCCCCTGCAGGCCGGCAACGAGACGGGCAGCAAGGTGGTCATCGACCTCACCAGTCACGATCCCGGGGAGGCGAGGGTCCAGCCGGGGCAATTGACCTTTGACGCCGACGACTGGTGGAAGCCCCAGCTGGTAGAGCTCATCGGGGTCAACGACGATGTCGCCGACGCCAACCAGAGCATCGACATCTCGGTCGAGGTCAATGCCGCTCTCACCATCGACGGCACCGGTTACCAGGCCCTGGCGCAGAGAATGGTCAAGGTCACGGTCATGGATGACGACGAGGCCGGTTTTACCCTGAGCGCGCCGGCGCTGCCGCTCACCGTCTCCGAAGCAGGCACTTCGCAGGACTTCGCCGTGGTGCTGAATTCCGAGCCGACCGGCGCGGTGGTGTTCGACATCGCCAGCGCCGATCGGGAGGAGGCGACAGTGAGCCCCTCCCGGCTGACCTTTGCCGCCGGCAACTGGAGCAACCCCCAGAGCGTGAGGGTAACCGGCCAGGATGACGACATCGACGACGACACCCAGCGCTTCAATATCACCGTGGCGGTGGACCCCGCGGCCACCGCGGACGATTCCGGGTATCCGCAACTGCCCTCCCAGTTTATTCCGGTGCAGGTCGAGGACGACGATACGGCGGACCTCACCCTCATCGGCGAACTGCTGAGCCTCTCCGAATCGGGGACCACCGACAGCTTCAAAGTCGGTCTGACCAGCGAGCCGGACGCCAGGGTGGTGGTCCGGATCACCAGCCCCGACGATTCGGAAGCCAAGGTCAACAAGCCTACCCTGACCTTCACCCCGGGAGATTGGCAAACCGCCCAGGAGGTGACGGTTACCGGGGTCGATGATGATCTGGCCGACGGCAATCAGAGCTTCGAGCTGAGCGTGACGGTGGACGGGGCGGAAACCCTGGACACCACCGGCTACAAGAGCGTCCTGCCGAAAAAGATCGCGGTGATCGTCGCGGACGACGACAGCGCCAACATCACCGTCACCGCGACCCGGCTGAGCGTCTCCGAGGCGGCTCCGGACAACACGGCCAGCTTCGCTGTGGGGCTGACCAGCCAGCCCGACGGCGTGGTGGTGATCCGCATCGCCAGCGACGATCCGACCAAAGCGACGGTCAATTCCCCGCTGAATTTCACCCCCGAGAATTGGCGAAGCGCCCAGACGGTGCAGGTGGCCGGGCAGAACGACGACCTGGCCGGCGGCAACCAGACCTTCGACCTGACCGTGGCGGTGGACAGGGAGGCGACCCAGGACACCACCGGCTACAAGACCCAGCCGGCGCAGGTCGTGGAACTGACGGTGGAAGACGACGACCGGGCTCAGGTCACCCTGTCCGCGACCGCGCTGACCATCTCCGAGGCGGCCGCCGACAATGTGGGGAGTTTCCTGGTGGGACTAAGCTCCCAGCCGAGCGGCGAGGTGGTGATCACCCTCACCAGCCGCGACCCGAGCCAGGCCACTGTCGACTCGCCGCTGCGCTTCACCCCGGGCAATTGGAAGGTCAAGCAGCCGGCCACCCTCCGGGCGGTGAACGACGCCCTGGCCGACGGCAACCAGAGCGTCGAGATCATCGTGGCGGTGGACGCCTCGGCGACCCTGGACCAGACCGGCTACCCGGATCTGCCGGCTCAATCCCTGACCCTGACGGTGGAGGATGACGACCAGGCGCAGATCACCCTGAGCCGGGGATCGCTGACCATCTCCGAGGCCGCTCCGAACGACACGGGCAGCTTCGAGGTCAACCTGAGCAGCCAGCCCGATGGGGATGTGGTGATCAACCTGCTCAGCGGTGACGCCAGCGAGGCCACCGTGAATTCGCCCCTGCGCTTTACCCCGGGCAACTGGAGCGTTGCGCAGAGGGTGAGCGTCGAAGCGGTGGACGACGAGATGGCTGATGGCAACCGTACCTTTGACATCACCCTGGCGGTGGATGTCGATGCCACGCAGGACTCGACGGGCTATGGACAGCTCGCTGCCCAGAGCGTTTCGGTCACCGTGGAGGATGACGACCTGGCGCAGATCGCGCTGGACAAGCAGTCCCTGACCCTTACCGAAGCGGCTCCCGGCAACACGGCGAGCTTCAAGGTGAGTCTGAGCTCCCAGCCGGACGGCGACGTGGTGATCGCTCTGACCAGCGGCAAGCCTGGCGAAGCGACGGTCGCTTCGCCCCTGACCTTCACCTCCGCCAACTGGAAAAGTGCCCAGCCGGTGAGCGTTCAGGCGGTGAACGACGCTCTGGCCGACGGCAACCAGAGCTTCGACATCACCCTGGCGGTGGATGACACCGCCAGCGGCGACACTACCGGTTACAAGGACTTGCCGGCCCTCACCCTGCCGGTGACGGTGGAAGACGACGACCAGGCGCAGATTACCCTGAGCGGCGGCCCCCTGGTGGTTTCCGAGACGGGAACCGTCGATTCCTTCGAGGTGAAATTGAGCAGCCAGCCAAGCGCCAACGTGGTCATCGGCTTCACCAGCGGCAGGCCAGCCGAAGCCGAGGTGCTCGATCGGCAGCTGATCTTCACCCCCGACAGCTGGGATGATTTCAAGACCGTGCGCGTCAAGGGGCTCGACGACCCGGTGGCTGACGGCAACCAGGGCTTCGACATCGTGGTGGCGGTCGATGTTGCGGCGACCCTCGATGAGACCGGCTATGCCGATCTGGAGCCCCAAACCCTGGGCATCACGGTGCAGGACGACGACGTGGCGGGGGTCACGGTCGGCACCCGGGACGGCAATCCCATCGTTCTGGGGCATGCCGGCAGCACCGGGACGATAACCGTGGTGCTGAATACCAGGCCCGATGGCGAGGTGCTGATCGATCTGAGCAATCCCGATCCGAGCATCACCTTGAGCAGCGAGCAGGTGGTTTTCGCCCCTGCCGAGTGGTCGACGGTCCAGAATGTCGTCGTGACGCGGGTGGCCGAGCAGGTCGTCGGTGCCGACCAGATCATCACCCTGTCGCTGGCGGTGAATCTGGACGGGACGAATGACACGACCGGCTACCGCAGCCTGGTGGCCACCGGGGATGTCCCCGATGTGACCGTCACCCTGCAGAACCTTCCACCGCCGCCACCACCACCCGCGGAGTGATCCGGGTGTTTTCTCAGAAAATGGAGGGGCTTGAGCGATCGCAGCACCTACAGGAGGAGTATATGTCGGGAATTTTAGGCAAAATTGTACGTTTTGGGGGGATTTCCATTCTCGCCGCATGGCTCGCCGCCACAGCCGGCTGCGGCAGCGTCTCCGACGGCGGGGACGATGGCGGCGCGTCCCCCGGGGTCAGGGCCACCCCATCGGCCACCACCTTTTCCGAGAACAACGGAACCGCCACGGTCGCCACCATGCTCAACACGGCACCCAACGGAGACGTGGTGCTGAAGGTCGATACCAACAGCTCGGACAGGGTCTCGCTTACCCCGGCCACCCTCACTTTCAATTCATCCAACTGGGCTGCCCCCCAGAGCTTTACCGTCGCCGGAGTCAACAACGATGCCGCGGACGGCAACCGGGCGGTGGACATCGCTTTGCGGGTGGATGCCGGCGCGACCAGTGACAGCACCGGTTACGCGGGCCTGGCCGCGGCCCCGGTCGGCCTGGTCAAGATGACCGTGATCGATGACGATGCCGCCGGGGTTACTGCCGCGCCGGAGAAACTCGCGGTTCTCGAGGCGGGCGGCAGCGCCACCTTCCGGGTATTTTTGAACACGGTCCCCGATGGCGAGGTGGTCGTCGCGGTGAAAAACGAAGGTACCAACCAGGCCGAACTGTCGGTCAACCGAACCACCCTGGTCTTCACCCCCGAGAGCTGGTCCGAAGCCAATGCGGAAACGGTTACGGTCACCGGCAGGAATGACCCGGAAATCGATGGCAACAAGTCGGTCCTGCTGAGTCTGGACATCGACGAGGCGGCCACCGGCGACCTGACCGGTTACACCCTGTTGGAGCCCCGCGTGGTCACCGTCACGGTCATCGACGACGATGCGGCGGGGATTACCGCCCTGCCCAACAGCCTCAGCATCATGGAGAATGGGGGGCTGGATCAGTTCACCGTGCGCCTGAACACACGCCCGACGGGATCGGTGGTCCTGCAGGTGGCGAGCAGCGACACCGGAGAGGTGGTGGCGAACCAAGCCTCCCTGACCTTCAACGCCACCAACTGGGATCAGGAGCAGGGCGTGGGGATCTCGGGGGTGGATGACCTGGAATCCGACAAGGTCCAGAACTGCCAGATTACCCTGAGCGTCGATCAGGACCGAAGTTCCGATGAGGTCTACAAAGCCGTCAATCCCTCCGCGGTTGTCCAGGTGCACGTTCTGGATGACGAGCTGCCCTGATTTCCCGCAGGCAAGGAGGGGGGGCTCCGCCCGGGGGGCACAGCCCCAAATCCGTCGATGCAGCGGGAAGCGCCTGGGGAGGGGGCCGGTTGCTTCCCGCCGCATCACCCATTTTCCCGGTACGGCTCCGGGGCAAAAACGAAAAGGCCAAGAACAAAAAAAAATCGGCCCTGTAGCCGATGGGAAACCATAGCATTCTGCGCTGTCTACTCGGATCCGGAACTTTCGTCGGCGTGATGCCCGCTTTCTTCCTTGGCGTGAGGTTTGGGTTCTTGCGGCCGTTTTTGCAGAAACCGGTCGAGGTCCTCCTCGCGCATCCGGCCCCAACGCACCCTGAGGTTTTCCTTGATCTGATCCCAGCGGTCCTTCAAGTCCTGTGTTCGCATAGTTCCACCCCCTTCGCAGATTTTTCGATCTTCCTGGTAATTCCTATTATACAGCGGATTTTCCGCCTCAACAGCGGCTCGAAGGCGCCGGCGGGTCAGGGCATTGGTCATTTGTTGCCAAAATGGTCATCGAGGTATAATGCGAGTGTAGTCCGCTATCCCGATAAGGGGAGGATACCGCATGTCGGAAAAAGAAAAAAAACGCTATTTTTATTTCCAGATCGGCCTGTTGGCAGGCTCGCTGGTGCTTTTCACCCTGGTGGTCAGTGCCCTTTTCGGCTGATCTGAAGCCTGCCTGAAGTGCGGTGCGCGTGCCGGAGGCGAAAACCGGTGCAACCCTCCCGGTGGAAGAAGGGGGAGGTGCGTCTTTCTCTGGGGCCTGTCCTGGAGAAAAGGTTTGTCTGGACTGGGGGAAAAAAGCAGGTAGAATACCCGCCAGGACCCGCAATTTTCCCGATTTTGCCTATTTGAAGACAGGAAACCGCAATTATGGTTGACGATCACGACGAACTGGATGATTCGCCGGAAAGCGAAGACTTTGCCGCGCTGCTGGAACAGAGCCTGGTCAAAACCTCCCGCCTGGAGCCCGGCCAGAAAATCGAGGCGAGGGTGCTGAAAATATCTACCGACTGGGTCTTTCTCGATGTCGGCCAGAAGGGCGAAGGGGTGCTGGACAAAAAGGAACTGCTCGACCCGGAGGGAAACCTGGGCGTCGCCGAGGGCGATACCCTGGCGGTCTACTTTCTTTCCCGCGCCGGCGGCGAGTTGCGTTTCACCACCCGCATCGGCGGGGCGGGGGCGGGTGACGCCCGCCTCGAGGAGGCCTTTCGCAGCGGCATTCCCGTGGATGGCAGCGTGGTCAAGGAGATCAAGGGGGGGTATGAAATCCGCCTCTCCGGGGGAACGCGCGGGTTCTGCCCCTATTCGCAGATGGGGCTGGGGCGTAGCCAGGGCCCCGAGGAGTACCTGGACAAGCATCTGCCCTTCCGCATCACCCGTTACGAGGAGCGCGGCCGCAACATCGTCGTCTCCCACCGCGCCATCCTCGAGGAGGAGCGCCTGAGGCTGCGCGAGCAGCTGAAGGGGACCCTTGCCGAAGGAGCGCTGGTCCAGGGGAGGGTCACCTCGCTGCAGAAGTTCGGCGCTTTCGTCGATATCGGCGGCATCGAGGGGCTGGTCCCCATTTCGGAGATCGCCTGGGGCCGGGTCGAGGACATCGGCGAGGTGCTCAGCGTGGGCCAGCAGGTGGAGGTGGCGGTAAAAAGCCTCGACTGGGAAAATAACCGCTTCTCCTTCAGCCTCAAGGAGACCCTTGCCGACCCCTGGAGCCTGGTGGCGCAAAAATATCCCGAGGGTTCGGTGCATAGCGGCAAGGTGGCGAGGCTGGCCCCCTTTGGCGCCTTCGTTACCCTGGAAGAGGGGATCGACGGCTTGGTGCACATCTCCAAGCTGGGGGCCGGCAAGCGCATTAACCACCCCCGGGAGGTGGTTCGGGAAGGGGAGGACCTCGAGGTGCGCATCGAGGGGGTCGACCCGGAGAACCGGCGCATTTCGCTGGCCCTGGCCGGCTCCGCCCAGGCCGAGCAGGAGGCCGAACCGGAGGAGGATTTCCGCCGCTATGTCAAGCAGGATGCCGCCGCGGGCATGGGAACCCTGGGAGACCTGCTCCGGACGAAGATGCAGGGCGGGAAAAAGAAATAAGCGGCTTTGCCCGCACCGGTCACCGCTCTGCTCCCGCTCGCGGGGCGGACCAGGGGGCCGGCGGCAGACTAATCGATGCAAGGGGCTGGCCCCGCCCGGACCAGCCCCTTGCTTGTGCGGTGCTGTCCGGGAATATTAAACCGCTTTACAGGGCCGAGGGCTACGGGCTAACCTAATACCTTTATACTTCCACTGAATCGATGGTCGGGGCACGGGCGGCAACTCCGCGGCGGGCAGGTTTTATGGATGGACTGTTAACAGAGTATCGCGGCCTCCTGGAGAAGGTGGACGACTGGTTCAGGCGCAGCCAGGCCAAGGCGCAGGGACTGGTCCACTGTGCTGCGGGCTGCAGCCAGTGCTGCCGGGGGCTTTTTGACATCTCGCTGCTGGAGGCGTATCTTCTGCAGGCCGGATTTTCCCAGCTCGCCGAGGAAACCCGCGAAAGGGTGCTGGCCCAGTCCCGCCTGCGCCTGGCCCAACTTCAGGCGCAATGGCCCGATTTCTCGGCCCCCTACCTGCTCAACCATATGCCCGACGAGTTGTGGACGGAGATGCCCGAGGGGGACATGACCCCCTGCCCGCTGCTCGGGGAGGACGGGCGCTGCCTGGTGTACCAGTGGCGGCCGATGACCTGCCGGCTGCACGGGCTGCCCAATGTGGACCGCTCCGGCGAAATATTCTCCGACCAGTGGTGCACCCTGAACTTCTCCGGCTCCAATCCGCTGGAGCGCGAAGAGCTGCGCTGGGATTTTCGGGCCGCGTTTGAGGTCGAGATCGACCTTTTCCAGCGGTTTGCCGAAGGGCTGCTGGCCAGGCCGCTGCGCGAACTGGACACCTTCATCCCCACCGCGCTGCTCATCGATTTTGCCGGTACCGACTGGCAAAACCTGAAAATCGCTCCGGCGGGCGGAGTCCGGGCTTGAGCCGGAGCCGGAGTTCGAAACACCCAAGGATGGCAAGGGAACACAGCAATGACTGATTCAAAAGATAGCAAGCTTCGGGGGGTTGCCAGCCTCTACAGCAGCGAGGAACTGAAAAAGTTCATCGGCAATTACCTGCTGATGATGGGGATTGTCGAGGGGTTCATCTTCTTTGTCTGCTGGGTCAGTCACCTGGCTGGGCAGGATGCTCCGTTTCCGTGGAAATTCTATCTCATCGCCTCGTTTATCGCGCCGGTTGCCATCACCTTCATCTTCGGAATCATCGTCGTCGGTTTCAACAAGTACATGTTCGACCGCAAGCTGTCCGAGGAGGCCCCCACCCGGGAGCTGAGCGCCGAGGAGGTCAAGCCCAAGTGGGTCCGGCGTTTCGAGATGGTGCTGCACTCCCTGCGCCAAGTCCCTTTCCTGCTGGCGCTGCTGCTGCTGGTGGTGAGCGCGGGCATCATCTACAACCTGGACATCATCACCGCCTACATCGCCAACGCCGGGGAGAAGGCGGCCCAGTACCTGTTTATTTCCCTGGCGGTGGTTCTGGGGGTCGCCTTCGTGACCGCCCTGGTCTGGATGTCGCTGAGCTACAACCTGCGCAAGCGCAGGCAGGACTACCTCTTCCAGTACCGGCGGGACGTCATGGAACGCCTGGGCCTGGTGATTCTGGAGGACGAGACGGTCATCGATCGCGACGGGCGGGTCGTCTCCGAAGGCAAGCCCCGTGAGCTGGGCCACGACAAGGGGGCGGGGAAAGTGACCCTGCTTCCCAACCTTCCCGAGGACTGACCGGCGCGGATCCTGATTTCCACGTCGCTGACAAAACAAAAGCCTGGCTTCCTTGCGGAAGGCCAGGCTTTTTGTTCGGAGACCGTCTTCAGGAGTGGGCCCTGCGTTCTCTTCCGCTCTGGAAGGCTCCCATCCCCCTGGCCCGCATGGGCGACTCACCCAGAATCGCCCACCCGTCCGAGCGCTCGAACCTTTTGATGCCGTTCGAGGCGATCAATTTATCCAGCTCGTTGGGCCTGACCAGCCGCTGTTGCCCATCCGGGTACTCGACACGTATCATCATGATTACGCACCTCTCCTTGATGTGGTTTTGACAATATTATATCAACAACCATCCCCCTGGGGGGGACGCAACCTCCCCCGCTCGGCTCAGCGGTCGCTGGTCATGATGAACAACGGCTGGCGGGCGAAGGATTCGTACTTCGGGCGAAGCCGCTGGGAATTGTAGTATTTGTCCACGTCAACCACCTTCTTGGTGCCGGTCACCACATCGATGGGCACGCTGTCATAGCAGCCGTTGTGAAGGCAGACCAGCCGCCCCGAAACATTTCCCAGCACCAGGTCCAGGGCCAGATTGCCGAAGGCCATGGGGACGATGGAGTCAAGGGCATCCGGGTCGCCGCAGCGCACCAGGTAGCCGAGCCGCTGGTTGACGATGTTGACGCGCCGCCCCTGGTTGTATTTGGGCGAAAGCTCCTTGAGAAGGGCGGCCACCTTGTCGCCGATGCCGCCAAGCTTGCGGTGCCCGTACTGGTCGGCCTCATCGCTTTCGAAACTCATCTGCGGATGGTGGGCCATGGTCGCCCCTTCGGAGATCAGCACTACCGAATAATTGCTCGGGTTGCGCCGGCGGTCATAGCAGAGCAGGTCGGTGATCTGTTCGATGTCGAAGGGGTGCTCGGGAATCAGACAGCGGTCCGCGGCCCCCGCCATGGTCGGCAGCAGGGCCGAAAAACCCGCGTAGCGGCCGAACACCTCGATGACCAGAAAGCGCTCGTGCGAGCCGGCGGTGGTGCGTAGTTTGTGGGTCAATTCGATGGTGCGGGTCACGCAGGTCGAAAAACCGATGCAGTAGTCGGTGCCCGGTACGTCGTTGTCCATGGTTTTGGGAATCCCCACCACCTTGACCCCCTCTCCGTGCAGGCGCTGGGCGTAGCTGAGGGTGTCGTCGCCGCCGATGGGGATGAGAAAATCGATGCCGAGAAACTCGAGATTTTTCAGGATCTCAGGGGTGACGTCGCTGATCTCCCCGGCATAGCTGGTGCGCAGATGCTCCGGAAGGTTGGCCTTGGGCAGGTGGCTGGGGCGGGTGCGCGAGGTGTGCAGAAAGGTGCCGCCGGTGCGTCCGGCGCGGTTGACCACCTCTTCGGTCAATTCCTGGACGTGGTCCCGGTTATCCGCCTTGGGGTCGGAAACCAGGTCCACCAGGCCGCCCCAGCCGCGGCGGATGCCCAATACCCGGTAGCCCTCCCGCAGGGCCCGGAAGGTCACGGCGCGGATGGCGGGATTCAAACCCGGGACATCGCCGCCGCCGGTCAAAATGCCTATGGTGCCTTTATGCCTGGCCATGGGATCTGCCTCCTGCGTGTTGGGGTTGTCCAGAACAATATTAGATGCAATTCACGGCAGGTCAACGCCAGGTGGGCGGAGGGGATGTGCCTGGACACAGGCATGGATTCTGCAAGTAAGATGGGGGTTTCGCGCCCGACCCGCTGCGCAATTCAAGGAGGACAGGCTTATGAGGCATCCCGGATTGACCGTACTCCCCCTCGTGTTTTTGCTTCTGGCTTCAGCCGCACCGGCGGCCGGCCAGGCCGAGGCACCCACCGCCCGGGAGCTGTCCACCCAGCGAGGCCGGGTCAATTTCACTCACCGCCAGCATCTGCAATGGGCCAAATCCTGCGAGATCTGCCATCACCGGGGCGTCGACGCCGGCTCCTGTCGCGCCTGTCACGAAGCCGACCCGCTGGCGCCCAATTCCCGCGACGCCTTCCACAAGCTCTGCATCGGCTGCCATAAACACAAGAGCGGGCCGACCGGCTGCAACGACTGCCATCATCGCTGAGAAAGTCCAGGCCCGGTATTTGACCTCGACCAGAGTTCCAACGCAAAAAGGGCCTGCAATGCGCAGGCCCTTTTTGCGTCATATGGCGTAGCTTCGGCGCTCAGGCGCCACTGTGCTGGAAGCTGACCTGCACGTCCTGGCGGTGGGCCGGATCGATCTTCCAGAGGGTGCGCCCGTTGAAGTTGAAGACCCGGGCCACCAGCACGTCGGGGAACTGCTCGATGCGGATGTTGTAGATATTGACCGAATCGTTGAAAAATTCGCGCCGGTCGGCGATCTGGTCCTCGAGTTCGGAGATCCTGGCGCTCAGGGCGCGGAAGGCCTGGTCGGCCTTGAGCTCGGGGTAGCGTTCGACAACCATGAACAGGGAGCGCAGGGTGTCGCTGAGAGCGTTCTGGGCCTGCAGCTTCTCGCCGTCGCTGCGGGCGGTGTTGACCTGGGAGCGGGCCTTGATCACCGCCTCGAGGGTCTTCTGTTCGTGCTGCATGTACCCCTCGCAGACCTTGATCAGCTTGGGCAGCTCGTCGAAGCGCTGCTTGAGCAGCACGTCGATGTTGCTCCAGGCCTTGTCGATGTTGTTTTTCAGGCTGACCAGGCCGTTGTAGACCATGATCACGTAAAAGACCAGTCCGACCAGGACCAGAAGCAGGGTACCCAGAACCATCCAGCCAAGCATAGGCGTCTCCTTACTCGTTGGTAATTGTCGGCAGGTGACAGCCGGGTAGGGGCCGAGGCCTGCCAGTTGGATCGACGATGCGGCACCGCTTCCTCCCTAGAAGGAGGCCTCCCGGGCCGCGCTATGGTTTTCCCCCCGGGGACTTTGCATAAATCTGACGAATTCGGCGGCTGGCACCGGGGCGCTGACCAGGTATCCCTGGATCTTGTCGCAGCCGTTATCACGAAGAAATTCAAGTTGCCCTTCCGTTTCCACCCCCTCGGCAGTCACGGTCAGCTCCAGGCTGTGGGCCATGGAGATGATGGCGCGGGTGATGGTGGCGTCGTCCGCGTCCTGGAGAATGTCCTTGATGAAGCTGCGGTCGATCTTCAGGGTGTCAATGGGGAACCGGCGCAGGTAACTGAGCGAGGAATACCCGGTGCCGAAATCATCAATGGCGATTCCTACCCCCAGTTCCTTCAGGTTGACCAGCATTTGCACACTGGGCTCTTCGGCCTGCATGATGGCCGACTCGGTCAGCTCCACCTGCAGCAGGCTGGGGTCTAGCCCGGTCTCTTGCAGTGTAGTGGCCACCAGTTCGTCGATTTTCTGGTGACGGAACTGCAGGCTCGAGAGGTTGACCGCCACCGGAACCGGCCGCAGTCCCAGATGCTGCCAGTGCCGGAGCTGTCTGCAGGCCTCTTTGACCGCCCAGGCGCCCATCGCCACAATCAGCCCGCTCTCTTCGGCAATGGGAATGAACTGGGCCGGGGAGATCATGCCCAGTTCCGGGTGGCGCCAGCGCATCAGCGCCTCGGCGCTGACGGTGTTCAGGGTGGCCGCATCGACCAGTGGCTGGTAGTACAGCTGCAGTTCACCGCGCGAGAGGGCGCGGCGCAGCTGGTTCTCCAGGTTCAGCCGTTCCAGGGCGGCGGCATTCATCGACGCAGCATAGTACTGGTAATTGTTTTTCCCTTGCTGCTTGGCATGATACATGGCGATGTCGGCATGCTTGACGAGGGTTGCCGCATCCTCTCCGTCGCCGGGGAATATGGTGATGCCGATGCTGGCCGAGGTGAAGACTTCGTGGGAGTCGATGCAGAAAGGGGGACTCAGCGCCTCCAGGACCCGCTTGGCGACGCTGGCCGCAGCGAAGGGGTTTTTCAGGTTTGGCAGCAGAATGGTGAATTCGTCCCCGCCCAGCCGGGCCACGGTCTGTCTGCAGTCCGATTCGCTGTCCAGGGCCAGGGTATCCTCTTTGCGCAGGCATCCGCTCAGCCTGGTAGCCAGTTCCTCCAGCAGCCGGTCCCCGGCATGATGGCCCAGGGTGTCGTTGACCCGTTTGAAATTATCCAGATCGAGAAACAGCAGGGCCATCTGGTGCCCGGCGCGGCGGGCATGGGCCAGGCTGTAGTTGAGCAGTTCCTGAAACATCCGCCGGTTGGGCAATCCGGTCAGCGGGTCGTGATAGGCCAGGAATTGGATACGTTGGTGGGATTCTGCCAGGTTGCGGCTCATCTCCTGGAAGGTTGCCGCCAGTTGCCCGATTTCATCCCGAGTGCTGATGTCGATGCTGAGCTCGAGGTTGCCTTTGCCGATCTCCTGGGCCGCTTTGCCCAATTTCTGGATGGGCCTGACCAGCAGGGCCCGGATGCCCGAGAGGTGCAACCCGAAGGTGACCAGTACCGCGGCCAGGGTGATCAGCGCGATATTCAACCCCAGTCGGTGGCTTGCCCCCAGCAGTTCGGCATGGGGCAGCATGGCAAACAGCAGCAGTTCCTCATCCAGCATCCTGCCCCCGACCAGGCAGGGGCCGCCCTCCAGGCCGAGGGTGGCAAAGCCCTGCTGCCGAGCCAGCGGCGTGAGCTGGGCCAGCAGGGGGCCGGACAGCGTCGAGCCGATCCTTCCCGGGTCGGGGTGAAACAGGATCGTGCCCGATGGGTCCACGGCAAACAGGGCCCCGGATTGGCCGATCCGGTTGGCTGCAAGCTGCTTTTCTACGGTGGACAGATCCACGGTGAGCGACAGGTAGCCCCGCAACCGTGGCGGAGCGGTGACCGACTCCTTGACCCAGTCCACCAGTTCGATCTGCTTGCTTGCGTAAAGAGAAATCTTGCCGGTATCCGGGTTTTCCAGAAAGGCCGAGTGAACCTTTTCCTGGCCGGCCGCAAGGCTTATGAAAAAGGGAGTCTGGTTCTCTTCTTCCGTCCGGTTGGGCACCCCGGGGACGGCCATGCGGGCGTCTTCGTAGCCATCAGGCAACAGAACCCTGATCTCCTGGTATTGAGGGTAGGCCCTCTGGTAGCTGGCAAACAGCCTGAGCAGCGGCGGTTGGACCAGCGAATAGCGCTCCAGGTCGTCCCCGGTTTGCAGGTATTGGGTCAGCAGGGCCGCCTCGGAGAACAGTTCCAGGTTGGCCAGGGCCGTCTGGCGGATGGTTTCAAGTTGCCGGGACAACTGGCTCAGCTTGGTATCCATCTCCACCCTGGTTTTGCCTTCGCTGGTGTCCTGCAGCTGGACATAGGCCAGCCAGCCCACGGCCAGCAGGGGCAGGGCCACCAGCGGTATCAGGATCATGGCAAGTTTCGACTGCAGCTTCAAAGGGCGCCTCTAGCGGAGAATTTCGGAAAAGATGCGGTTTCTTTCTTTTACCGTGCGGGGAGGCAGTTGCTGGTAGAACTCGGATTTCCCAATGGTCTCCTGGGGGGGATAGACAACCGGGTCATCGAGGAACTCTTTGGGCAGCAGTGACTGGGCGGCGCGGTTGGGGGGAGCGTAGTGGACGTACTGGGCCAGCCGCGCCATGTTTTTCGGCTCGTGAAGGAAATTGATGAAGCGGGCGGCAAGCTCCTTTTTTGAGGAGGATGCCATCACCCCCAGGTAGTCGACCCAGAGATTGCCCCCTTCTTCAGGAACGACGTAGGCGATTTGCTCATCGATGTCCTTGAGCATCAGGGCATCGCCGCTGTACATCATGGCCATCCAAGTCGTTCCGCTCACCAATGAGGACTCTTCGGTCAGGGATACGTAGGAATAGGTCTGGACAAAAGGTTTCTGCCCCTTCAGCAGGCGCTCGACTTCCGCGAGTTGGGCGGGGTCGGTACTGTTGGCCGAATAGCCGAGGCACTTCAGCGCCATGCCGATGGTGTCGGCGGAGCTCTTGATCATGACGATCTTGCCGCGCAGGGCTTCCTCGGGCTGGAACAGTTGCCGCCAACTGGTCACCGGTGCGGAGACCAGATCCTTTCGGTAGGCGATGCCGGTGGTCCCCCAGAACAGCGGGACAGCATGACCCCTGGCTTCGGGAAACGCCTCCAGCCAGCGGGTCTCGATATGCCTGAGATTCGGAACCTCCCGGAGGGTCAGGGGGGCCAGCCACCCGCGCCGGATATAGTTGGTAAGACCCGGGCCGTTGGCCACGACCAGGTCGTACCCCGCTCCGTTGGTGCCGAGCAGCATGTCGTCCCGCATCTCGTCGGTCTCGAAATAGACCTGGGTGACCTTTGCCCCGGTGCTGGCCTGAAACTCCTCGAGCAGCTCCGGGTCCATGTAGTCGGACCAGTTCAGCAGCACCAGTTCGTCGACCACCGGCTCCTGCTTCTGGGCCAGGGCGGCAGATTTGCCCGCAACCACCAGGTATACCGCCAAAAGGAGTATGCGGAGCGCTCTGTTCAGCCATTTGCCCATGGCCGGGTCCTCCATCGCAGGTTTCCGTGGCAGTGATCGGGCCTTCTGCCCGACCCTCAGGGGTGGAAAAGCTTCAGCATTGAGGCCCCGCCCCACAGCGCTGCGGCCAGGGCGGTTCCGAACATTCCCATGGCAAGCAGGCCCAGGTTGCGGGTCAGGTGCGCCTCGGACTCGGTTTCGGCGATCACGAAGGGCAGGGTGCGGCTATCCGCCCGGCCGATGACCGTGGCGCCGGCCGCGGACGTCGTCTCTTCGGCCTGGGCCAGGCTCTGCTGCAGCACCTGCTCCTCGACCCGGCTGCGGGCCGCCTCCCACTCCTGTTCACTGATCCGGCCGTCGCCGTCGCTGTCGTATTTCTGCAGAGCCTTGGGATCGAGCTTGAGATCGCGCAGCGCCTCGATGGTGCGCTCGCGCAGAGTCTTGCGCTGCCTCTGGCGGGGGCGGGCGAAACCGAGCACGTACAGGGAGGTCCCCTCGTAGATGATCTCCTCGACCCACTTCTCGCTGTGGTCTCCCCCGCTGCCCCGGGAGAGGACCAGCGCCACCTGGCCGGGATGCCCCTCCTGCCTGGTACGGGCCCGTACCGTGGCCCCCCAGGGGTTGACGCTGACCCGGCCGGTGTCATCCTCGAGATAGAAGGGGACGGCGCCGCTGTCGGTCTCGCTGGTCATCCGCCAGTTTTTCTTGTCGTCGCGCCGGTAGCGGCGCAACCGATAATAGACGCAGGGCATCTGGGTCATGGGGGAGACCAGGGCGTACTGCCGTTTGGCCCGGCCGTGCACCTCGACCAGCCCCATGGCCAGCGAGCGGGTCTTGCTGGTCGGGGTGTTTTCGACCTGGCGCTTGAGGCGCAGGTAGTGAAATGCCCCCCAGAACAGGCCGGCGGAGAGGGCCGCCGGCAGGATGCCGCTGCGCACGCCCTGGCGGATCAGCGTCCCGAGGCCGGATTCGAAACCCATGAAGGCAAAAAACAGCACCCCGCCGAGGATTCCGCCGCCGCTGCCGAGCAGGTGCTTGCGCCAGGCAAAAGGGTGGGCGGGGGGCGCATCGGGGGGCGGGGGCAGCCGGCGCTCAGGCTCGGGGTCCGGCTGGCGCGGCGCATCCTCGCCATCTTTCAGTTCTTCGCGGATCGCGCTCAGGGCCTCGCTGCCCGCGGCCAGCGCCGCCAGGGCGGGCTGACTGGCGACCGCGGCGGCAGTCAGCGGGGTTTGCAGGGGCAAAGCATCGCCGCCGGCGGTTGTCGGCTGCTGCTGGGATTCGAGATCGACGCTCAGCCAGCCGAAGCGGGTGAGGCTGGCCAGGTTCTCGCGCTGGGTGTCCTGCCCTTGCTCGGCTTTTTTCAGTCGGCAGCCGGGCAGGCGGGAGAGGCCGAAATCGCATTTGAGGGTGAAACCGCCGGCGTATTCGCGCGCCAGCTGAATCAGGTTCTCCAGGTTGCCGGTCACGCTGTAGGTCGCCCGCTCGCCGAGCCCCTGGGGGTCGAAGCGCCCGGCGAAGATGCGCAGCGCCGTCCGGGCCTGGCCCTGCGGGTTGAGCAGGTAGAGATCGAGGACCGGCCGCGAGCGCAGCACCGTGCGGTAGAGTTCCTCGTCGTCGATGGGAGTGACGGCCTCGGCCCCCTGGTAGGCGTTCTGCACCAGCAGGCGCTTGACGCTCTTGTCGACGACCTCCCCCGAGAGGTCGGCGAGCACCGCCAGCACCCGCTCGCCCCGCTCCAGGCGCACTGGCCCCTGTCGGGTCTGAAATTCGATGAACTCCTGGCGGATGGTGAAATTGCGCACCCGGGCCGGGACGAAGCGCGGGCGGGTGGGGCGAATCAGGTGGGTCGCCACCCCGTGCTGCTCGAGCAGGGTGGCCAGTTCCTCCAGTTTGCCCCTTGCCCCTTCGGCGAAATAGCCCAGGCCGCGGCCGATCAACCGCTGGCGGGCGGTAAAGGCCTCGAGCCGGTACTTGCCGGCCAGCACGGGCAGCAGCTCGCGGATTCCCCTGGTTTCACGGGGCGAGGTCTGGACGATCAGCAGGTGCTTGTCGGGCATGGGCCGGTCTTGAGGTCAGGGATTTGGCAGCGTTGCGCCGCTGTCTTGAACAGGATGAGATTCCTGCAATCCCTGTGCCTTTCGGGGGCGCCGGCGCTGGTGGATTATTCCATCCCCATCAGGAAGTTGAAGGGAGAGGTTCCGGGAACCTCCTGCCCCTTTTTCAGGGCCTCGAGGACTTTTTTGCCCTGGGGCGAAAAGGGTCCGACATGGCTCAGGTCGAGGGTGAAGCAGCGGCAACCCAGGCTCTGCAGCTCCGCCAGATGGCCGAGCAGGGAGAAGTCGTTTTCGGCGCTGATCACCGTCAGCCCGCTGCGGCCGTCGACGCGGTAGCCGTCGCCGCGGTCCGAGCGCACCGGCTGGTCGCTGCGCACCCCGCGCACCGGGATGCGCGAGGTAATCAGCGGCACCGAACCGTAGACCGGCATGTTCAGGTCGACGCCGGCATCCCGAGCGAGGAGTTCCCGCAGATTTTCCCGGTCGTCCTCGATGTACAGCCCCGCCTCTGCGGCGCCGAGTTGCTTCCAGGCGAGCACGGCCTGGCTGTTGAGGGAGAAAAGGCGGTAGCTGGTGGCCAGCCGCACCCCCTCGAGGCCGTCGAACAGTTCGAAGTGGCCGAGGTTGTTCAGGCGAAAACAGCGAAACCCCTGCTCCACAAGGTGGCGGATCGCGCCGCGATAGTCCTCCCACTGCTCATCGAAGAGAATGAAGGGGAGCTCCCAGAAAATGCGCTCCTTCTGCTCGGGGCTGCGGCGGGCCGCCTTGCCGAGGTTGTTCAGGTTGCCGGGGGTGAGCGGCAGGAACAGCCGGTCCACCGCCGGGTCGTTGAGCAGCGCCAGGTCGCGCAGATCGCGGATCGCCACGCTGATCTCGCGCCCCTCGGCCGGCCGCGGCTGGACGAAGGGGAGCAGTGCTTCGCGGGCCGCCTGCAGGCGGCGGCTGCGCAGTTCGCGGCTTCCGGACTGCAGGGCGCCGGCCAGCTCGCGGTAGAACTCGCGGCGCACCTGCTTGAGCCGACTCGGCGGGATCACCACCGGGGGCAGCTCCCCGGTTTCCAGCAGTTCGAGCAGCAGGGGCTCGCCGGCGGTCTTGGCGAAGGCCTCGTGCAGGGTTTGCGCTGACAGGGGATTTTCCTCGGCGGGGTAGGTTTCCACCGGGTAGTCGCGTTCGATGGTCACGCCCCGGGCCTCGGCCCGCAGGCGCAGCCGGCCATCGGTAAGGGCGATATGCAGGCGCAGCGGGGTCGGGGCGGGGGCGGCCGCCTCGAGCTTACGCCGGCAGGCGGCCTCGCTCATGGTGAAGGCCTGCTCGGAGCTGACCTTGAACACCGCGTCGCCGACCTGGAACTTGTCGTTGAAGGGGGAGGGGACGCTGACCAGCATGCCGGCCTGGGCGAGCTTGGCGGTGCGTTTGCCCAGGCGCAGCTCCTTGACGGTAAAGGCGGTGCCGGCCTGGTCGCTTTTCGGCTGGATGCGCAGGCGGTCGCCGACGTGCAGCCGGTCGCGGGTTTTGAACCAGACGGTTCCCCCGCGCACCTGGGTCACTTCGCCGAGAAAACGCCCGGTGGCCCCCTTGAGCGAGGGGATGGCGATGTCCGTGGGGTTGGGGCCGGTCAGAAACCCCTTGGTGGGGAGCCGGCCGAAGGAGGCCTTGAGCAGCTCCTTGGCTTCGCGCACCGCCTCCTGCCGCTTGGCGGGGGGCGAATCCAGGGCCATGCGGTAGGCGCCGACCACGTTGGCCACGTATTCGGCGCTTTTCATCCGCCCCTCGATCTTCAGGCTGATCACCCCGGCCTCGGCCAGTTCGGGGAGCAGGTCGATGGCCGAGAGGTCGTTGGTGGAGAAATAGTAGCCGTCCTGCTGGCGGTAGCGGTAGCGGCGCCGGCAGGGCTGGGCGCAGCGGCCGCGGTTGCCGCTCTTGCCGCCGAGAAAGGAGGAGAAATAGCACTGGCCGGAGAAGGAGAAGCAGAGCGCGCCGTGGATGAAGTGCTCCAGCTCCAGGGTGGTCTGTTTGCGGATGGCGGCGATCTCCGCCAGGGAGAGCTCGCGGGCCAGCACCGCCCGGGTGAAGCCCATGCGCTCGAGCATCTTCACCCCGGCGGCGTTGTGCACGGTCATCTGCGTGGAGGCGTGCAGCTCCAAGCCGGGGAAGTGCTCCCGGGCCAGGCGCCAGACCGCCAGGTCCTGCAGGATGACTCCGTCGGCGCCGATCGCCTCGAGCCCGGCCAGGGTTTCGGTGAGCAGCGGCAGTTCGGCCTCCTTGACCAGGGTGTTGAGGGTGACGTAGATCTTGCGGCCCCGGCCGTGGGCGAAGTTGAGCATCCGCTCCAACTCGCCGAGGGTGAAGTTTTTCGCCTTGGCCCGGGCGGAGAAATCCTTGAGGCCGACATAGACGGCATCGGCGCCGGATTCCATGGCGGCGAAAAAGGCTTCCAGGCTGCCGGCGGGGGAGAGCAGTTCGGGTTTTTCCAAGGGTGCGGAGGGTTTCATCGGTTTCGGTCTTGCCTTTTGAGCCTGGGGCCCCGTTGCGAAAAAGCAAAAAGCCGGGTTCACGAGGAGCCCGGCGCTTGATTATGTCCAGGGTTTTAAGTTACCACGCACTTTCCGGGCAAAGCAATCGCAAAATCGGCAGTTTACCGTGGTCAAAATAATAGAACGATGTTATTGTTTTGCTCGGAGGTTTACCCGATTTCCCCGACCCTTCGCCGACCCGCAAAGGAGGCCGCCATGCCCATTGCCCCGCCGCCCGAGGAGCTGCTGGAGCAGCCCGAAATGGAACTGATGGAGCTTTTCGGCCGCATGCGGTGGCTGACCGAGGAGGCGGGCTTTTCCGGGTCGCTCCCCTCTGTGTGGCAATGCTCGGACGAAAGCCAGGCGATCAAGAAAGCCCTGTTCGGCTACGTCTTCGACTGCCCGGTGTTCAATCTCGGCCGGGTCGGCGCCCTGCTCGACCCCAACCGGCTGCTGACCGCCTCCCGCCACGGCCACGACCTGATCATCCACGGTGGCAGTCACATCGGGGCCCGCGAGGAAGGAGGGATCGGCTATGTCGATCGGGTCCACGGCAGCAAGGCGACCTGCTGCGGCATGCTCGGGCGGCTGCTCGACGAATACCTGCAGCTCTACCGGCGCGCCGCCGCCCTGATTACCCTGTTCCGCGGGGTGGGTGGGGTCAAGATCGAGATCCCTTACAAGTACCTGTTTCACAAGCCGGCCCAGCCCGTGGCCAGGATTCACATCCATCTCGAAAAACTGGCGGACGGCGAAGCGGTGCGCGACTCGAGCCACGGCAAGGTCTACCGGCTCAATGCGGATTTTGCCGCCCGCCACGAGCGGCTGCTCGAAGCGGTCTCCGCCGAGCGGGAGCCCATCGGCGAACTGCTGGGGGCGGACTGTTTTCACTTCTCCAAGGAGCTCGACCACCAGAGCCTCGACCCGCGTACTCTGCTGGAGGTCTCCCTGTTCGAATTTCTGCCCGACATCGTCACCTCGACCAGGCCCCACCGGCGCCTGGTGGACGTCAACACCTGGCGCCAGTTCCACCGGCTGGCCTCCTACCTGACCGACTCCTTCGATTCGGGCGAGCGCAACATCCTGGTGGTCGCCGGGCGGACCATCGACCACTCGATCCGCCGCAACACCTTCGTCCCCCAGTTCGGCTTCTGGATGGAGCAGGGCCGGGCGCTGCAGGCGCGCTACTTCGGGCCGCAGGAAGTTGGGGAACTATTGAGGGGGGCGCAGGTGTACCGGCCGCCCAGGTCGTTTCTGGAATATGCGGGGGTGCCGGGGTAGGCCTGAGAGGAAAGGTTCCGGGCTTCTTATCTCCTTGGGTCAGGCAGGTTCCTTCGAGAGAGTCTTGTGCCCTTACTCTGAAATTGCTTTCCAGGCCCTGGTAGTGGCTTTGCCGAGCCCACCGACCTTGGTCCTGTTGTTGAAGCCTCCCCCACCGACCTGAACAGTTCCACTCGGAGTCCTTACGTACAGGTGCTCGTCGTCCACCAAAGGAGAGGTGGTGATATCCCCGGTCTGTTTGGCGAACAGGGGGGTCGGCAGGCTTGTCGCATCATAACCCTTGGTCTTGAACGCCAACAGCTGACCTTCGTTCGTTCCATCGCAAGGGTTTTCCGTTTCCGAGCTGGCGGTGCCGAAATAGACCTGGCCGGCGGAGGCGAAGGCGGAGGCGAAAACCCTTTGCCCCGCAGGAAGGGCGTAAAACCAGTCCAATTCCACATCGCCAGGACCGCAAGTTTCTTTAGCCGCTTTGTCATTGTAGGCGAAAAAATGATAGGTGGTATTCCCGGTATTGATATCTTCATCGGCGTAGGGGCTGTCCCCGGTACCGAAGAAAATCCGGATGTTGTACTCCAACTCCCCCGAAGGCGACAGCGCATTGTCGGTGACCACGGCGGGCGAGGCATAGATCGGATGCCACCTCTGGTCGAGGGGGATTTCCGTTCCCGAGGCATTGTCACTGAAATCGCTGTTGATGACACAATCTACCGGGCTGCTCAGGAACTGCACAGGGTTATCGGCCAGGTTGACCTTATACAACCGGCCCTTGTCGGTACCGATGTAGAGGCGATCGATGTAACCGTTGCCATCCGAATCGACCACCGCGGGCTGGCCGCTGGGGACACCTCCGATGCCAGCGGGGTCCGAATCGAGGTAGATCCGCTGGATCAGGGTGCCGTCGGCCACATCCAGGATGTAAATTGAAGGATACAGATCGATCGCGGAGGTTTTCCCCGAGACGAAAAAGGCCGCCCAGCGGGCCGTGCCACTGTCCAGGATGCGACCGATTTGAGCGACTGACGGGGACGATCGGCTACGGAACAGTTCCGGATCGGCAAACTCCCAGAGCAGGGTGGGGTTGAGAGGATCGGTGACATCGAGGCAAAATATCGTATCACCGCCGTTGCCCTCTGCAGACAGCAGGACGCTTTTCCACTGCCCATCGATGAAAACGTCGGCCAGCGCAGGAGAGGCATCGACATAGGCCTGGTCCTGGGCGCCCAGCAGGTTGTTCTTGAGCCGCGCCACCAAGTTCGCCGGAATGAAAGCCCACAGTTCATCGCCAGTGCCGTAATCCGGCTGATTAATTCCGTTCACATTCTCCCAGAGGAAGAAACCGCGGTTTTCCTTGAATAGGGTCAGAGGATTGTCTCCCCAACGAAACTGGCCGGCGTCGAAGGCGTGAAGCATCCCGTCCCGGGAGCCGACAAACAGGACCGATGGTCGCTGCTGGTGGGCGTTGATGAAGGTATCGAAGCTGGTTCGCTCGGCGTTGGTCACATCGGTACCGTAATACCAGGGGGGGGTGCCGGGTGGGGTGAGCAGGGCTGGGGAAGAATGATCGATGGGGCCGAGTTTCCACTCCTTCTGAACCTGTGGAGAATGGGTTCCATTTTTGAAACCGCGAACCCATTCCACCAGCCAGTCTCCATCATCCTGATCGAAATCGCCGTCTCCGTCCAGATCGAAAACATGACGCCCTGCGGCCTGGGAGGCATCCATGGCCAGTGCGGCATTATCCAGGTTCGCCCGGGTAAACTGCCGAAGGCCGGAAGCCTGGTAATAGGTATAGGAGGCGGTGATCGGTACATTGGCGGGAGGGGGCTGGTCGAAAACAATTTCGAACTCGCCTGTAAATCGCTTGATACTGCCGCTCCCCCAGGCGCTTTCCAGGGTGCCGTTGTGAATATCGACGAGTTTTTTCCCATCCGCGCTGAACTCGACTGTGGTCGCCAGCGCCGGCGCATGGGCCAGCCTGCCGCCAAAACTCATGGTCACACCATCGCCGGTGCGGGTGCTTGAACCGTCGGGTTTGGTCAGTTCCAGGGATTCGTTGATGATCCGGGTTACGGTGGTAGCCGGGGTATAGATCGTCCGGTCGGCCGGGCTGAGGTTATTCAACCGCTCGCCGGCGTCCCACAGATTCTGGGTGGAAGTGGTGGCTGGATGCAGCGGATCGTACCGGCGTACCGCCCGGACGTGGCCTCGCAGGGTCTTTTCGACCCAACTCCGATGCGGCGTTTCGAAGCTGCCACTGTAAAGGAGATTGGCCATGGCCACCGGCGCTGCCCGGGAAATGGTGGTATGGTTGGCGACGCTGCCGTCCAGGCTGACATCGAGGATCCGCGGTGCACAGCCCTCGTCGTTGCTGGTCAATTCGGCTTTCCAGGTGAGCTCGCTACCGACGAGTCCCAGGCCGGAAAAATCGATTCTGGCGCGGCGGACACTGTATTCGGGGGTTCCAGGGGCCCAGCCGATGACGGCGGGGCCCAGGGTTTTGCTGCCGTCAGCCTCGGGAATGAAGCTGTTAATCTGGTCCCAGCGGCTGATATCTATCCAGTTGTCCCCGTTGTCGATGGATACAGAATATTTGATGTCGGTCTCCCCGGTGCAGCCTTCCCCGGGGAGATAGTCATAAACTTCAAAGCTGACCCCGGTAAAATAGGATCCGTCCGTAGCGGGGGTGATGGCCAATTCCGGTTTGAGCCTGACCGACCCGCCGGTTTTACGTTCGATTAAAAAAGAGGTGTCGTTGAAGTCCATGTCCCCGCCACCCGGAATGTCCTCCCAGCCTAGAATCCACTGGTTGGGGTCGTTGTCGGGTGCACCGACGATGACGTGATCGAATCGGGCGTTGGCGGTGACGGAATGCGAATAGGTGCCGGACAGGTTAAGGCCGAAGTTTAAATTGAGCCGGGAAATGGCATTGGCATCCAGCCACCCTTTGCTGGTGGTGGAGCAGTCCCCCGCAGAGGGTGCGCCCAGATCGTAGTTTCTCAGATAGGTGGAGCAACTGGTGAAACGATCAGGATTCCATTCTTTTTTAGTGAACAGGACCCGATCACTTTCATTGGTTGTGTAATCGCGGTCGGAGGCCAGAAAAAACACCAGCTCTGCCCCGGCGGGGAAGATACCCAAGGATTTTCGCATATCCCTGGGCGTTACGGCACCGTCGGCATCGACTACAAAGGGCAGGCCCGTACCGTCATCGAAGGTTTTCAATTGGGACTCATTCAGGGCCGCAACCTGGTCGAGAACGCCGTCGCCTCCTCTGCTGCCATCGGCGATGTTTCTGAAAATCGGGTGCTTTTTCATGGCGGGAATCCTGTTCCAGCCAAGGAAGGCGCCGTTTTCATCCACCGCGTCGGTTTTCAATACCCAACCCAGGGTCGACCGGTAGCCGGCGTCTTCATGGAGAAACCGGACCCAGACTTCTTGCTCAAAGGGGATGACAATCTGGTTAGGGTCGATGGATGCTCTTCCCGTTTCAAGTTCCAGGTGGCCGCGGCCATCCACTCCAACGCTGATCGAATCGAAATCATTCACCGCGAATCCGTCGCTGTAGTTTGTCAACCGGTTGGATTCACACTCGGGAAGGGGGGCGGCGGCCGACGGCCCGTTGGCGCCCAGAATGAGAATAAGCAAAGCAACAAGGGCCGACAGGCTACGCTTGTGGGTCCCAACTGAGGGCACAGATTTTTTCCGGAGCATGGATTTGTCTCCCAAGGCCGTCTCGGGCGGATTGATCATTTTGGTTTTCCCGGTGTCTATCCTGGATTGCCGCTGGCGGACTGTCAGATATCCCCCAGATCCCGACTGCTGGTGTCCTGGATCGCCTCGGTGTCATTGGCATCGGAGTTTTTCCCCGAGCCGCCGCCAGCCTGAGCTGAGTATCCGGAAAGACTACCGCCGGTAAGCCCGGCTTCCACCAGAACCTCCACTCGCGCGGTAGCGCCCTCCGGCCCGAAACCGTCGGCCTGGATGAAAATCAGGCGATCCGTATCGGCCACGGGGTTGTTGGGGGATTCGTCGTCATTATCCCGGATTTGGGTGAAATAGCTGAAATGCCCATCCAGTTGCCGGCTGAAGCCGCTGGCCAGGTCAGGGTGGGAGCCGTCGATGGCGAAATTCCAATTGGGCGGATTGCCACTGGCAATGTTGGCCTGGTTTCCTTCAACCAGGCGGCTTTGCAGAAGCGCGACCATGTGGGAAATGCCGGATTCTGCAGCATATACGGCTTTTTGGTGATTCCGCTCATTGGCGGCAATCTGCAACTCAATGGTGCTGGTGGTTGTCGCGACCATGCCGATGACAGTCAGCAGGGCCAGCACCAGAACGGCGATCACCAGCATGGCACCTCGCTCGTTGCCCAGAGGTGTTTTCCCCTTCTTCATCATGCGTTCCTCAATTGGTTCGGACATAGTCGATGGAGGTGCTTTTCCATTCCATCCGCTCGCGCCAGCGGACAACCACCCGGATTGTTTTGATGCGGGAACCGGCAACAGCGGGATGATCTTCGGCCACATTCCAGTAGACCCGAAACTGCCCCTGATCCGGATCGGGCCCGTAATCGGCATCCCCCCGCGAACCCGGGTCGTCGTCAAATTCGCTGTCTCCCAGGCCCTGCATGCCGTCGAGATCTCGGTCTTGCAGGTCGTCATGTTCAAAAGGGTAAGCGATCAGTTCCTCCATTTTGCCCTGCGCCAGCACGCTCCCTTGAGTCAGGAGATTGGCTTTGGAGTTGGTCTTCATCGAAGAAACCTGCAGGGTTGCCACCGCCAGAATGCCGATGGCGAAAATAGTGATCCCGATCAGGATTTCCACCAGGGAGAACCCTCGCGCATCCATCTTGGAACGCCCTCTCATAGTCCCAAGTTCCTGCACTGCACGGTTGTGGCGAGGAGCCGTCGCCGGTAGTGGTCGTTGAAAACCTTTATCTGGCGACCGATGGTGTACGTCTGGGAGTTCAGGAATTCCCGATCCGGACGATCCGTTCGCCCCAAAAGCCAGACCCGAACCGCGCGGACATCCGCCAGATCGGTGGTAATCCCGGTATCCACCCCGGTGATGGTACCACTTGTGCCGTCATCTTCATCGATATCGCCGTCGCCATTAGTGTCCAGATCAAACCAGTGGTCGGTGCCACCGGCGTCCCGGGGGAGGGCCCAGAAGATGCGCCCTGCCGCGTTGTCCAGCATTCCGTCGCCATCGGCGTCGAAGGCGTAGGCGAAGCCAAGTGCCTCGATATTTTCGGCCAAAGGGGAATTGTAACCGCTGCTGGTCGATTTCCTGCCGAGGGCTTTCTTCCCCCCCGAGGTATAGATCGAAAAAGTCTGGTATTCGTTGACGTCTTCCACGATTTCCGTGGTCCCATCGTCCTTGTTAACCGTATGGGTGGCATCGCCATCGCCATTTTCATCGAGGGTGAACTGGATCTCTTCGGGGCCGGCGGTAACGATGCCGTAACCGCCGATCCCTTGGGGGTCGTAGCCGGCCATTTTCAACTCTCGGCGAAGGACATCGATCCCGTTGCGCAGGTTTTGTTGCAGATCAATCACCTGGTTTTGAACTTCATAGGTTCGAGCGTTTGCCAGATAGAGACCGAAGACCGCCCCGGTGACGATGCCGGTGATTGCCAGGGCCACCAGCACCTCGGCGAGGGTGAAGCCCCCTTGGTGGGGATTTTTTCTAAAGCTGGAATGACTCATGAGGTCACATTGCACCCAAGGAAGATGCGAAATCCGATACTCGCTTAAATTTTGTCCAGACGCGCCCGGCCCGCCCCGTGAAGGACCAGCTTGTAGCCGTCACCTCGGCTATTGGTCAGCTCTACGCTGCCGTTGTCGGCCGCCGTACCCTTGGAGGTGAACCCGGTGGTTTGGTTCCCGAATGTCACTCCCCCCAAACGAATTCCGGCAGGCATGGCGAAATCCGCCAGTACTTTCTCCCCAGCGTCGTGAATCAACACGTTATTACTTCCGCCACCACCGTCATCCACAAATACCAGACACTTGCCTTCCTGCCCGGTCCCGGATGTGAGGGCAATCGCAACCCGGCAGTTCTGCTTTACAGCGGCCATGCGGGCCTGTTGAAACTGGGCCAGCAGGTTTCGGGCCTGGGTCTTAAGCTGGTAATTCTCCAACCAGGCTCGCGCATTGGGCAGAGCGATTGCGGAGAGGATCCCGACCAGAGCCACCGCCATCAGCAACTCGAGCAGGGTGAAGCCGCGGCTGCAGCGAAGGGTGCGCGGCGCTCTCATATGGCCCTCTTGAAGCCGGTCAGGGTCAGGGTGCGGCGGTTGGGACCGTTGACGGTCACCTCTACCCGGGCCATGCCGGCGGCCGGGTTGCCGGCCAGGATGCGGAAGCTGGCGGAATAGGTCCCCCCGCCCTCCACGGTGGTGGTCGGGTCGGGGTCCAGGGTGGCGGGGTCGAAGTCCCAGGGCTGGGCGGGATCGGTGTCGGCGTCGAACAGGGCGTCGTCGCCGGCTCGGGAGAGGATGTTCTCGAGAATGCCGCGGGCCAGGGCGGTGGTGGAGGACTGGGTGTTGGCCCGGGCGTTGTGCTGTATCGAAGTGATCTGCAGGCCGGCGATGGCCAGCAGGCCGATGGAAAAAATGGTGATCGCCACCAGGAATTCCAATAACGTAAAGCCCGCCTGATCGCGGTGAGGATGCTGCATGGCGGTTCCCCCCCAACCGATTTATTGATCATTTCCCCCCGGCGGGGCCATGGAGCGAGGCGGCTGCCGTGGGGCCGAATTCATGAATAAAGCTAAAACATGTTTAACGATATGATTAAAATGTGATTTTGTCAACCGTCGCCGGTGATTTGAACCTGCGGGGGTACCGGTGGCAGCCCTGCTCCCTCAGCCCATCAGGCCCCGGTCGGCGAAGCTGACGTACCTTTCACTGCCGATGATGATGTGGTCGAGCACCCGCACACCCACCAGCTCGCCGACCTCCCGCAGCCGGGTGGTGATCTCGATATCCTCCCGGCTGGGGTTCGGATCCCCGGAGGGGTGATTGTGCACGAAGAGTACGGCGGCGGCCGATTCGCGGATGATGGGGGTGAAGACCTCGCGGGGGTGGACGATGCTGGCGGTCAGGCTCCCCTCGGAAACCTGGACCTCGCGGATGATGCGGTTCTTGCTGTCGAGCAGCAGGCTGAGAAAGACCTCCTTCTTGCGGTCGCGCAGCTGTTCGTGGTAGTGCCGAAACACCTCGGTGGACGAGGTGAAACGGTCGCCGGGCCGCAGCTTCTGGTCGCTGAAGCGCCGGGCCAGTTGAAACACCGCCTGCAGCTCGGCCGCCTTGGCCGGCCCGATCCCCCGGCTCTGGCAAAGCTCGGCGGTGGTGGCCTGGGCCAGGTGGCGCAGGCTGCCGAAGCGCCCCAGCAGCGACCTGGCCAGGTCGAGGGCGCTGGTCTTGCCCGAACCGTCGCCGGTGCGCAGCACCAGCGCCAGCAGTTCGGCGTCGGTCAGCGCCTCGGCCCCGCGCTGGATGAGCTTCTCCCGGGGACGTTCCTCCTCCGGCCAATCCTTGATGCTGCGCACCGGTTCCCTCCTGCCTCGCTATGCAATGCAATCGACAAAATCGTCGGCATCCTAGCATAAAAAAGGCAGGTTGGTAACCGTAAATTAGAAATTTAAAATTCCTTGGGCGCGGAAGTGCTGCCGGCTGGTGGGCCGACCTGGCCGGGTCGCGCCACGGCTATTCGCGGACGTAGATATCCATGTCCGTTTCGTGGACCATGGCCATGGTTCGCGAATATTCGGATTCGATGATCAGGTAGTGGTTGCGGGTTTCCTCTGCCACCTTTTCGAATACGGCGCGGGCGGCGGGATCGACGATACGGGCGGCGGTCATGCGGAAATTCCGCTCCAGGTCCTGTTCCTCGGCCAGGGCGATTTCCCGCGCCCTGCGCTCGTGCATATTCACGTCAAGGGCCTTGCGCAGCTCGGCGAGCATGGCCGAATCCTTGGCCGGAGGGGCGTTCATGAACTGCTCGAAACTCCCCAGGTCGTTGCCCCGGTAGTAGGGGAAAAAACGCCGGGTATTTTCCAGGACCTCTTCGCTGAGGCGGAGAAATACCTCCCTGCCCTTGGGGTTGCGGATCAGCTCCGCAGCCTGGCGATAGAAATCGAGAAGATTTTTCTTGGCGACGATCGCCTGCCTGATGGCTTCCTGAACCTTGTATTCCTGGGGCATGGGCGTCCTCCTGGGGGAAATGAGGGCACAGCGACGGACTCAACCGGTAAGACCATTATTTCCCAGAACGTTGTTTTGTCAAATCTCCAGGCTGCTCCTTCGGGCAAAAAAAACCGCGGCCGGATGGGGCATCCGGCCGCGGTTTTTCAGGTTGAGGACGGGGGTTACTGGTTCGCTTTTCCCCCGGAGGGTTCCTTGAGGGGCGAGCCCCAGAAGGTCCCCAGTACGCTTTTGTCCCGTTCGGAAAGAACCGCCCCCTGCTCGAGCATGCGCTGCTGAATCTCCTGCATGTCGCGGCGCATCTCGATGGCCTGGTCGATCCGCTCCCGGGTGTGGCACACGGTGCAGCGACTGTCGATGATCAGCTGGGCTTCGCTGTTGATTTTGGGGGTCAGCGCGCCGAGGTTCTCGACCAGGGCCAGCCCCGGGGTGACGAAGGCCAGCAGAGCCACGGCCAGCAGCTGGGCTGTGCGGCGAAACATGTGGTTACTCCCTGACATAGGTGTCGATGTCCGTCTCATGCACCATGCCCATCAGGTGGGCGTACTCGGATTCGATGATCTCGTAATGATCGCGGGTTTCCTTGGCCATGCGCTCGAAGACCGAGCGGACGGCAGGATCGACGATGTGCGAGGCGGTCATGCGCAGGTTTTTCTCCAGGTCCTCTTCCTCTTTCAGGGCGATTTCCATTGCCTTGCGCTCGTTGGTGGCGCTGTCGAGAGATTTTCTCAGTTCCGCCAGCATGGCCGAATCCTTCTGGGGCGGGCTGGCCATGAACTGCTCGAAGGTACCAAGCTCCCCCCCCTTGTAGAGGTGGAAGAAATGGCTGGCGTGCTCGCGCTCTTCGTTGGAAAGCGTGGTGAACACCTTTTTTGCCCGCTCGTTCTTGGTGATCTCGGCGGCCTTCTTGTAGAAGTCCATGACGTCCTTCTCGGTCTGGATGGCGTGCTTGAGGGCCTGGTCAAGGTTGAATTCCTGCGGCATGCGATACTCCTCCTTTGATTCTACATACTGAAATAGTGTTTACGTATACAGCTAATTATCCTTGAAAATGAAATTCTGTCAAACGAATGATGGCTGAAATTCCCTCGGGCAGGGCCTCGACCTTGCTTGGACGGGGTGGTTTGTTTTACCCGGCAGTTGTGGCATGATGAATGCCACTTTCCCCTTCGGAGACTTGGATGCCCACTGGTCAAGATATCGTCAGCTCACTGAATGTGTCCCTCGCCCGCACCGATCTGGCCCGGATGATCCGGCTGGTCCGCGATCTCCACCGGCTGAGCCGGCTGCCCGGCTACCGGGCCATGGTTCTGCCCGAGGTGCCGGAAACCGCCCGCTTCGACCCCGGCCACGATTCGGTCATGATGGGGTACGATTTTCACCTGAGCGAGCAGGGTCCGCGGCTGATCGAGGTCAACACCAACGCCGGCGGCGGCATGTTCGCCTTTCTTGCCTACCGGCCCGACGCCCCGGTGGCCGGCGAGTTGCCACGGCGGCTCAGGCAGCAGTTGCTGCACTCCTTTGCCGACGAGATGCGCGGCTTCAGCGGCGGTGGCCGCTGGCTGCCGGAACACATCGCCATTGTCGATGAAAAACCCCGGGAACAGTTCCTCTACCCCGAGATGCAGGCCTTCGCCAACCTGTTCGAAGGTTGGGGGGCGCGAGCCTCGGTGGTCGATCCCGCCGAGCTGGTCGTCGGAGCGGACGGGGTTTCCCACCTGGGGCGGCGGGTCGATCTGATCTACAACCGCCATTGCGATTTCTACCTGGAGCGCCCCGAGATGGCCGGGATCCGCGCCGCCTACCTGGCCCGGCAGGTCTGCCTGACCCCCAACCCCTTCAGCTATGGGCTGCTTGCCGACAAGCGCCGCATGATCCTCTGGTCCGATCCCGAGGCGCTGGCGCCCCTGGGGCTCGGTGCCCGGGTCCTCGAACTGCTGGCCGAGACGGTCCCCTGCAGCCGGTTGCTGGCCAACCTGGATGCCGGGCAGGTGTGGGCGGGGCGCAAGGACTGGGTGTTCAAGCCGGTCTCCCGCTTCGGCAGCCGCGGGGTGCTGTTGGGGCGCAAGATCTCCCGGGCCCGCTTCGAGGAACTCGACCCGGCCGACACCCTGGTGCAGCGCCTGGTCCTCCCGTCGCTGACCGACGCCGGGCCCGGCGGCGAGATGAAGACCGATTTCCGGCTCTATGTCTACCGCGACCGGGTGCTCGGGGTGGCGGCCCGCCTCTACCAGGGGCAGGTCACCAACCTGCGCACCCCGGGGGGCGGCTTTGCGCCGGTGCGGCTGGTCTGAGACGAACTATAGCCGCATCAGCAGCACCGAGGCCAGGGTCAGCAGGATGCCGAGCAGCCGGGTGCGGGTGAGCCGTTCACGATAGACCGCCACCGACAGGGCGATGGCGATGACGAAGTGCATGCTGGTCAGCGCGGCGATGACCGACAGGGGGCCCAGCTCGAGGGCCCGGAGAAAGGCGTAGTAGCCGGCGAAATTGAGCACCCCCATGGCCAAGCCGATCAGCAGCGCCTCGCGGTGCCTGCCGCCGGCCTCGGTCGGCTGCAGGCGGCCGGTCAGGCCCAGGGAAAACAGGGTCGAGGCGCAATAGGAAACGGCCATGAAGGCGAGCTTGCCGGTGTGCAGGGCGGCGAACTTGCTGGAGATCGAGGCCGCCGCACCGGCCAGAATGGCCACCAGGACCAGGGCCAGGCCGCGCCGTGAGGCCGTAGCCGGGCCGCTTCCGGCGCCCGGCTGGCGGGTCAACAGGAGGACCACCGCCAGGGCCAGGGTGATGCCGAGCCCCTGCCAGGGGGAGAGCCGATCCTGGAAGAACAGCACCGAAAACAGCACTACCACCACCAGGCTCAGGCGGGTCAGGGGATAGACGACCCCCGCGGGGAGGTGTTTGAGGGCCTCGATGTGGGAAATCGTCCCGGCCAGAAAGGCCAGGCTGTTGAGCAGGGCGATGAGAACCAGCAGTCCCGGTTCGCCGGGGTTTTCGCCGGTGGAGAAGAACAGGGCCGCGCTCAGCAGGGTCACCGTCGCCATGAAGGCGAAGGTGGTCCAGGCCGAGTTGCAGCCCCGCGCGGCGGAAACCTTGTAGAAAAAGCGCTGGGTCCCCATCAGCAACCAGGCCAGCAGGGCCAGGATGTACCAGTCGCCGGCACCCTGCAATCCACTCAGCATCGAACTCTCCCCGTTATTCGCCATCCGACCGACCGCCGCAGACTATCACGGCCTGCACCCGGTGCGCCAGTTGCTTCGCCCCTGGCGCTGACCCGCCAGGCGAGCTTAATCATTTTCGCAGGCCCGGACCCGGGGCCCGCCGGACCCGGGGCACCGCGCCGAGAGGAACGCAATGGGAGAGAGAAACAGTCACTGTTCCTTCTGCGGGGCGGCCTTCGCCCCCGCTGCCCCCTGGCCCAGGCAATGCCGGGCCTGCGGCAACATCAGCTACCTCAATCCCCTGCCGGTGGTGGTCGTGCTGGTGCCGGTCGGCACGGGGCTGGTGGCGATCCGCCGGGACATCGAGCCGAGCAAGGGAACCCTCACCCTGCCCGGGGGGTACCTCGAGATCGGGGAATCCTGGCAGGAGGGCGGGAAGCGGGAGCTGCGCGAAGAGACCGGCATCGACCTCGGCGCCGCTCCGCTGCGCCTCTACGAGGTCATGAACGGTCTCGACGGGACCCTGGTGATCTTCGGCCTGGCCGAAGCGCTTCCCGAGCTGGCCCTGCGTCCCTTCCGCTGCGCCGAGACCCGGGAGGTGGTGCGGATCGAGGGGCCGGTGGAGCTTGGTTTCCCCCTGCACACCGAGGTGGTGCGGCGGTATTTTGCCGAGGGGGGCCAACCACCCTCACCCCGGCCCTCTCCCTGAGGGAGAGGGAGAGTTGGCTGGGCGGCTCTCTCCCTGGAGGAGCGGGGGCGTTAACTGGGCGGCCCCTTCCTGAGGAGGAAGGGGAGGCGGGGGTCGCGTTCAAGCAGGCAGCAAAAACGGGCCGAGGGGAAATCCCTCGGCCCGCTTGCTTTGCCGCATCACCTTCGCTGGATGGTTCAGGCGACGCTCACGCCTTCGGCCATCAACTTTGAGAGGGCCTTGGCGAAGGCCACCGGGTCGCGGGGCTTGTCCCCTTCGAGCAGCAGGGCCTGGTCGTAGAGCAGGCCGGTGTACTGCTTGAGCTGGGCGCTTGAGCGGTCGGCGGCGAAGAGCTGCTTCATGCGGGCGATCAGCTCGTGGTCGGGGTTGATCTCCAGCACGCGCTGTCCCTTGGGGACCTCCTGGCCCATGGCCTGGAACATCTTGACCATCTTCGGGTCGAGGTCGTGCTCGCCGGCCACCAGGCAGACCGCCGAGTCCTTCAGGCGGCCCGAGATGCGCACCTCGGCGACCAGGTCCTTGAGCTCCTCCTTCATCAGTTCGAGCAGGTCGCCGAACTCCTTCTTCTTCTCTTCCTTGTCCTGCTTGTCGAGATCGAGATCGCCCTTGATCGCCGACTGGAACTCCTTCTCCTTGTAGGTGCCCAGGCCCGAGATGATGATGTCGTCGAAATCATCAGTCATGATCAGCACCTCGATCCCCTTCTCCTTGAACACCTCGAGGTAGGGCGAGGCCTCGGCGCTGGCGCGGTCGGTGCCGGTGATGTAGTAGATCTCCTTCTGGTCGGCGGGCATGCGCTCGAGGTACTCGGCGAGGGTGGTCTTCTTGCCGGGCTCGGTCTTGGTCGACTCAAACAGCAGCAACTCGGCGATGGTCTCGCGGCGCTCGAAATCGTGATGGATGCCTTCCTTGAGCACGCGGCCGAACTGCTCGTAGAAATTGCCGTAGGCCTCGGCGTCCTCCTTCTTCATCTCGGCCAGGGTTTCGAGCACCTTCTTGGTGAGGTTCTTCTTGATCACCGAAACGGTGCGGTTGTCCTGGAGGATCTCGCGGCTGACGTTGAGCGGCAGGTCGGCCGATTCCACCACCCCTTTGACGAAACGCAGGTAGCTGGGGAGCATCGCCTCGCAGTGGTCCATGATCTGCACCCGGCGCACGTAGAGGGTCGGGCCGACCTTGTAGTCTTGGTAGAAGATGTCGAAGGGGCGCTTGCTGGGGATGTAGAGCAGCGCCGAGAACTCGACCGTCCCCTCGGCGCGGTAATGGATCACCCGGGCCGGGTCGGTGAAGTCGTGGGAGACGTGCTTGTAGAACTCGTTGTACTCCTCGGTGCTGATCTCCGACTTGTCCTTGAGCCAGATCGCCTTGCGCGAGTTGAGGGTCTCCTCGACGGTCTCCTCGATGGATTTTTCCTTATCCTCGGGGTCGGGCTTGGAGCGGGTGACGTCCATCACCACCGGGTACTCGATGAAATCCGAGTACTGCTTGACCACCTTGCGCAGCTCCCACTCCTCGAGAAACTGCTTGGCGTCCTCCTTGAGGGTGAGGATGACGTCCGTGCCCTTGGTCGCCTTTTCGGTGTCGTCGATGGTGTAGGTGCCGTCGGCGTCGGACTGCCAGACGATGGCGTGCTTGGCGTCGGCGCCGGCGCGGCGGCTGACCACGGTGACCTGGTCGGCGACCATGAAGGCCGAGTAGAAGCCAACGCCGAACTGGCCGATCAGTTCGGGGTTGTCCTTGACCTCGCGGCTCTCGAGCAGCTTCATGAACTCCTTGGTCCCCGAGTGGGCGATGGTGCCCAGGGCCTCGACCGCCTCGTCGCGGCTCAGGCCGATGCCGTTGTCGCGCACGGTCAGGGTGCCGGCCTCTTTATCGGCGATCAGCTGGATCTTCCACTCCTCACCCCCTTCGGCCAGGGACTGGTCGGTGAGCGACTCGTAGCGGGCCTTGTCGATGGCGTCCGAGGCGTTGGAGATCAGTTCGCGCAGGAAGATTTCCTTGTGGGAATACAGCGAGTGGATCATCAGGTCGAGGATCTTGTTGACCTCGGCCTTGAAGGCGTGCTTGTTCGACGTCATGGATCTATTTACCTCCTGTGGGGATGGGATTTCTTCGCACCGGCAAAGAAGATAAGCACCCCGGCCCAGGATGTCAACCCGGGGCCCGGGAAGTTTTCCGCCTTTCCCGGGATTTGCCGGAAGCTGTATACGTTATGCGGATTTTTCGGGGCTTTTTGACTCCGGTCAAGGCCGGGAATAATAATCGCGCTCTATACTCGATGCTCCATTGGAGCCTTCAATCAGGAGAGGCCAGAGCCATGTCGACAAACGCCGCCGCAAGCCCGCAATGCCCCCCGGTCGTGCCCGCCCTGCGCGAATACCCCAGCAAGCTGGTCGTGGAAACCACCACCCGCTGCAACCTCGGCTGCTTCATGTGCGTCAAGCAGTCCGGGGAGTGCTGCATCGCCGAGGGGGATCTCGAGCCGGGGCTGTTCGAAGCCCTCGAGCCGGCCTTTCCCCACCTCGAAGCGCTGGTGCTCAACGGCATCGGCGAGCCGCTGCTCAACCCCCACCTTGAATCGTTCATCCGCCGGGCCAGGGCGCGCATGTCCGCCGGCAGCTGGATCGGGTTCCAGTCCAACGGCCTGCTGCTCGACGCGCGCCGGGCCCGTTCGCTGGCCGAGGCGGGGCTCGACCGCATCTGCATCTCCATCGACGCGGTCTCCCCGGAGATCTTCCGCGAGCTCCGCGAAGGGGGCGAAGTCGGCGCGGTGGAGCGGGCCCTGGCAGCGCTCGATGCGGCCAAGGCCGCCACCGGCCGGGCCGAGCTGCAGGTCGGCGTGGAGTTCGTGCTGATGCGGCGCAACCTGCGCGAGCTGCCCCTGGCCCTGCGCTGGGCCGCCGGCCGGGGGGCGAGCTTCGCCCTGGTGACCCATGTGCTCCCCTACGACGAGCGCCACGCCGCCGAAGCGGCCTACGCGAGCTGCAGCGACCAGGAGATCGAGATCTTCCGCCGCTGGCGCGGCCGGGCCGAGGCGGCGGGGGTCGACCTGCACCGCTACTTCCAGGTGCTGTGGAAGTACGCCAAGGAGCCCGACGAGCGGCAGGTCATCCAGTTCGTCGAGCAGATGAAGACCGAGGCGGCCCAACGCGGGCTCTCCCTCGATCTGAAAAAACTCCTCGACCTCGACTTCGCCTGGCTGGAGCAGCTCGAGGAGGTGTTCGCCGAAGCCCGCCGGGTCGCCGAGCAGTGCGGTATCGAGCTGCGCCTGCCCGAGGCGGTGCTCAAGGCCGAGCGCCGCTGTGACTTCGTCGAGGACGGCAGCGCCTTCGTCTCCTGGCAGGGGGAGGTGCATCCCTGCTATTTTCTCTGGCACCGCTACAACTGCTTCGCCAGCGGCTGGACCCAGCAGGTGCAGCCGCGGGTATTCGGCACCCTGGCCCGGCAGGGGATCCTGGATATATGGAATTCCAAAGAGTTCCGCGCCTTTCGCCAGAGCGTGCTGGGCTACGACTACCCCTTCTGCTCCAGCTGCAGCCTGGCCCCCTGCGACTACGTGCAGACCGACGCCTTCGAGCAGGACTGCCACATCAACCAGGAGCCCTGCGGCAGCTGCCTGTGGTGCATGGGGCTTTTCCAGTGCCTGCGCTGAAAGGCCCTCGCCGAGGCTGAAAAAACTCCTGGCCGCGGGGGCGGCGGCTTGCGCCGCCCCCACGCCTTTCCCCGCGTCCCCCCCCCATTTTGTAAAATGAGGTAGAATCTCAGGTGTGAAGCAAGAGCTGCCAGCTCATCCGGTGGAGCGCCATGAACAGGGTCGAGAAGCACGATGCTGCCGAACCCGGGCGGCCGGCCGACAAGCCGTCCGGGCTCGAGCTGCAAAACGAAAAATACCTGCGGGCCATCATGGACAACGTGGTCGATGGGATCATCATCATCGATACCTCGGCCACCGTCCTCAGGGTCAACCCGGCGGCTGAGCGGATTTTCGGCTACGCCGCCGCCGAGATCCTGGGCAGGAACGTCAACACCCTGATGCCCGAGCCCTACCACAGCGGACACAACCAATACCTCCGCAATTACCTGGAGACCGGCGTGGCCAAGATCATCGGCATCGGCCGCGAGGTCTTCGGTAAGCGCAAGGACGGCACGGTCTTCCCCATCTACCTGGCGGTCAGCAAGGTCGAGGTGGAGGGGCGCATCTTTTTCTGCGGCATCATCCAGGACATCACCGAGCGCAAGCGCCGCGAGGAGGAGATCCGGCAGCTCAATGCCGAACTCGAGCAGCGGGTCAAAAAGCGCACCCAGGAACTGGAGCTGATCAACCAGGAGCTGGAGGCCTTCACCTACTCGGTGTCCCACGACCTGCGCACCCCGCTGCGCAGTATCGACGGCTTCAGCCAGGCGGTGCTCGAGGACTACGCCGACAAGCTCGACGCCGAAGGGGCCAACTACCTGCAGCGGCTGCGCGCCGCCAGCCAGCAGATGGGGCGGCTCATCGACGATCTGTTGCGGCTCTCGCGCATGACCCGGGCCCGGCTGGTCCACGAGCGGGTCGACCTGAGCGCCCTGGCACACTCGGTGAGCGCGGAGCTGCGCGAACGCGAGCCGCGGCGGCAGGTCGAACTGGTGATCGACCCGGGGCTGGAGGGCTACGGCGACACCCAGCTGCTGCGCATCGTGCTGGAAAACCTGCTCGGCAACGCCTGGAAATACACCTCGCGCCATCCCCGCGCCCGCATCCATTTCGGCCGGAAGGAGGCCGGCGAGGAGCCGGCCTACTTCGTCCGCGACGACGGCGCCGGCTTCGACATGGCCTATGCCGACAAGCTCTTCGGCGCCTTCCAGCGTCTGCATTCGAAAAGCGAATTCGAGGGGACGGGGATCGGCCTGGCCACCGTGCAGCGCATCATCCACCGCCATGGCGGCAGGGTCTGGGCCGAAGGCCAGGTGGAGCAGGGGGCGACCGTCTATTTTACCCTCGGCGGCCCCCCCGCCGAGCCCGCAGCGCAGCGAGGAGCCTATGGAGAAGAAAATGATCCTGCTGGTTGAGGACAACCCCGACGACGTGGCGCTGACCCTGCGCGCCCTGAAAAAGAGCAAGATCGCCAACGAGGTGGTTACCGCCCAGGACGGCGCCGAAGCCATCGAGTACCTGTTCGGCGAGGGGCGCTTTGCCGAGCGGGACACCCGGGAGCAGCCCCAGCTGGTGCTGCTCGACCTGAAGCTGCCCAAGCTGGACGGCCTGGAGGTGCTGCGCCGGCTGCGCGCCGACCAGCGCACCCGCTACCTGCCGGTGGTGGTGCTCACCACCTCCAGCGAGGAGCGCGACCTGATCGAGAGCTACAAGCTCGGCGCCAACAGCTACATCCGCAAGCCGGTGGACTTTTTGCAGTTCTCCGAGGCCATCAACCAGCTGGGGCTGTACTGGCTGGTGCTCAACGAGCCGCCGCCCTTATAGGTCCGCACCCTGTCAGGGGACAAACCGGGGGAGATCCGAGCCCTCGTGGAGATAGAGACGTCATGAAAAAAAACATCCGGGTCCTGATGGTCGAGGACTCCGAAAACGATGCCCTGTTGATTTCCCGCGAGCTCAAGCGCGGCGGGCTGGAAGCGACGGTGCGGCGGGTCGACGCGCCGTCCCAGCTGCGCCAGCTGCTGGCCGACGAACCCTGGGACCTGGTCCTGGCCGACTACCGCATGCCCCGCTTCAGCGGCCTCGAGGCCCTGGGGATGGTCCGGGAGGCGGGCCTGGATCTTCCCTTCATCCTGGTTTCGGGGACCATCGGCGAGGAGACGGCGGTGGCGGCCATGAAGGCCGGGGCTCACGACTACATCATGAAGGACAACTTGGCGCGGCTGGTGCCGGCGGTGGAGCGCGAAATGCGTGAGGCCAAGGTGCGCCAGAACCGTCGCCGGGCCGAAGAGCAGCTGCGCGAGAGCGAAAAGCTGCTGCGCGCCATCCTGCGCTCGGTGGCCGACGGCCTGTTCGTCACCGACAACGAGGAGCGCCTGGTGATGATGAACCGCGCCGCCGAGCAGATGCTGGGGATCGCCTCTGGCAAGGTACTGAACCTCCCCGTCGAGCAGGCCTTCGCCGGCAGCCCCCTGCTGGAGAAGCTGCGCGCCGCCCCGCCAGCCAAAAAGGGGGGGCGCCAGTTCGAGTTCGAGCTCATCGAGGGTCGGCATATCCGCTACCTGCGGGCCAAGACCTCGACCATTCTCGATCGGGCCGGCCGCGCCATGGGGACCATCGTCATCCTCACCGACCTGACCCGCGAATGGGAGCTGGACCGAATGAAGACCGAGTTCATCTCCACCGCCGCCCACGAGCTGCGCACCCCGCTGACCTCGATCCAGGGGTTTTCCGAACTGCTCACCACCCGCGACGACTTGGACCGGGAGGAACAGAAAAAATTCCTCCATTACATCCTCAAGCAGTCCCTGGGGCTGGGACGCATCGTCAACGAGCTGCTCGACATCTCGCGGATCGAGTCGGGGCAGGGTTTGGCCCTGGAAATGGCTCCCTGCGATCCCGGGGAGATGGTGGAGCAGGTCCTCACCTGCTGCCGGACCCAGACGCCCAAACACCGCTTCGAGATCGCCCTGGAGCCGCTCCCGCGCACGCTGCTGGCCGATCGGGGGAAGATCGTGGAGGTGTTGGAGAACATTCTCTCCAACGCCGTCAAGTACTCCCCCGCCGGGGGGCTGGTCAGAGTGTCGGGCCGGGCCACCGAGGCGGGTTTCGAGCTTGCCGTCGAGGACCAGGGGATTGGCATGACTCCCGAGCAGCTGGAGCGGATCTTCGACCGCTTCTACCGGGTCGATGCTTCCACCACCGCCAGCGGCGGGTTGGGGCTGGGGATGAGCATCGTCAAGAACATCGTCGAGGCCCACGGCGGCAGCATCCAGGTGAGCAGCGAACCGGGGCGGGGAACCCGGGTCAGCTTCGTCCTGCCCCTGGCTCCGGAGCAGGAGGCCCTGCAGCCTCCCCTCGCCGGTTCCGGCCGCGGCAGGTCCGGTCGGCGCTGACCGCCCCCGGGCGCTAAGGCGACACCGGGGACAAGCCGATGCCGGGCAAAGGGTAACAGGCCATGAACGAGCGGAACGCCAGAACCCTGCGGGCGGCCCTCAAGGCAGCCGCCATCTATACGCTGCTGGCCGGGGGGTGGATTCTGGTCTCGGACCGGATTCTACTCGCCCTGATCCGGGACCCGGACCTGCTCACCCGGGCGCAGACCCTCAAGGGGTGGTTTTTCGTTCTCGCCTCGGCGGGGCTGCTGGCCTGGCTGGTCAACCACTACCTGGGGGCACTGCGCCGCGAGGACGAGATGCGCCGCGGCACCGCCCGGGAGCTGGATCGGCGGGGCAAGCTGCTGGCCAACATCATCTCCAACATCCCTCTGTACGTCTTCTGGAAGGGCCGGGATTCCGCCTACCTCGGCTGCAACCAGCGCTTCGCCAGCGTGGCCGGGGTCGGCCGCCCGGAGAATATCGTCGGCAAAACCGACGAAGAGTTGGCCTGGCGCGGCAAGGACGCCGAGCTGACCCGGTTGCGCGACCGCCAGGTCCTCGACAGCCGCAAGCCGCTGCTCGAGTTGGAGGAGACCCTGCTGCTGGCCGACGGTCAGCCCGCCACCTACCTGACCAGCCGCGTGCCGCTGCTGGACGAGGCGGGCGAGGTGATCGGCCTGCTCGGCATCTGCAGCGACATCACCCTGCGCAAGCGGGCCGAGCAGGAGCTTCGCCAGGCCCTGCAGGAGGCCGAACAGGCCCGGGACAAAGTCAGGGGGATCGTCGGATCGGTGGCCGAGGGGCTGCTGGTCACGGATCGGGACAGCCGGGTGGTGCTGGTCAACCAGGCGGCCGAAGAACTGCTCGGGGTCAAGCAGCAACTTGCGCAGGGGCAACCGCTGGAGCAGGTGGTCCATCAACCGCAGGTGGCCGAGCGCCTCGCCCCCCTGCTCGCCCGGCGCCAGGGCGGGGCCAGCCTCGAGCTGCAGTTGCCCGGCCCCGACCCGCGGCAACCGCGCCATCTTCAGGCCCGCACCTCGGTGATCCAGGACCAGGCCGGCGAGGTGAGCGGGATGATCGCCATCCTGCTCGATGTCACCCGCGAGCACGAGCTGGAGCGGATGAAAACCGACTTCATCGCCACTTCGGCCCGCGACCTGCGCGGCCCGCTGGCCTCCATCCTCGGCTTCAGCGAGCTGCTGCTGGCGCGCAAGCCGATCGACAGCGACGAGCGCAACCGGTTTCTCGCCTACATTCACCAGGAGGCGCAGAGCCTGGCGCGGATCGTCAAGGACCGCCTGGACATCGCCCTGCTCGAGTCGGGCGGGGAGCTGGGGCTCGATCTGGCCCCCACCGACCTGGCCGCGCTGCTGCGGAGGATGGTCGACTATTTCCAGGAGAAGAATCCCGCGCACCGCTTCGAGCTGCAGGTCGGCGAACAGGCCGCCGAGCTGCTTCTGGACGGGGAGCGCATCGAGCAGGTGCTGCATAACCTGCTCGGCAACGCCGTCAGGTACTCCCCCGGCGGCGGGTCGGTGAGGGTGGCGGCGCAGGTGGAGCCCGAGGGGTGCCGGATCCGGATCAGCGACCAGGGGCGGGGGATGCCACCGGCGGAGCGGCGGCGGGTATTTGAAAAATTCTACCGGGGCGAGCGCTCCAGCCAGGATACCGAGGGGCTCGGCCTGGGGATGACCATCGCCCGGCACATCGTCGAGGCCCATGGCGGGTCCATCGAGGTGGAGAGTGAGGAAGGGCGGGGGACCACCGTCAGCGTCTGCATCCCCCTGGGAATGGCGGCGCAAGCGTCGCGGGCGGCCCAGGGGGCGAGTCTCGAAAGGGAGAATCCGTGAAAAAGATCCTCGTTGTTGACGACCAATTGACCATCCGCGAACTGGTGGAGGCCACCCTGCGCTCCGAGCAGTGCCAGGTCCTGCACGCCGACAGCGGCGAACGGGCCATCGACCTGGTTCGGGCGGAGAAGCCGGACCTGATCCTGCTCGATATCATGCTCCCCGAGGGGCTCGACGGCTACGCCGTGGCCCGCACGCTGAAGCAGGATGCCGCCACCCGCCAGGTGCCGATCATCGCCCTGACCGCCAAGGTCCAGCAGATCGACCGGGAGCAGGCCTTCGCCGCCGGGGTCGACGATTACCTGGCCAAGCCCTTCAGTCTCAAGGAGCTGCGCGCCAAGGTGGAGCGGTTTTTGCGCTAGTGCGGATGGACATTGAGGGTTGAGTTTGGGAGGGGCGGCCTGTTACAGTGGCCTTTATCCGTGAATCCGAGTGGGTTTCACCCCGACCATCATCCGAAAGGCAAGCCATGACCGAGCTCGACCAGGCCCTGGAAATCCTCCAGCAGGACCGACGCGACCCCCAAAACCAGTCCCAGTATTACGACCTGGTGCTCAATAGCAATTTTTTTATTCCCACCTTCGAGGACACCGAAAGTGAAGGGGCGCCTGCAGCGGCTGAGGAAAACCAGGTGATGCCGCTGATCCTTGAATCTGACGGTGACGACTACATGATGCTCTTCGATACCGAGGAACGGCTGCAGGCTTGGGCCGGGGGCGAGGTGAGCTTTGTCGAGGTCCCGGGGCACGTCATCGCCGAGATGTCGGCGCCGCCGCTGCACTGGGCGCTCAACGTCGGTACCGAGTACTCCAAGCAGTTTCTCCCCGAGGAGATCGCCTGGCTGCGCGAGTCGGTGGAGAAGTGCAGGGCGGAGGCTGAAGGGGAGGGGAAATGAGGGGTGAGCTTTGTTGTCTGAAAGGCTGAAAATCTCAGAATCTTTAATGGCTTAAAACCGCCGGTCCCGGCCGGCAGCCGGGTTACTTCTTTGCTGCGTCCAAAGAAGTAACCAAGAAAGGACGTTCGCTGCGCTGGCATGGGGGTCGCATAGAGGCGGTGCGACTGGGACCGTTTGAGCAACTGACTCCCGGCGCGTCTTCGCCTGCCCCTCTTTTCCGCCTAAGAGGTTCGCAATCGGTCTACGGGGCTGTTGCAAACACCGGCGCTGCTAGGAAAAGGCAGAAAAGCCTCACTGCCCCATCTCCCCCGCGCCCCCTTTGACAATGGGGGCGCTCCCCGGACCACGAAGACGGACCGGCTCAGGATGGCAGATCGGCCGCAGGTGCTACCCGCCGGTTTTGGCTTTTTCAATAACTCCGCAAATCCTCTAAATCTAGCGCCTAGCCTTCCCGCTGATCTGCTGGACATCGATCCTGATGACCTTGGTGGCCTTGTCCAGCTTCTCGATATAGTGCTCACCCTCCTCGATAAAGCCCGGAGAATATTTCTCCAGCAGCCACAGCAAGGCCTCCCGCCGCTCCTGCCCCCGGGCTTCGGTGGCCAGCCCGAAGGCCAGCGCGCTCTCATACTCGGTAGCGAACTGCTCGGCCAGTACCCGGGTTTGGCCGACCACGCAGAAGCAGACCCTGGGATTGTTTTCCAGATTCTCGATCTTGTGTCCCTCCAGAGCGCAGTGGAAATAGATGCGCTTGTCCCGGTAGGCAAAGCTCAGCGGTACGGCGTAGGGCTGGCCGTGGGCGTCCACGGTCGAGAGGATCCCGTATTCGCCCCGGACAAGCAGCGCCTCGGCCTCGCTGGCCGGCATCTCCCGGTCTTTTCTTCTGATCTGCCTCATGCGTTTTCGTCCCTTTCGCGGTTTCCCCGCTGTGCAAATTTTCCCGTTTCGTCTGCAGAGCCGCCCCTGCCTGGGTTAAAATAGCTCTATGGCCCTGATCCCGCCAGGGAAATCGACTTGGAGGTGGGTCTTGCTCCGTCTGCTGCTTGCCCTTCTCATCGTCGTCGCTGCGTTGCCCGCGGCGGCCGCCGAACCCGTGGTGCCGACCCCCTATCATGCCACCTATGCGGTCTCCTATCGGGGCTTCAATGTGGGGCTGCTTCATTTCGAACTGCGTTCGCCGGAGGCGGGGGTGTTGGTCTTCGAAACCCGCGCCGAGCCCAGTCTGCCCGCCCGACTGCTGGTAAGCGCCGCAGCCTTCGAGCGCAGCAGGATGCACATCGATGGGCAGGGGGTGAGGCCGCTGTCCTGGGTTCTGGAGGACGGCAAGAAAGGCAGCGAGAAGGACGGCCATCTGGCCTTCGGTTGGGCGGAGCAGAAGGTCTCCGGCGAAGTAAAGGAAAAGCCGGTCGCGCTTCCCGTCGAGCCCGGGCTGCAGGATCGGCTTTCGATTCAGATCGCCGTCATGACCACCCTGCTGCGCGGTGAGGTCCCCGGCACCTTCCCCATGATCGACGGCGACGAGATCAAGCATTACAGCTACACCCCCGCCGGTTCCGCAAGCCTCAAAACCAAAACGGGTGACTTCGCGACGGTTTCCTACGAAAGCACCCGTCCTGGCTCGATCCGGGTCTCCCGGGTCTGGTACGCCCCGGCCCTGGGCTATCTGCCGGTGCGGGCCGAACAGAAGCGCAAAGGCAAGGTCGAGACGGTGATGGAGCTGGTGAGCGTCCAGGGACGGGGCGACCGATGACTCCCCAGACCTTTGCCCTTTCTCGACCGTCTCACAACTGCAGCGATTTGATCTCCAGAAACTCCTCCAGACCGAATTTTCCGAACTCCCGGCCGTGCCCGGACTGTTTGTAGCCGCCGAAGGGGGCCAGCAGGTTGAAGCGTCCGCCGTTGATGTCGATCTGGCCGGCGCGGATTCTCCGGGCGACGCGCTGGGCCCGCCCGGCATCCGCTGACCAGACCGCGCCCGCCAGCCCGTAGGGCGAATCGTTGGCGATGCGCACCGCCTCCTCCTCGTCGCGGTAGACGAGGATCGAGAGCACCGGACCGAAGATTTCCTGCTGGGCGATGGTCGACTTGGGGGCGACCCGGCCGAACACCGTCGGCTGCACGAAATAACCCTTGTTCATTCCCGGCGGGGCCTCGGCTCCGCCGAGCAGCAGTTCGGCCCCCTCCTCGATCCCCTTGCGGATGTAGTCGCGCACCCGCTGGCGTTGGATTTCGGAGACCAGCGGCCCCAGTTTGGCCCGGTCGCCGGCGGGGTCGCCGACGGTGAATCCCCCGGCGATCTCCACGGCGAGGCGGGCCGCCTCCTTGTAGAGACTTTCCGGGACCAGCATGCGGGTGTGGGCGCTGCAGGTCTGCCCGGAGTTGAGAAAACAGGCGTTCACCGTCCCCTTGACCGCCGCCGGCAGGTCGGCGTCCGCGAGGATAACCGCTGCCGATTTGCCCCCCAGCTCGAGGGCGACCCGCTTCACCGAGTGCGCGGCCAGCTCCGCGACCCGTTTGCCGGCCCGGGTCGAGCCGGTAAAGGAGATCATGTCCACCTGCGGGTGGGCGGCCAGCTCCTCGCCCACCACCGGACCGAGACCGCTGACCAGGTTGACCACCCCGGGGGGCAGCCCGGCCTGCGCGACGATCTCGGCAAGGATGAAGGCGTTGAGCGGGGCCACCTCGCTCGGTTTGAGTACCACCGTGCAGCCGGCGGCCAGGGCCGGGGCCAGCTTGGCGACGATCTGGTGCAGGGGGTAGTTCCAGGGGGTGATGCAGGCCACCACGCCGAGCGCCTCGCGCACCACCAGAGAGTTGCCGATCCGCTCCTCGAAGGGGTAGTCGCGCACCAGGGCGGCGTAGCTCTCCATGACCGCGGCGGGCAGGCCGGCCTGGATGCGCCGGGAGAGCTTCAGCGGCATGCCGACCTCGGCGGTGATGGTCTCGGCGATCTCCTCGCTGCGACTGACCAGCCCCTGGTGAATTTTCTGCAGGCAGGTGGCGCGTGCCTCGACCGGGGTGGCCGCCCACCCGTCGAATGCGGCGCGGGCCGCCTGCACTGCGCTGTCGGCGTCCTCGGCGGTGCTGGCCGGCACCCGGCCGATGACCTGTTCGGTGGCCGGGTTGAGGACGTCGATGAACCTTCCCCCTACCGAGGGCTGCCAGTGACCGTTGATGTAGTTCTTGTCGAATATGCGCATGCTCGCCCCCTGGTCGATGATGGTTAATTTATAGCAGGCTCCGCCGGGAATTCATCCCCGGGGACAGGCGGTTTTTCTTCCTGGGGGCCCTGCTGGGAGGTGTCGGGCGGATGAAAAAAGCCCGCCGGGAGGGGCGGGCTTTGGGGCGACGTGGCTGGCGGGCGATCACCAGGGGAGCACCTTGCCGTCGTAGGTCCAGAGCTTGCCGCTGTCGGCCAGGCTCAGGCTGGTGAGTACCTTGAACATCCCCGCGGCGCTGAGCTCGGGGGAGAGCGGCGCCTCGGCGCCGCCAAGCTCGGTGTGAACCCAGCCGGGGTGCATGGCCACGGCGCTGATGCCCCTGTCGCGCAGGTCGACGGAGAGGTTTTTCGCCACCATGTGCACCGCCGCCTTGGACGAGCGGTAGGCGTAGCTGCCGGACGACTGGTTTTCGCCGATGCTGCCGAGCAGGCTCCCCATGATGGCGATGATCTTGCGGCGGCTGCGGGCCACCTGGTCGACCAGGGCGACGCTCAGTTGCAGCGGGGCGATGGTGTTGACCCGGAAGGTCTCGAGCCAGCCCTGCTCGTCGATAGGGCCGAAACCCTGGGGCTTGGGGCCGAAGATGCCGGCATTGTTGAACAGGATGTCGATGGCGCGCCCGGCCAACCCTTCGGCCAGGGCCGCCACCTGGTCGGGGTCGGTGACCTCGAGGGGGAGGACCTCCACCTGGTCGGGGTGGCTGGCGGCCAGTTTCTCCAGGGCCGGGGCGCTGCGCGGATTGCGGCAGCAGGCGAGCACCTGCCAGCCATGCCGGGCGAATTCGCCGGCCAGGGCCAGGCCGAGCCCCCGGTTGGCGCCGGTGATGAGAATGGTTTCGTTCATCGGTTCCATCCTTTCCGGTCCCCAGCGCGCAGGGTCACTTGCCGGGGGCCAACTGCAGCTTGCTGGTGACGTTGTTGGTGATCCAGTCCCCGTCCCACCATTCCAGCGGATAGACCGAGAGGCCGCCGAGCAGCACCTCGAAGTGCAGGTGGTCGCCGCCGGCCATGCCGGTGGCCCCGGTGTTGCCGACGATCTGCCCCTTGCTGACCTGCTCGCCCTGCTGGACGGCGATGCGGCTCAGATGGCCGTAGAGGCTCTGCAGCCCCATGCCGTGGTCGATGATCACGCACAGCCCGTAAATCCCCAGGTAGTCGGCGAACACCACGGTGCCGGAGTTGGCCGCTTCCACCGGGGCCTGGGCCACCGAGGCCAGGTCGATGCCGAGGTGGGTCTGCTTGTCGACCTCCTGACCCTCGTGGTAATAGCTGCGATGGTCGGCAAACAGGGCCAGGGTGGCCGCCTTGGACTGGCGCAGGAAGGCTCCCTCCCAAAGGGGGACCGGAGCGGTGCTGGCGCCGATTTCGATGAGCTTCTGCCGGTTCTGTTCGCGCACCTCGCGGTTGACCTGCAGAAAGGCATCGAGGGGCGACTGGGCCTGGGGGGCCAGTTCCTCGAACTCGGGCGCTTTGGTTTCGAGGAAAGACTGGCCGACCTCGATTTTGCGTTCGCGGAAATTGCGGTTGTTGAGGTGGTAATAGAAACCGGCCTGGCGCTCGTTGCCGGCCCGGTCCACCGCCATCAGCTTGGGGGTGAACTGGTTCATGGTCATGTTCCAGGGGAAGGCGAACAGGCAGGCGTAGGCCCCGGAGGGCTGGCGGTAACCGGGGAAAAACAGCTCGCCGATGGTCACCCCGGTGGATTCCGCCTCCTCGGAAAGGGTGTAGACGATCAGCCCCGCGCCCCCCCGGTTGAGGTTGTGGGCGGTGCTGAGCACCGAGATGACCGGGGCCCGGCTGTCGAATTCGAAGGTGAAAACCTGCTGGCTGACATTGCCGGCGCCGAAGGGGAAGATGCTTCGGTCAGTGGCGGTGACGTTGATTTCGACCGGCCCGTCCTTGATTTCGCCCTTGGGCAGAGACAGGGATTCGCTCTGCACCAGGGTGCCGCGCTCATAGGTGCGCGCCAGCAGCGGAATCGATTTGCCCTGCTGCACCAGGGTGACGCCGAGGGATTTGAGGCCCGAGCCGGGGTCCTCCACCTGCAGCTGCAGGTGGCGCTGGGCGGAAACCGGTCCCGCGCCGGGGGTTAGGGCGATCTGCGGACCGGTGGTATCGCGGAAATAAAAGACGGCGGCGGCAACCAGAAGGATGAGCAGGCCGGATAGGCCGACGATGCTGGTGGTTCTCAAGGGGCATTCTCCTTTGTTCGATTTGAAGAGCGTATTCTCAACCAGCCGAAGTGAAAAATCAAGGGGGCTCCCCTCGGCAAGTAATATCACGAATCAATTCGGGAGCAAGCCGCTGCGGAGTCGGTAGCCGGTAAGTGCCCGTTGGGGAAGATTGACCGGAAAGGCAGGGCGGGCTAGACTGCCGGCCGGCTTGAATGATTTTTCGCGGGAGGGCGTATGGCCTATCAGGGGGTGTTGGGGATTGTGGTGCTTTTGGGGCTGGCCTGGCTGCTGAGTGAGGAGCGCGGGCAGGTGCGCTGGCGACCGGTGCTGACCGGGGTGGCGCTACAGCTGGTGCTGGCCGCCGCCTTGGTCAAGCTGGCGCCGTTCCGGCTGTTTTTTCTCGGGCTCAACGAGGCGGTCATGTTCGTCGACCGGGCCACCCAGGCGGGCACAGCGCTGGTGTTCGGCTTTCTCGGCGGCGGCCCGCTCCCCTATGCGGAGACAGCGCCTGGGGCCTCCTTCACCCTGGCTTTTCGCGCCCTGCCGCTGGTGCTGGTGGTCAGCGCCCTTTCCGCGCTGCTGTTCTACTGGCGGGTGCTGCCGCTGCTCGTGCGGGCTTTCTCCTGGGTGCTGCGCAAGACCATGAACATCGGCGGCGCGCTGGGGGTGGGAGCCGCGGCCAACGTCTTTGTCGGCATGGTCGAGGCTCCCCTGCTGGTGCGCCCCTACCTGGCGGAGATGTCGCGCAGCGAACTGTTCACCCTGATGACCTGCGGCATGAGCACCATCGCCGGCACCGTGCTGGTGCTCTACGCCTCGATCCTGCAGCAGGCGGTCCCCGACGCCCTGGGCCACATCCTGATCGCCTCGGTGATCAGCGCCCCGGCGGCCATCGCCGTGGCCCAGCTGATGGTCCCCCAGCAGGGGGCGGTGACCGGCGCCGAGATCCACGGCATGAGCGAGGCCTCGGGGGCCATGGACGCCGTCACCCGCGGCACGGCCGAGGGGCTGAAGCTGCTGCTCAACATCATCGCCATGCTGATCGTGCTGGTCGCCCTGGTGAGCCTGGTCAACCAGCTGCTGGCCCTGCTGCCGGCGGCCGGCGGCCGCCCCCTGACCCTGCAGGGGCTGCTCGGCTGGCTGATGGCCCCGGTGGCCTGGCTGATCGGCATCCCCTGGCAGGAGGCGGTAGCCGCCGGCAGCCTGCTCGGCACCAAGACTGTGCTCAACGAATTCGTCGCCTACCTCGAACTGGCCGCCCTTCCCGAAACCGCACTCTCCCCGCGCAGCCGGCTGATCATGACCTACGCCCTGTGCGGCTTCGCCAACCTGGGGAGCCTGGGCATCATGATTGGCGGGCTCGGCACCATGGCGCCGGGACGGCGCGGCGAAATCGTTTCGCTGGGGGGCAAATCCATTGTCGCGGGAATTCTTGCCACCTGCATGACCGGAGCGGTGATCGGACTGCTTTGAGGCGGGCTCAGGCGCTCGAGGAGAGCGGCGGCCAGTCCTCCAACAGCGGTGTTTCACCTGCCTCCCGGGGGCGCAGCGGGAGCTGGATTTCGACCCGGGTGCCCTGCATCGGCCGGCTGTCCACGGAGATCCCGCCGTCGTGGGCCTCCAGGATGTGCTTGACGATGCTCAGCCCCAGCCCCGTCCCCCGCACCGCCGTGTCAGAGGTGTCGGCGCGGTAGAATTTGTCAAAAATACGCCCGACCTGGTCGGGGGTCAACCCCACCCCCTGGTCGGAGACCGACAGCCGGTAGCTCTCCCCGCAGCGCTCCCCGGCAAGCTCCACCAGGCTGCCGCGCGGCGAAAATTTCACCGCATTGCTCACCAAATTGTTCAGCACCTGGAAGAGGCGTCCGCGGTCGGCGACGATCCTGGTCGGGGTTTCCGCCAGGCGCAGTTCGATGCGGTGGCCGGGATAGCGCTCGCGAAACCGCGCCAGCGCATCCTTCAGCAGCTCCTCCATGAAAAATGGGGAGTGCTCCAGCCCCAGGGGCTTGCCCGAGGCGAGCCGGCTGACGTCGAGGATGTCGTCGACCAGCCGCGCCAGGGCCTCCGCACTCTGGTAGATGGTGCCGAGAAACTCCCTGCGCTGGTTCGGCGTCGGATCGAAGAGCCCCCCGTCAAGCAGCAGTTCCGCGTACCCCATGATGCCGGCCAGCGGGGTTTTCAGCTCGTGGGTCGTCATCGCCAGGAACTCGTTTTTCATCCGGTCGATTTCCTGCTCCCGGCTGACGTCCTGGAACAGGACGATCATCCCCTTTTCCAGGTGGTCCCGACCGACCAGCACCGAGGTCCTCGCCCGGTAGTGGTGGAGGATTTGGCGGCGCGGGTCCTGGTGTTGGAAGTCGAACTGGCGCCCCGCCCCCCGTTGCAGCTCTCCCAATAGTGCCTGGTCGTCGAGGATTTCCTCGATCCCCCGGCCCAGCGCCTGGTGCAGGGAGACCCCCAGCAGGCGTTCGGCGGTTGCGTTCATGAGCAGCACCCTGTCACTGGAATCGGTGACCAGCAGACCGTCGGGGACCGAGCGGAGAATGCCGTCGATCTTCTCCTTGGCCTCCTCGGAGATGCGAAACGCCTCGATCAGGGAATTTTCCGCGCGGCGGCGCTCGGCAATTTCGGCGTTGAGCTGCTGGTTGGCTTCGAGCAGCTGCTGGGTGCGCTCGGTGACGCGCCGCTCCAGGTCGTCCATCGCCATTTGCAGGGCGGCTTCCGCCTTTTCGCGTTCCCGGATGGAGCTGTGGGCCTTTTTCATGACGCCGAGAATGGCCAGCAGCAACCCCGCGGAAATGACCAGCATCACCAGGGTCGACTGCCGGGTCAGGCCGAGCAGCCGGTCATGGGAAGCGGAAATGTCGAGGTAGGTTTCCACCGCCCCCAGGAAGAGGTCCCGCGCCATCAGCGGGACATAGGTCTCCACCACGTCCACCGCGATCGGCCGGTCTTCGGCGGTGCGGGAATCGGATTCCACCACCTTGGAGTAGATGATCCCCCGGGCGACCTGCTCATGGAAGTAGGGCTTTGCGTTGCGCTGCCCCTCTTCGGCCGGGTCGCTGGAATAGATGATTTCTCCGTCGGGGGAAAAGATGCGCAGCTTGACCAGACGCGGGTCGTTCTGGTAGCGGCGGATCTCCTCGACCAGCTCCGGGGCCAGGCGCTCCCGGGTCAGAGGCTGCCCCTCGAGCTTGAGCATGCGCAGCAGCGCATCGACGTGGCGCGCCGCATCCTCCTCGGTTTCCCGGACCAGGATGTCCTGGTAGGAGGGGTAGATGATCAGCGCGTTGTACAGGGGGAGAAAAACGGCGATTACCAGGGAGTAAAGCAGAATGCTGCGCAGAAAGGTTATTCGGAACATGGCACCGCCTCCTGAGAGGTAGTTAATCAAGAAGCGTGCCATGAAAAGGAGCTAAGCTAATTTTCTCCCTGCGCCTCGGGATGGTCGTGGATCCATTCATCCACGGCCTCCGCGTCCTCGCCGGGCAGATCGAGGAATTTCAGTCCCATGCCGGGTTCGTAGGGCGAGGTGCGGTCGTAGAGCCGGCGCCAGACCACCTCGCAATTGCAGGTGACCCGGCGATTCAGGGGCGGGGGCAGGGGGATTTCGACGGGAAAGCGGTTTCCGGGGTCCCGGGGATTGACGGTGGAGATGAACATTCCGCTGCGGCTGATGTTTCTGGCATACCCGAAAAAGGCCTTGCCGCCATCCTCAAGCCGGACCTTCAGAATGATCAGCGGGGAACGCAGGTGCTTGCGGGCATCCGCAGGCGTCCTGGGGGTGTCCTGGTCACGCTTTTCGGGCATGGCATCTCCTCGGCCGGAGCAACTCCTACCTCATCCTAGCACAAAAAATGCCATTTTCACCGTGGCCGCCTAGGTCGACCTACCCCTGGAGGGCCCCCTGCAGGGTTCTCAGCCGCTGCAGTTGCTCCTGTGCCCTGCCGCTTGCCGGCAGGCCCGCCCAGGCGAGCAGGTCGGGGAGGGCCCCTTCCGCTTCGCCTCGGGGAAATGGCCCGCTGCTCAGGCGGTTGATCAGACGCAGGGTGCGCAGACCGTCGAACCAGCCGTGGAAGGCCCTGAGCCGGGCCGCCTGCCCCGAGTGGTTGCGGGCCAGCTTTTCCCAGGTGCCGGGGAAATTCTCCGCCTGGAGAAAATCGCCCAGATGGGGGGACAGCTCCCGGGCGCGTTGCAGAATGCAGGCCGGCCCGGCCTGCCAGTGGCTCTCGACGAGCGCCAGCCAGCCGTGCAGCAGGCGGAAGCAGTCCGGGTGGTAAAAGGAAACCGTCTCCGTTGCCCCGGCCAGTTGCCTGGCCACGCTGGGGCCGGTCCCGAAAGGCACCCTCTGCGACGGGCGCGGGGAGGGGTGGACCAGGGTGCCGGCGAGGGGGGCGACGCCAGAGGTTTTGGCCAGCTGCTGCAGGAAATAGAAATCTTCGCCGGCTGTCCGGCGGTTCATGCCGCCGGCGGCGGCATAGGCTGCCGCCCGGCAGGCCAGGGCGCTGCCGACGGTGTGATAGGCGTAAGGGGAGGCGGCCAGCTGCAGGCCGAGGACGTAGTGGCGCAGGTAGAGTTCGTAGCGTTCGATGGCCGCCTGCTGCCGGGGGCATTCGGGCTCCCGGTGGCGAAAGGGGAGGCTGGCGCCGCCGGCCGGGGACGTGGAAAAATGCTCGACCAGGGCCTGCAGGTAGTTGCCGTCGACCAGGGTGTCGGCATCCAGGGAGACGAGCAGCGGCTCGACCCGGCGGTAATCGAGCCGCGCCAGGGCGAGGTCGAAGCCGATCTTGCGCGCCGTGCCGACCCCGCCCCCCGCGGGCAGCTCAAGGCCCGGCGAAGCGGCGTCGATCCAGCCGAGCTGCAGTCCGGGACGGTCCGCTTGGCCGCTGCGCAGCCCGGCGAGCACCGCCCGGTTGTCGGCCTGGTCCTCCGGGGCGGCGTCGGCCCGGTGGTTGACCACCACCAGCACCAAAAAGCGCTCCAGAAGCTCCCGGGGGTTGGCCGCCAGGCTCTCGAGAGTCGCCAGCAGGTGTTGACTCTCGGCCAGCGCCGGGATGACCACCGCGCCGGAGAAGTCGGCGCGGTCGCTCCCCTCGATGCGCCAGGGGCCCTGCAGGGTGCGGGTACGCAGGTATTTGTCGATGCCGCGGGGGAACTGATCCATGTCGGAAAATCTTCTCTTGACCGCTCGCTCGCTAAGCTCGCTCGAGGGCCCGCGGGGCGAAGAGGAAAATCGGAGGCGAAAGAGTGGAATAAGGTCCTCGCAATACCCAAAGGTTTTCTTTGCGTCCTTTGCGCCTTTGCGGTGGATAAGGTTTGGCCCTGAGACTCATTGCAGATTTTTCAGGATCGCCAGCATCTCCCGCAGCGGCTCCCCCGCTCCGTCGAGCCAGTGGATCGCCGTCCCCTGGCGCTCCATGCGCCGGAACCAGGTCTCCTGGCGCTTGGCGAACTGGTGGATGGCGCTGCCCAGCTTCTGGATCATGTCGTTGCGGTTGAGTTCGCCCTTGAGGTGCTGGGCGATGAAGCGGTATTCCAGCCCGTAGAACTCCAGGGTCTCCCAGGCGACGCCCGCCGCATGCAGCCCCTGGACCTCTTCGATCATCCCCTGCTCGAGGCGTTCCTTGAGGCGGGCGGTGATGCGCCGGCGCAGGATCTCCCGGGGCCAGCTCAGGCCGAAGACCTGCGGGCGCAGTTCGGGCAGCGGCGGCAGGCTTGCTGCCGCTGCCGCCTCCCCTTCGGCGATTTCGGTGGCGCGCACCAGCCGCGGGCGGTCCTTCAGGTCGGTGGTGTTGTGCAGCTCGGGCCTGAGAGCCCGCAGGCGCTCACGCAGAGCGGCATCGCTAAGGCCGGCCAGCTCGGCGCGCAGGGCCGGGTTCTCCGGGACCTCCACCAGGCGGTAGCCGCGCAGCACCGCGTCGAGGTAGAGCCCGGTGCCGCCGACCAGCACCGGCAGTCTGCCCCGTCCGCGAAGCTCTGCGAAGACCTCGAAGAAGCGTCGCTGGAACTCGAAGACGTTGAACTCGTAGCCGGGGTCGACGATGTCGATGAGATGATGGGGAACCTCGCCGTACTCGGCCAGGTCCTTGCCGGTCCCCAGGTCCATGCCGCGGTAGACCTGGCGCGAGTCGGCGGAGATGATCTCGCCGCCCAGGGCGCCGGCGGCTTCGACGCCGAGACGGGTCTTGCCGCTGGCGGTGGGGCCGAGGATGACCAGCAGGTTGAAGGGCATGAGTGGTTCCTTGGGTTCGGGGATGGATGAACGGCTGGCGTCATGGTAGAGATTTTGCCGACTAAATTCAATCCCGGAACCGGAATTGCAAGTTAGAACTTCCCTTTGCCCACCATATCTGCTAGTTTCAGCGGCGTCCACCGCCTGCGGTGATCCCCAGTCAGGTATTTGCCCCATGCCCAGATCCACCGAAAACAACGCGCAGCCCGTCGTCCTGCCCCGCTCCGAGCACTCCATCTCCCGCAAGCAGATCGACCCGGACACCCTCAAGGTCCTCTACCGGCTCTCCCGCAAGGGGTTCAAGGCCTACCTGGTGGGGGGCGGGGTCCGCGACCTGCTGCTGGGGCGCAGCCCCAAGGATTTCGACGTCGGCACCGACGCCACCCCCAACCAGGTCAAGAAGCTGTTCCGCAACTGCTTTCTGGTCGGCCGCCGCTTCCGGCTGGCCCACGTGCGCTTCGGCGCCGACCAGGTGGTGGAGGTGGCAACCTTCCGCCGCCAGGCGCGCCCCGAAGATCTCCCCGACGACCCCGCCGAACACTTCATGTTCGCCGAGAACATCTTCGGCTCGCCCCGGGAAGACGCTTTTCGCCGCGATTTCACCATCAACGCCCTGTTCTACGACATCGAGAGCTTTGCCATCGTCGACTACGTCGGTGGGCTCGAGGACCTGAACCAGCGCCGCCTGCGGGCCATCGGCGATCCCCTGGTGCGCTTCACCGAGGATCCGGTGCGCATGCTGCGGGCCCTGGAATTCTCGGCCCGGCTCGATTTCTCCCTGGACGAATCGGTGCGCGAAGCGATCTACGTGCGGGCTCCGCTCATCGCCGAGGCGGCGCCGGCCCGCATCCGCGAGGAGCTGATGGAGTTGTTCCGCCACCGCGTGGCGGGCAGGGTGCTGCGCGATGCCCAGGCCATGGGGCTGCTGCCCCATCTGCTGGCCGGTTTCGAGGGGGAGACGGAGACCTTCGATCTGCTGGAAAAGGTTGACGCCCGCACCGCCGCCGGGGTGGCCATCGAGGAGCCTTTTGCCCTGGCGGCCATCTACCTGACGCGATTTCTGCGGGTCTGCCCGCCGGGGGCCGACCTCACCGTCACCGAGGCGGTGCGCCTGGCCGGGCTCACCCTCGCCCCCCACTGCGGCTATTTCCACGTGGCCCACGGCATCCGCCACCAGGCGCGGGAGCTGCTGATCGGTTTTTTCCGCCTGGCCCGCGGCCGCGGCTTTCGTGGCGAGCGGCGTTTTCTGCAGCACCCCATGACCCCCCAGGCCCTGGATCTGCTCTGCCTCTGGCAGCAGATCAGCGGCGGTGACCCGGCCCTGGTGGAGCAGTGGCGGCCGGCCCTGGCCGAGGCCACCTCCCCTCAGCCCCAGGAGAAACAGGCCGCCGCCCGCCGCAGGCCCCGCCGGCGCCGTGGCGGGCGCAGCCGGCGCCGCCCCGGAGGGGGTGAGTCGGCGAGCTGAGTTCCCCGCCTCAGCCCCCGCCGGAGCTGCGCTTCAATTCCTCGATCAGCTCCGTCAACCGGCGGCGCTCGCCGTCGGTGAGCCGCCGGTCGCGGTAGAGCGCGCCCCCGTAGATCCGCGCAAAGCTGCGGCAGCGCTCGTCGTCGAGGCGCTCGGCCAGTTCGTAGAGCCCCTCGCCGCAGGGGATCTTCGCCAAACCATGGGCGCGCGCCGCCTGGCGCAGAAACCGCTGCAGCAGCCGCGTTTCCGTGCTGCTTCGGGCGCGCCTCCACAGCAGCCTGCCCCCCAATGCCAATCCCAGAATTGCCAGTCCCAGCCCCGCCGCCAGTCGCCAGTCGAGAGATACCTGCAGATGCTTCATGCGCAGCCCGGTGCTGCGCAGCAGTTCGAACTGGCGGCCCAAATCGTAGGCGATGACCGCCTGGTTCCAGAAATAGTTGAGCGCATCGGCGAGCCGCTGCAGGGTGTTCAGTCCCCGGTTCCTCTGCGCCAGCAGCGCCGAGGCGGCGTTGCTCGCAAGGGAGCTGGGATCGAGGCGCAGCCAAATCCCCTCCTCGGTCAGCGCCTCCACCCAGACATGGGCCCGGTCCTCGGTGACCAGGTAGTAGCCGCCCAGCTCGTTGTAATCGCCGCCGTAATACCCCCCCACCAGCCGCGCCGGCACCCCGGCAAGGCGCAGCACCAGGGCGAAGGAGGAGGCGAAGAATTCGCAGTAACCCCGCTTCTTGCCGAAGAGAAAATCGTCGATGGGGTCGGCGGCGCGGGGCAAATCGCTGGTGGCGTAGGTAAGCCCCTGGCCGCGGAAAAACTCCTGCAGGGAGGCGATCTTTCGAAGCGCATCGCCGCCGGCCCGCAGTTCTTCGCCCAGGGCCGCGACCCGCGGCGCAACCTCCTGCGGTGTCTGCAGGTAGAAGGCCCGGTCCGCCGGCCCCTGGATTCTGCTCGTGCCCCCCACCACGGAAACCGCCGCGACCCTGGCCCGTCGGTCGATGCTCCGCCGGGTGGTGAACACCAGGTCGCCGCTCCCCTGGGCGCGCATCCCCTCGAGGCTGCGCGGGGCATCGAGGGCGACCAGGTAGGGGTCGCTCTTGGGCTCGGGGTAGATGACCTGGGTGACCTGCCGTCCGCCCTGGATAAGCGTTCTCTCCCCTTCGGGCTCAGGGGCCCGGCTCCAGGTGTTTCCCTCCAGTCGGTTAAGCACGATGGCGCGCCAGTAGAGATCCTCGGGGGCGAGGGGCTGGCTCTCGACCCGCAGGGCGACGGTTTTGGCCGAGGCGGTGCTGGCGTAGGCGCCCGGCTCCACCTTGTCGCTGAAGCCGACCGTCGCCGCTTCGGGCGGATTGAGAAAGTTCCACAGGGGGCGCTGGGTGCGGGGCAGGATCACGAAAAACACCACCATCAGCACCAGCGAGATCGCGGGCAGCAGGCCCGCCACGGAGAGCAGCCGGCGCAGGGTCCGGGCATCCAGGACCAGGGCCGGGTCGGTGACGTGAAAGCTCAGCAGCACCAGGCCGATGGTGACCACCGCCACCAGCAGCACCAGGTAGACGAAGAAGGCGGCGCTCAGGCTCAGCAGCGATGAGGAGGCCAGGGCGAACAGGGCGAGGACGAAGAGCTGCAGGATGTTGCGGTTGCTTTTTTCGCTGAGCAGGCGCACGGTCAGCATCAGGGCGAGGATGTTGACCACCGGCTGCACCAGGTTGGCCATGGAGATCTGGATCGCGTAGACGCCGAAAAGGGCCAGGGCGACCAGGGTCCCCCAGGGCCCGGGCAGGGGGCGGCGGCCGCGCCGGTCGAGCACCATGCCGAGGGGGACGGCAGTCCCCAGCGCCAGCTGGACCGGAAGGTCGAGGTGCGGGAAGAGCGGCGCCGCGCCTAGCAGGCAGGCGGCGTTGGCCAGCAGGTAGAGCAGGGTGCTAATCTTGACCATAGAGCGCCAGTTCGGTAAGCAGCTTCAATCGCTGGTGGCGGCCGGCGGCCGGGGGGATCAGCCTGGAGCCGAGCCGCAGGCCCACCGGGCGCTCCCGGCGGAGCGTTTCGCGCACCAGGTGGACGGCACAGCCGAGCCGTTGTTCGAGATCGGCCCCGGGGAGCCGCTCGAGATCGATGATCAGCGGTTCGTGGGTGGCGGCCGAGAGTTCCTTGACCTTGAGTTGGTCGTGGCGGGCCGAGAGTTTCCAGTGGATCAGCTTGAGCGGCTCGCCCCCCCGGTAGTCGCTGATGCGGCTGACTTCCCCCTCGTGACCGCGGGACGGCGTCGGCGCGGCGCCGCGGGCGGCGGGCCGGCCGCTGTCGCTGCCGGCGGCGAGGGCCAACGGCGCCGGGAAGACCGTCACCTGCCCCTCGGCGAAGGCCAGGCGGCTGCGCACGAAAAAGTTGATGGGGAAGATGGAGCTGACCCGCACCGGCTCCAGGCGGTGGCGGCCGCGGCCCCGGAAGGCGACGAGGATGGAGCCCGCGTCGCTCCCCCCGCGGTCGACCAGCGGCAGGGTGGTCGACTGGCCGCGCAGCGAGATCGTGATCAGGAAGGCCGGCAGGTAACGGCGGGGATTCTCGAGATGCAGGGTGACCAGGGTCGGCAGGCCGTCGTAGACCTCCTCGGGCACCTCCACCCGCACCCTGAGCCGGGCGAGGTTCTGCTGGCCGAGGATGCCGGAGATGCTCATAAAGCCGAGCAGGGCCGAGACCAGCAGGTAGAGCAGGTTGTTGCCGGTGTTGACCGCGCCGAAGCCGAGCAGCAGGGTCATCAGGATGTAGAGGGCCCCGGCCCGGGTCAGCTTCAGGCCAGAGGCACCGGGATTTGCTTGACGAGCGATCGCAGCACCTCCTGCTTGCTGACGGTTTCGTGCTCCGGGCGCAGGATCAGCCGGTGGGCCCCCACCGGCACCGCCACCTGGCGCACGTCCTCGGGGACCACGTGGTCCCGGTCTTCCAGATAGGCGGCGGCCTTGGCCGCCTCGGCCAGGTTGATGGCGCCGCGGGTGGAGATCCCCGAGAGGACCATGGGGTGCTCGCGGCTCGCGGCGACGATGGCGAAGATGTAGTCGGCCACCTTCTCCGAGAGGTAGACCTGGTCGCGCACCGCGGCCTTGGCCTGCTGGATCTGCTCGCGGCTGAGCAGCGGTTCGAGCTGCAGGATCTGCTCGCGGATGCTGCCGCCGCGGATGATCGTTTTCTCCACGGACGGGGGCGGGTAGCCGATGCCGGTGCGCAGGCTGAAGCGGTCGAGCTGGGATTCGGGCAGGGGGAAGGTTCCGACCTGCTCCACCGGGTTCTGGGTGGCGATGACCAGAAACGGGTCGGGCAGCGGATAGGTCACCCCCTCGACGGTCACCCGCATCTCCTCCATGGCTTCGAGCAGGGCGCTCTGGGTCTTGGGCATGGCCCGGTTGATCTCGTCGATCAGCACCAGGTTGTTGAAGATCGGCCCGGGCAGAAACTTGAAGCGGTTCTCGTCGCGGTTGTAGATGGAGAGCCCGGTGATGTCGGTGGGCAGCAGGTCGGAGGTGCACTGCACCCGGCCGAAGGAGAGGCCGAGCACCCGGGAGACGGCCAGCGCCAGGGTGGTCTTGCCGAGGCCGGGGATGTCCTCGAGCAGGATGTGGCCCCCCGAGAGCAGGGCGGTGACGGTCAGCTTGACCGCCTGGATCTTCCCCTGCAGGTGGCGGTTGGCCAGGGTTTCGATGACGTGGACGATCTGCTGGCGGTGGGGCAGGCTCATGCCGTAAGTCCTTTTTCGCGGGGGTGGAGGGTGGCCGGTCCGCCCCCGGCGGGGAAGCGCAGCCGCTTGAAGATCTCCATGACCACTAGCAAGATCGAGGCCAGTGCCAGCAGGGTGAACCACTCTCGCAGGGAGACCGGCGCGACGCCGAGCACCTTTTGCATCAGCGGCGTGCCCAAGGCCAGGATGTGGATCCCCTGGGCGATGGCGACGCCGAAGATCAGCACCCGGTTGCGGCGCAGCGGCACCCGAAAGGCGCTGCTGCGCTCGGAGCGGCAGTTGAATACGTGCACGTTCTCCAGCAGCACCATCAGCAGCAGGGTCAGGTTGCGCGCCTCGGTCTCGGGCAGGCCCCGGTCGTTCATCCAGGCCCAGGCGGCGAAGGCGAGCAGCCCCATGGTCAGCCCCGAGACCAGGTTCTGCTCGATCATCAGGCGGTTGAAGACCCCCTCGCCGGGCGGACGGGGCGGGCGGTTCATCACCCCCGGCTCGCCCCCCTCGAAGGCCAGGGCGACATCCTGGATGCCGTTGGTCACCAGGTTGAGCCACAGCAGCTGCACCGCCAGCAGCGGCAGCGGCAGGCCGAACAGCAGGGCCATCGAGAACAGGACGATTTCGGCGCCGCCGGTGGAGATCAGCAGGTAGACCACCTTGCGGATGTTGTCGTAGGCAAAGCGACCCTCCTCGACCCCGGCCACCACCGAGGCGAAATTGTCATCGGTGACGATGATCGAGGCGGTGTCCTTGGCGACGTCGGTCCCCGAGCCCATGGCCACGCCGATGTTGGCCCGGCGCAGCGCCGGGGCGTCGTTGACGCCGTCGCCGGTGACCGCGGTGAAATGCCCCTGCTCGCCGAGGGCCTCGACGATGTGCAGCTTCTGCAGGGGGGAGACCCGGGCGAAAACCTGGCTGGCGGCGACCCGCTGGCGGAAATCGGCGCTGCCGGGGTCGCCTTCAGCGGCCAGGTCGACGCCGCTGACCATCTGTCCGGCTTCCTCGGCGATGCCGAGCTGGCGGGCGATGGCCAGGGCGGTGGCCGGATGGTCGCCGGTGATCATCATCACCTGCACCCCCGCTTCGCGGCAGGTCGCCACCGCGGCCGGCGCCTCGGGGCGCAGCGGGTCGATGAAGGCGGCCAGCCCGAGCAGGGTCAGCGCCGGGATGTCCTTTTCCTCCAGGGGGCTCTTGAGCTCCCCGGCGGCGCTGCGCCCCTCGGCGATGGCCAGTACCCGGTAGCCGTTTTCGGCCAGCTGCTGGGCCTGACGCTCCACCGCCTCGCTGTCCAGGTGCACGGCACCGCCGGCGCTCTGCATCCGGTCGCAGAAGGCCAACACCCGCTCCACCGCCCCCTTGACCACCCAGGTCCCCTCGATCCCCCGGTAGCAGCGGGCCGCGTAGCGCAGCTCCGATTCGTAGGGGATCTCGCCGATCAGGTCGAGCTCGCCGCGCACCCGTTCGGCCTGCAGGCCGAGCTTGCAGGCCAGCGCCAGCAGGGCGACATCCATGGCATCGCCGTGGTGGTCCCAGCCCCGCTCCCTGCGCACCAGGGTCCCCTCGTTGCACAGCACCCCGGCGCGGGCGAGCCGCAGCAGCTGTTCCAGATCCTGCGGCTCGGGGGGGCTGCCCTCCACGGTGCGCACCTCCCCCTCGCCGGCGTAGCCCTCCCCGGAGACGGCGAAGCTGCGACCGTCGGGGAGCCAGAGCAGCTTCACCGTCTGGCGGTTGACGGTCAGGGTGCCGGTCTTGTCGCTGGCGATGCAGGTGCAGCTGCCCAGCCCCTCGACCGCGGTCAGTTTGCGCACGATGACGTGGCGCCGCGCCATGCGCGTGGTGGCGATGGACAGGGCCACGGTCATGGCCACCGGCAGCCCCTCGGGGATGGCCGAAACCGCCAGCGCCACCGCCATGAAGAAGACCTCGGCGGGGGGGATCCCCTCGGCCACCGCCGCCACCGCCAGCAGGCTGACGAAGCCGAGCACCAGGTAGCTGATCTGGCGCGCGAAGCGCTCCATGCGGATGACCAGCGGCGGCTTGGTGACCGCCGCCGAGGTCACCGCCTTGGCGATGCGGCCGACCTGGGTCTGCAGCCCGGTGGCGACCACTACACCGACCCCCCGGCCGGTGGTGGCGGTGGAGCCGGCGAAGGCCATGTTGCGCCGCTCGCCGAGCGGCACATGGCGCGGCAGGGGCTCGATAGTCTTTTCCACGGCCAGCGACTCTCCGGTCAGCAGCGACTCGTCGATGGCCAGCCCCTTGCCATGGAACAGGCGCAGATCGGCCGGTACGCGGTTGCCCGATTCGAGCAGCACCACGTCGCCGGGCACCAGTTGATCCGCGGTCAGCTCCGACTCTTCGCCGTCGCGGCGCACCCGGGCGTTGATCTTTAGCAGGCTCTGCAGGGCAGCGGCGCTCTTTTCGGCCTTCCACTCCTGGAAAGTGCCGAGGGCCGCGTTGAGCAGGATGACGGCGAAGATGAAGCCGGCGTCGGTAACCTCGCCGATGAGCAGGGAGACGATCCCGGCCGCCAGCAGAATGTAGATAAGCGGGCTGAGAAACTGGTGCAGAAAGATGACCGCGACCCCGGGCGGCCCCTTGACCGGCAGGGCGTTGGGGCCGAAACGCTCTAGGCGCTCGGCCGCCTGGGCCTGGGTCAGGCCGTGGCTGACCGAGTCGACCCGGGCGAAGGCGTCGGTGGCCGAAAGCGCGTGCCATTCGACTTCGCCGGCCGACGGCGGTGCGTGCGCCGCGTTCTGGGCTCGAGTCGTGCCTGCCATGGGGGCCCTTTTCGGCCATGCCGGAATAGCGCCGGTTGGTCCAATGAAGGTCCTTGAGGCTCCCGGGGCGAAGCGACCCGTGCCGACCACCGCAAAGAACTGACGGAAGCCACCTGTGAAGTATAGCACCCCGGCGGGGTGCTGCAGGCCGCGGGGAGGTCCGCGCTCAGCTCTGGTCGGAAGCGCTTCAGTCCGCCTGCTCCTGCTGCTCGCTGAGAATGACCAGGTAGCCGTCGGGGTCGTGCAGCCAGATCTCCCGGCGGCCGAATTGCTCATCCTCCAGTTCGTAGAGCAGGTGCAGGTTGCGCCGGGCGAGGTTTTTCTCTATCGGCCGCAGGCGGGGCACCTGGAATTCCATGGACGCGCCGACCCCCAGGGGATGGCGCGACAGGTTCTGGAGCAGCGCCGGGTGCAGCGCCTCCAGCGTCTCCAGTTCGCGAAACAGCACCACCGCGTCGCCCTGGCGCAGGATCAGCACCGGCGGATGCCCGGGGGCGGGGATGAAGCTCTCGAGGTCGAGCAGCAGGATTTCCCGGTAGAAAAAGGCGGTGGCGTCGAGGTCGTGAACGCCGAGGGTCAGGGTCAGGGGCATGATTCGGGACTCCGGATGAGGATTCCCTTCTCTTAGCATGGCGGCGAGCCCCTGGCAAGGGTGCAGGGCGGGAGAGCGTTGACCTGGGCAGGTCCCTGTGCTTAAATCACCCATACCCTGTCCGGCTGGAATTCAACGATGACTGAAGCCTATCTGGCCCTCGGCTCCAACCTGGGCGAGCGCCTGGAAATGTTGCGCGGGGCGCGGGGCGCCCTGCAGGGGAGCGAGCAGGTCGACGTGGCCGCCTGCTCGGCGGTCTTCGAAACCGAACCGGTAGGCGGGCCCGCCGGCCAGTCGGCCTACCTGAACGCGGTGCTGCGGGTGCGCAGCGGGCTGTCGCCCGAGGCGCTGCTCGCCCTGTGCCTGGAGATCGAAACCCGCTTCGGCCGGCAACGGGCCGAGCGTTGGGGGGAGCGCACCCTGGACATCGACCTGCTGCTGTTCGGCGCGGAATTGCGCGACGGCCCCTTCCTAATCCTGCCGCATCCGCGCCTGCACCAGCGGCGGTTCGTCCTGGAGCCGCTGGCGGAACTGGCCCCGGAGCTGCGCCATCCCCGGCTCGGCCGGAAGGTGAGGGAGCTGCTGGCCGCTCTGCCCCCCGGCCAGGCGGTGCGGCGCCTCTATCCGACGTGGTGATCCGATGATCCGTCTGTTGATTTTCGCCCTGCTCTGTTTTCTGATCTACACCCTCTACACCGCGGTGATCCGGTCCCTGTCCGGAAAGGGGGGCACGCTCCCCGGGGAGAAGACCCGCCGCGGCGAAGACATGGTCCAGGACCCCCAGTGCGGTACCTACCTGCCCCGCAGCGACGCATTGGAAAAATCCGTCAACGGTACCCGGCATTTCTTCTGTTCCAAAGAATGCCGGGACGCTTTTCCCGGCAAGAAATAGGGGGGTGGCATCGGCGCGTCGGAAGACCGCTTCCCCCGGCAGCTTTACTTTCCCCAACCATAGATCGTCCATTGCAAAGGAGACCATCCATGAAATTCTTCATCGATACCGCCGACGTTGCCGAAATCCGCGCCGCCCACGACCTGGGGCTGGTCGACGGGGTAACCACCAACCCTTCGCTGATCGCCAAGAGCGGCCGGGAGTTCAAGGAGGTGATCGAGGAGATCACCTCGATTGTCGACGGCCCCATTTCCGCCGAAGTCATCTCCCTGGATGCCGAGGGGATGGTGCGCGAAGGGCAGGAGTTGGCCAAGATCAACCCGAAGAAGATCGTCATCAAGGTGCCGATGACCGGCGAGGGGCTCAAGGCCACCAGCATCTTCGCCTCGGAAGGGATCAAGACCAACGTCACCCTGGTCTTTTCTCCGCTGCAGGCGCTGCTGGCCGCCAAGGCGGGGGCGAGCTACGTCTCCCCCTTCGTCGGCCGGCTTGACGATGTCGGCCACGACGGCATGGAGGGGATCGACCAGATCCGCACCATTTTCGACAACTACGGCTACCAGGCCGAGATCATCGTCGCCTCGGTGCGCAGCCCTCTGCACGTGTTGCGCGCGGCCCTGATCGGCGCCGACATCTGCACCATCCCCTTCTCGGTGATCACCCAACTGGCCAAGCACCCCCTGACCGACGTCGGCATCGAGAAATTTCTCGCCGACTGGAAAAAGGGCCAGAAATAGCCCCCGCAGGGAAGCCTCCGGAAAAGGATTTCCCAGGCAGCCTGCACAAAGAAAAGCCCGTACGACCGATCTGGGGGGGATGGCCTCCCCGGACGGCGGCGGGCTTTTCGTTTTTTTCAGGCAGATGGTCTGGCCATTTGTGTGGATAGAGGGAAGAAGGCAACATTGGCGGAAAAATATGGCCCTGCTAAAGGAGAATTTCAGCCAAATTGAATTTATTCCATTGACAGAACCTTCCCTTCTTATATCTTTAGCGGATCTGACCAATTGACCAGGGGGTGAGAAGGTCAATTTCAGCCGCATCTGGCGGATGCTTAACGCTTCGTGGCGGAGCTTGGCCCGGGCCGCCGGTGCCCAAAGGCCAGGGAACCGGGAGCGCGGCGCCGCGCCTGGTTTGGCATCCGGATTGCGTATACGAAACGGGGTTGCGGCCGGCAGGGAAGGTCGGCTGGCCGAAACAGGTTTTACTTCACTCTTTCCCAGGCAGCGAGGAACAGATGAACATTCACGAGTACCAGGCGAAGGCGATTCTTCGAAACTTTGGAGTCCCGGTCCCCGAGGGGCACGTGGTCTACAACAGCAACTCGGCCCGCGACTGGGCCCGGCGACTGGGCGACGGCCCCTGGGCGGTCAAGGCCCAGATCCACGCCGGCGGCCGCGGCAAGGGGGGCGGGGTGAAGATCGCCAAGACCGCCGACGACGTGAAAAAGTTCGCCCGCGACATGTTCGGCATGACCCTGGTCACCCACCAGACCGGCCCCGAGGGGAAAATCGTCAAGCGGGTGCTGATCGAGGCCGGCTGCAACATCGCCGATGAATTCTACGTCTCCTTCCTGGTCGACCGCGCCACCTCCAAGGTCACCCTGATGGCCAGCGCCGAAGGGGGGATGGACATCGAGGAGGTTGCCGCCAAGACCCCGGAGAAGATCTTCTTCGAGGCCGTCGACCCCACGGTCGGGCTGACCGCCTTCCAGGCGCGCAAGGTCGCCTTCAAGCTCGGCTTCGCCATCCCCCAGGTCAAGCAGGCGGTGCCGCTGCTGCAGAACCTCTACAAGGCGTTCGTCGAATCGGACTGCTCGCTGCTGGAAATCAACCCCCTGGTGCAGACCGCCGAGGGGAAACTGCTGTGTCTCGACGCCAAGCTCAACTTCGACGACAACGCGCTGTTCCGCCACATCCGCATCCGCGACCTGCGCGACTACGATGAAGAAGACCACATGGAGATCGAGGCTTCCCAGTACGATCTGTCCTACATCGCCCTGGACGGCAACATCGGCTGCATGGTCAACGGCGCCGGCCTGGCGATGGCGACCATGGACATCATCAAGCACTACGGCGGCGATCCGGCCAACTTCCTGGACGTCGGCGGCGGGGCGACCATCGAGCGGGTCACCGAGGCGTTCAAGATCATCCTCTCCGACGAGAAGGTCGAGGGGATCCTGGTCAACATCTTCGGCGGCATCATGAAGTGCGACGTCATCGCCACCGGGGTCATCGAGGCGGCCCGGCAGATCGGGGTCAAGGTGCCGCTGGTGGTGCGTCTGGAGGGGACCAATGTCGAGAAGGGCAAGCAGATGCTGGCCGAGTCGGGGCTGAACATCATCGCCGCCGACGGCATGGCCGATGCCGCCGAGAAGATCGTCAAAGCCGTCAAGGGTTAAGGAGAGAAAACGATGAGCATCCTGATCGATAAGAATACCAAGGTCATCACCCAAGGGATCACCGGTGCCACCGGCCTCTTCCATGCCCAGGGGGCCCGCGAGTACGGCACCCAGATGGTCGGCGGGGTCACCCCCGGCAAGGGCGGCACGGCGATCGACGGCTTTCCCATCTTCGACACCGTCGAGCAGGCCGTCGCGGCCACCGGCGCCAACGCCTCGGTTATCTACGTGCCGCCCATCGGGGCCGCCGACGCCATCATGGAGGCGGTCGATGCCGACCTCGACCTGGTGATCTGCATCACCGAGGGGGTGCCGGTGCTCGACATGGTCAAGGTCAAGCATTACATGAAGGGGAAAAAGACCCGGCTGGTCGGACCCAACTGCCCCGGGGTGATCACCCCCGGGCAGTGCAAGATCGGCATCATGCCCGGCTACATTCACAAGCCCGGCCCGGTCGGGGTGGTGTCCCGTTCGGGCACCCTGACCTACGAGGCGGTCTGGCAGCTGACCACCCGCGGCATCGGCCAGACCACCTGCGTCGGCATCGGCGGTGACCCGGTCAACGGCACCAGCCACCTGGACGTGCTGCAGATGTTCGAGGCCGATCCCGAGACCCAGGCGGTGATCATGATCGGCGAGATCGGCGGCGACGCCGAGGAGAAGGCCGCCGAGTACGTCCGCGATCACATGAGCAAGCCCGTCGCCGCTTTCATCGCCGGGGCCACCGCCCCTCCGGGCAAGCGCATGGGCCATGCCGGCGCCATCATCTCCGGCGGCAAGGGGGATGCGGCCAGCAAGAAGGCGTTCCTTCGCGAGTGTGGCATCTCGGTGGCCGACAGCCCCGCAGAGATGGCCGAGGCGCTGCTGAAGGTCTGGCAGCCCTGAGGACCCATTTGGATCCAACCCCAAAGCCGGAGCCTGCGCTCCGGCTTTTTTAATGCACCAACCGAGGCTTTTCGGCGCCGGGGCCGGCCGGCACTGCCCCGGGCGCGAGGCTGCCGCAGGCCGCCAGGGCCGCCTCGCACATCGCCTCGGGGATCGAAATGCCCTTGCCGGAGGCGAGCAGGGTGCCGCCCTGCGGGTTGACGATCAGGTACTCGAACCGCCCATCCTGGGTTTTGCCGCCATAGCGGTAGGCCGCTCCCAGTCGGGCCAGCACCAGCCAGGCAGCGGTGATGCTCTGCCCGGGGTTCTCGGCGTTCTCCCGGTTCCAGAGGTTGGCCGCGATCAGTCGCTCTCTCATAAAACCTCCCTTGTTTTGGATTTTTGCCGGTGGCGCACAATCTTCAGAACAGTTGGGGTATTATTTCCCCTTTATGGTTTGTAAGCATACTCCAATTTTTCTTTCTGGCAAGTCCAATTTTCAGCCTCGGGGAGACGGCCGCGGCGAGGGGAGGGGCAGGCGGGAAAATGCCGGGATTACGCTCTTTGCCGATACCCCTTGTGGTTGACATCGGCGGCTGGCTGCCCGTATGATGTGCGGATTGCAGGGAAAACCGCCAGTACGGCGATTCAACCACGGACAGGGAAACCGGCATGGCCCTTCTCAAGATTTATCATTACCCCGATCCGGTGCTCAAGCAGGTCGCCGCCCCGGTGACCGGGATCGACGATGACCTGCGCCGCCTGGCCGCCGACATGGCCGAAACCATGTATGCGGCCCCCGGGGTTGGTCTCGCGGCGCCCCAGGTGGGCGTTTCCAAGCGACTGGTGGTCATCGACTGCGCCCCCAAGGGAGAGCCGCCGCAACTGCTCACGGTGATCAATCCCGAAATCCTCTCCCGTGAGGAGGACTGCTGCGAAGAGGAGGGATGCCTTTCGGTGCCCGGCTACTATGCCCGGGTCGAGCGTCAGGCCCGGGTCCGGGTCCGCTATCTCGACCTCGACGGCAACACCGTGGAGCGCGAGTCGACGGGGCTGGAGGCCATCTGCTTTCAGCACGAGATCGACCACCTGGACGGTATTCTGTTCGTCGATCATCTCTCGCCTCTGAAAAAGGGGTTGTTTCGCAAAAAATACAAAAAAATCCTGGAACAGATGCAGGAGCAGCTGTGATCAAACCTCAATCCCTCCGCACCGTATTCATGGGAACTCCGGATTTCGCCCTGCCGACCCTGCAGGGGCTGCTCGATGCCGGAGTCGAGCTCTGCGCCGTCTATACCCAGCCCGATCGCCCCAAGGGACGCGGCAATAAGCTGGCCGCGCCGCCGGTCAAGGAGCTGGCCCTGCAGCACGGCATCCCGGTCCACCAGCCGCTCAAGCTCCGCGATCCGGCCGTGGTGGATGAGCTGCGCCGGATCGCCCCGGAGCTGATCGTGGTGGTGGCCTACGGGCAGATCCTGCCCAAGAGCGTCCTCGAGATCCCCCGGTACGGCTGCATCAACGTGCACGCCTCGCTGCTGCCGCGCTACCGCGGCGCCGCCCCCATCAACCGCGCGGTGATCGACGGGGAGGCCGAGACCGGGGTGACCACCATGTATATGGACGTGGGGCTCGACACCGGTGACATGCTGGTCAAGCGCTCCCTTGCCATAGGCCCCGAGGAGACCGCCGGGGAGCTGCACGACCGGCTGGCCCTGCTGGGCCGCGAGGCGATGGAGCAGACCCTGGGCCGGCTGTGCGCCGGTACCCTGGAGCGGGTCCCCCAGGACGATGCCCTGAGCACCTACGCGCCGTTGCTGAAAAAGGAGGAAGGGCTGATCGACTGGAGCCTTTCCGCCGAACAGGTACACAACCTGGTGCGCGGCCTCGATCCCTGGCCCGGCGCCTTCACCGGCCTTGCCGGCCAGTCGCTGAAGCTCGCCCGCACCCGGCCCCAGGCCGGCTCCTCGGGTGCGCCGGGAACGGTCCTTGCGGCCGGCGCCGAGGGAGTGCTTGTTGCCTGCGGCAGCGGGGCGCTGCTGGTCCGCGAGCTGCAGCTGCCGGGCAAGAAACGGATGCAGGCTGCCGACTTTCTGCGCGGCACGGCGCTCGCCGAAGGCACCCGCCTGGAGTCCTGAAGTGTCGACAGTCCCCTCCCCGCGTGACGACTTCCAGCCGCGCAAGCGGCTGTTCATCGGCCTGCTCGCCGCGGCGTGCGCCCTGGTGCTGGGGCTCGGCCTGCTGCTGTGGTGGGTGCCGAGCGTCGGCCTGAGGAGCATCCATCCGCTGCTGCCGGTACTGCTCGGCGCCCTGCTGGCGGCGGTGGCCGTCGTGGTGCTGGGCGGGCTGACCCTGCTGGTGCTGACCCTGCTCACCGGCAAGGATCTGCTGATCTCCCAGCGGCTGCGGGGGGTCGTTATCCGCTACCTGTTTCCCGGCATCATCGCCCTGGGGCGGGTCCTCGGCATCGATCGGGATACCCTGCAGCAGTCCTTCATCGCCCTCAACAACCAGCTGGTGCGGGCCAAGAAGCTGCGGGTCGCGCCCGGCGAGGCGCTGATCCTGCTCCCCCACTGCATCCAGCTCTTCGACTGCGCCATCAAGATCACCGGCGATGTGCAGAAATGCATCCGCTGCAACAAGTGCGACATCAGCGCCCTGGCCGACCTGGCCAGCGAGCGCGGCATCGACATCGCCGTGGCCACCGGCGGTACCCTGGCGCGCAAGCTGATCGTCGAGAAGCGCCCGCGCTTCATCCTTGCGGTGGCCTGCGAACGGGACCTGACCTCGGGGATTCGCGACGCCTACCCCCTGCCGGTGATCGGGGTTCTCAACCACCGTCCCCACGGCCCCTGCTTCAACACCGGCATCCTGCTGCCCGAGGTGCGCAGCGCCCTCGACGAGCACGTGCTCCCCACCCGTCCTTGATTTTGCCCCCGGAGGTTATTATATTGTTCTTAGTTCCACGGCCGCCCGGGTGGGGGCCGGTTTTTTATCCCCGATTCGAGCACGCATGAGGTGACTACACATGAATACCTTCCGAACCGTCGCATTGATGACCCTGCTGACCCTGCTGCTGGTCGGCGCCGGATCACTGGTCGGCGGCCGCAGCGGCGCCCTGTTCGCCCTGATCATGGCCGGGGTGATGAACCTGGGCTCCTACTGGTTCTCCGACAAGATCGTCATCGCCATGTACCGCGGCAAGGAGGTGACCAGCGGCACCCTTTACGAGGTGGTTCAGGAGATCTGCCAGCGTAACGGGCTGGTCATGCCGCGGGTCTTTATCCTGCCCCAGCCGACCCCCAACGCCTTCGCCACCGGGCGCAACCCGAAGCACGCCGTGGTGGCCGCCACCGAGGGGATTCTGCAGATTTTGACCCGCGAGGAGCTGATGGGGGTCATGGCCCACGAGATGAGCCACGTCAAGCATCGCGACATCCTCATCGGTTCCATCGTCGCCACCATCGCCGGGGCCATCTCCTACCTCTCCCACATGGCCCAGTGGGCGATGATCTTCGGCGGCGGCCGCGACGACGAGGACGGCAACCCGCTGGCGATGATCCTGATGATGATTCTCGCGCCGATCGCCGCTATGCTGGTGCAGATGGCGGTCTCCCGCTCGCGGGAGTACGAGGCCGACCGGGGCGGCGCCAAGCTCTGCGGCAACCCCTACTACCTGGCCAACGCGCTGCGCAAGCTGGAGATGGCCAACCGCCGCATGCCGATGCAGCAGGTCAACGAAGCCACCGCCCATATGTTCATCGTCAGCCCCTTGAGCGGCGGCGGGCTCAAGTCGCTGTTCTCGACCCACCCGCCGGTGGAGGAGAGGGTCCGCCGCCTGGAGGCGATGACCTCCCTGTAAATCGTTGGCGGGTGCAACGCACCGCCTTAATGCCCAACCTGATATGTTTCGGGGGCGTGATCGTCACGCCCCCGTTCTGCTGTCCGGAGGAAGCGCCCATTGAAACCGTCCGATCCGCGTCAACTTGCCTTTACCGTCCTCAGCCAGGTGGAGGAGGGTGGCTTTGCCGATCTCTCCCTGGACGCGGCCCTCGCCCGCTGTCCAGGGATGGACCCCCGCGACCGGGGGCTGGCCACCGAGCTGGTCTACGGCGTGCTGCGCCAGCGGGGGCGGCTCGACTTTGCCCTGGCGCGTTTCTGCAGCAAGCAGCTCTCCAAGGTCGAGTCGCGGGTGCTGAACCTGCTGCGGCTCGGCGCCTACCAGGTGCTCATGCTCGACCGGGTGCCGGCACCGGCGGCGGTCCACGAGACGGTCGAACTGGCCCGGCGCCTGGGCCTGGAGCGGGCCACCGGATTCATCAACGGCATCCTGCGGGCGCTGATCCGCGGCGAGGGACAGATCCCCTGGCCCGATCCCGCGGCCGACCCCCTCGGCCATCTGCAGCACGGCCTGTCGCTCCCGGCCTGGCTGGCCCGCGACTGGCTGCGCCGCTACGGGGCGCAGGAGGCCGCGGCCCTGGCGGAGGCCATGGCCGGCCAGCCGCCATTCTGCCTGCGGGTCAACACCCTCAAAGGGAGCCGGGACCAGTACCTGGAGATGCTCCGCGCGGCCGGCCACCAGGCCGAACCCACCGTTTACGCGCCCGAGGGGGTGAGGCTGACCGCCAGGGCGGCGGCGCCGCTGCCGGGCGACGCCGCGGGGTGGTACCAGGTGCAGGATGAGGCGAGCATGCTCATCGCCCATCTGCTCGGGGCCCGGCCCGGCGAGCGGATCCTCGATGCCTGTTCCGCGCCCGGGGGCAAGACCACCCACATCGCGGCGCTGGCGGAAAATCGGGCCGGCGTGGTCGCCCTCGACCTGCACCCTCAACGGGTGCGGCTGGTCGAGGAGGGGGCGCGGCGGCTGGGCTGCCGCGGCATCGAGACGCGGGCCTGGGACCTGACCCGGCCGCCGGCCTTTCTCGAGCCGGGGAGCTTCGACCGGGTGCTGGTCGATGCCCCCTGCAGCGGGCTCGGCGTGTTGCGCCGCAACCCCGAGATCCGCTGGCGGCGCGGCGCCGGCGACATCAAGCGCATGGCTGCGCTGCAGGGCAGCATCCTTGACAACGTCGCTGCGCTGGTGCGCCCGGGCGGGGTGCTGGTCTATTCGCTGTGCACTCTCACCGAGGCCGAGAGCGAGGAAACGCTAGCCCGTTTTCTGGCCCGCCAACCCCGCTTCGCCCGCGAGGATCTGCGTCCCCTGACTCCGCCCGGCTGGGCCGAGCTCTTCGACGACCAGGGCGCCCTGCGCAGCTTCCCCCACCGCCACGGCGGCATGGACGCCTTCTACGCCGTTCGCCTGCGCAGGCAGCAAGGGGATTAGAGGTTGAACTCTTGCCCCTCCCATGGCAAAGTGGAGTGATGCGAATTTTTCGGATTTACCGCCTGAAAATTTTCCAGATTCACAGGATGCACTCATGATCAAGATTTCCCCCTCGATTCTCTCCGCCGATTTCGCCCGCCTGGGCGAGGAGATCCAGGCCATCGAAAAAGGCGGCGCCGATTACGTCCATGTCGATGTCATGGACGGTCACTTCGTCCCCAATATCACCATCGGTCCGCTGGTGGTCGAGGCCGCCCGCCGGGTGACCCGGCTGCCTCTCGACGTGCACCTGATGATTGAGAACCCCGACCTCTACATCCCCGAATTCGCCCGGGCCGGCGCCGACATCATCACCGTGCACCAGGAGGCCGTGCCGCACCTGCACCGCACCGTGCAGCTGATCCGCAGCCTGGGCAAGAAGGCCGGCGTCTCCATCAACCCGGCCACCCCGGTATCGACCCTCGAGGTGATCCTCGACGAGGTCGACCTGGTGCTGATCATGTCGGTCAACCCCGGATTCGGCGGGCAGAGCTTCATTCCGGCCTGCCTGGGCAAGATCACCGCTCTGCGCCGGGAGATCGAGCGCCGCGGCCTGAACGTCGAACTCGAGGTGGACGGCGGAGTGAAGACCGAGAACATCGGCGAGATCGCCGCCGCCGGCGCCGACGTGTTCGTGGCCGGCAGCGCGGTTTTCGGCACCGCCGACTATGGCGCCACCATCGGCCGTTTGCGGGAAAACGCCAGTTCGCTAAGGGTCTGATGCTCGATCCGGATCTCATCAGCAGCGCCCTCGAGCGCCACCTGCCGCGGGCCCTGCCCCAGGCGGGCCTGCGCCCGGCGGCGGTGCTGCTGCCGATCTACCGCAGGCAGGGGCGGGACACCGTCCTGCTCACCCGGCGCAGCGACCGCCTGAATCACCACCGCGGGGAGATCTCCTTTCCCGGCGGCGCCCGAAATGCCGACGATGTCGATCTGCGGGCGACCGCGCTGCGGGAAACCGAAGAGGAGATGGGGATCCGTGCCGGGGATGTCAGCGTGCTCGGTCGCCTGGATGATTTCGTCTCGGTGGCCGGCTATCATGTCACCCCCTTCGTCGGGACCTTCCGCTATCCCTACCCCTTCGTGGTCAACCGGGAGGAGATCGCCGAGGTGCTTGAAGTGGATCTCGAGCAGCTTCGCGACCCGGCCGTCTTCCGCAAGGAGAACTGGAGCCACCGCGGGCGGCAGTTTCCGGTCTGCTTCTACACCGTGGACGGGAATGAGATCTGGGGGTTGACCGCCGCCATCCTGCGCCAGTTTCTCAAGCGGGTGAGCCTCCGCGGCCAGGTTGCGTAACTGGCGATACCGGTTAGACTTTCTGCCATCTTTGTCCTACCTGAGGGGAGTGCCGCCATGGGCCTGTTTCGAAACCTGGGCTTGCTGACCAAGATCGTCCTGCTGATCGGTCTGATCCTGATCTCCTTTTTCGTGCTCTCCTCGATGATCAGCTATCGTCAGCAGCGCGCGTTCATCATCGAGGAATCGGTGGAAAAGGCCCGCATCATCGCCTCCGAGGCGGTCCAGGCCCGCGAGTACATCTCCCAGCAGCTGCAGGTGGGGAACATCCCCCTTTCCGAGCAGCGCTACGGGATGATCCCCGTGGTTGCCTCCAACCGCATCGGCCAACGGGTCGCCGAAGATCTCGATTACCGTATCCGCCAGGTTTCCAACCGCTACCGCAATCCGAAAAACGCCCCCGATGCCTTCGAGGCCGAGGTGCTCGATCGCTTCGTCGCCGACGCCGCCTGGCGCGAGCATTACGCCATTACCGAACTCGACGGCCAACCCGTGTTCCGCTACCTGCAGGCCTTCACCGCGGACCAGAGCTGCCTGGAGTGTCACAGCGACCCGGCCGTGGCCCCCGAATTTATCAAGACCCTGTTCCCCCCGCAAACCGACCAGGCTTATCACTACAAAATCGGCGAGGTGATCGGCGCCGCCTCGGTGACCATTCCCATGGACAAGCTGGAGCGGCAGATTCTGGCCAATTTCCGCAACGACACCCTGCTGATCGGCGGCATTTTCCTGGTGCTGATCACCTGCCTGGGGCTGTTGACGCGTTTCGCCGTTACCCGGCCCCTCGGGCTGCTCGGCGAGGCGATCGGGGAAATCGTGCGTACCGGCCGCTTCGAGGAGAAGCTGCCGCCGCGGGGGCGCGACGAGATCGGCAGGCTGATCGAGGGGTTCAACGAAATGATCGAGCACCTGGGCGAAAAAACCAGCCATCTCGAAGAATCGGAGAAACGCTTCCGGGTGTTGACCGAAACCGCCCGCGACGGCATCATCTCCTTTTTGGCCAACGGCCAGATCATCTTGTTCAATCGCCAGGCCGAGCGGATCTTCGGTTACAGTAAACGCGAGGCCCTGGGGCTGTCGGTTGACCGGCTGATCCACGAGGAGTGCACCTCGCTGGGCGAACAGGGGGTCGAGGCCTACCTGAAGCAGAACTGCGCCCGCCTGATGCAGGAGTTGAATCGGGTAACGGGCCGCCGTCGCGACGGCACCCGCCTGACCCTGGAATTTTCCCTTTCGGTTGCCGAATCCGACGGACACCTGTTCTATACGGTGATTGTCCGCGAATCGCACTGACCAACCTCTGTCGACAGGGTGAATAGCCGATGACCCAATCCGCCCATCGCGGCCCGCGCTTTCTGGATCGTCTCGCCGAGCAGGTGATCATCGGCGACGGGGCCATGGGGACGCTGCTCTACAGCCGCGGAACCCCGCTCGATGTCAATTTCGAACATCTCAACCTGGTCAAGCCCGAGCTGATCCGCGAGGTGCACGGGGAATATCTCGCCGCGGGCGCCGCTCTGGTGGAAACCAACACCTTCGGGGCCAACGCCCTGAACCTAGGCGCAGTCGGCCTGGAGGGAAAGGTTCGGGCGATCAACGAGGCCGGGGCCCGGCTGGCCCGGCAGGCGGCCGGCCCCGGGCGCTTCGTGGCCGGTGCGGTGGGCCCGCTGATCCGTCCGCGCGGCGAAGCCGCTGAAGTCCCCCGTTCCCAGCGCCGGGCGGTTTTCCATGAACAGATGGAGGCGCTGGCCGAAGGGGGGGTGGACCTGTTCATGCTGGAGACGTTCTCCTCCCTGGAAGATCTGGAGCTGGTTCTCGATGTGGCCAGGGAGCTGGGCCTGCCGGCGGTGGCCCAGATGGCCTACCTGGAGGGGGGGCGCACCCGGGAAGGGGTGAGCGCCGAAATCGGTGCGCGCAGGCTCACCGAGGCCGGCGCCTCGGTGCTGGGGGCCAATTGCGGCTCGGGCCCCCGCGAGCTGATCCAGGTGCTGGAGCGCATGGGGGCGGTTTCGCCGCTGCCGCTCTCCGCCTTTCCCAACAGCGGATTTCCCCAGTACCTGGACGGTCGCTACATCTACCTGGCCACCCCGGAGTATTTTGCCGCCAAGGGGGCCGAAATGGTGGCCGCCGGGGCAGCGCTGGTGGGGGGGTGCTGTGGGACGACTCCCGAGCACATTCGCGCCCTGGCCGAGGCCCTCAAGGGGATGCGCCCTGCCGCGCGAAAGCTCCACCCGGTCCGGGGGCTCACCGCGGTCGCCGAACCCGTCGCGGCGCCGGCGGGAGTGCGGCCGACCTTCCTGGATGGCTGGGGCAAGCGGCCGGTGGTTACCGTGGAACTCGACCCGCCCAGGGGGGTGGACTGCGAAAAGGTGCTCGCCGGTGCCCGGGAGCTGGCTGCGGCGGGGGTCGATGCCATCAGCCTGGCCGAAAATCCCCTGGCCCGCATCCGCATGGGCAACCTGGCGCTGGCCCGGGTGATCCAAGAGCAGACCGGCCTCGAGGTCATCGCCCATGTCACCTGCCGCGACCGCAACCTGATCGGCCTGCATTCGGAACTGATGGGCGCCCACCTGCTGGGCTTGCGCAACATTCTGGCGGTGACCGGGGATCCGGTTTCGGTGGGGGGGGAATCGGGGGCAACCAGCGTCTTCGACCTGAACTCCGTCGGGCTTCTCGAACTGCTCTCGGCGCTCAACGCCGGAAAGAGCCTGCTCGGGGCGGAGCTGGGCGGCCGTACCCAGTTCCTGCTCGGGGCGGCCTTCAACCCCAATCTGCCAAGCATGACCGGGCAACTCAACCGGCTGCGCAAGAAAATCGCCGCCGGTGCCCGCTTTGTCCAGACTCAGCCCATCTACTCAGAACGGATTCTCCAGCAGCTGATCGAGCAGACCGACCCCCTGGAAATCCCTGTCCTGGTGGGGGTGCTGCCGCTGGTGAGTGAGCGGAACGCCGAGTTCCTGCATAACGAAGTGCCGGGGATTACCCTGCCGGAAGAGGTGCGCAGGCGCATGAAAGGCAAAAGTGGCGAGGAAGGGGTGCGGGAAGGGATGGCTATCGCCCGGGAGCTGGTGGAGGCCGGGCGGGGCAAAGTCGGTGGCTGGTACCTGATGCCCCCCTTCGGCAAGGTGGGACTGGCCCGGGAGCTGGTGGAGTTTATCCGCGGCGCTGCGCCTTGAGACCCAGCCGGCCGTCGAGCTCGCCGGTTTCGTCCAGGTCGAAGAGTTCGCTGCAGCCCCCCAGCAGCACGCCGTCGATGAAAATTTCCGGAACGGTCTGGCGGCCGGAGCGCTGTTGCATCTCCTTTTCCTTGAGCGGGTCGGCGGTGACGTCGTATTCAACGAAGCTTACCCCCTTGATCCGCAGCAGTTCCTTGGCCCGCTTGCAGTAGGGGCAGTAGCTCTTGGTATAAATTTCCACCTTGTTCATTTCCGGCTCCTCGCAACCTGGTCACAGTGGAGACTCATTTTAACTGAGGTTGCCCGACTTGCAAGAGAACTCCGAAAAAAGGGGTGAGCTGATGCGCAGAATCAAAGGTTTGGCCCTGCTGGGGCTCTTTTTTCTCCTCCTGGGCGGCTGCGGGGTGGTGGTGCAGCCCGGCAAGGAATTCCATCTGGCCAGCCGGGATTTCGCCCAGCGACTGCGCTGGATGGATGTTTCCGGGACGGCGCGGCACATGCTCCCCGAGTATGCCGAGGATTACCGGCAGCGGTACCTGGGCAGGGAGGACCTGCGCATAGTCGACGTACGTTTCGAAACCATCGAGTTGCTGGAGCAGGGCAGGGAAGCCGAGGCCCGGATGGTGGTCGAATACTACCTGCTCCCCTCGCTTAATGTGAAAAAATTCCGTTTTTCCCAGCATTGGGCTTACCTCGGGGGAGATCGCTACCACCCCGGGGTCTGGACCATCACCTCACCATTCCCGCCATTTCCCTGAACTTTCAGGAGTCCCTTCTGCGCGGCTCGACTACCCGCAGGCCCATCCCCGCCGGGGTCGAGAAAAGCCCCCGTCATTTCGATCCTTTATTAGGAGTCTTTGGTGAATGCGGGGCAAATTTCCCCTTGATTTAGGTTTAACAGATATGCTATTTAACTGCATACTGTATACAAAATGATGAGCATTTGACACAGGAATTTGTGCAGCGTTTCCGAAACTTTCAAGGACTTCTGCGTGCCCTTTTAGCGGTTAGGGGGCAGGTACGTATGGGAGGTCGGTTTGGCCCAGATCGTTTTTTCCAGTTGGGGTAGTAAGATTGTCGACAATCGCCAGGGCGGCGGCAGCGAGGCGCAACCTGCCAATCTGAAGTTACCCGCTACCTACGACGGAGAGCGGCCCTGGGCTGCCTTCCTGGGGTGGGACGGGGTGGTGGTCGCCGACCCGAAGGTGGACATCGTGGCCATGGCCGCGGAGTATGCCAAGCGGGTTCAGGAAGATTACTGCTGCGCCAAGTGCACGCCGGGGAAAAAGGGGACTCGCGTCCTGCAGGACACGCTGGCCCGCATCCTCTCCGGTCACGGCGAGGAGCGCGACCTGGACACCATCGAGACGGTGGCCGAGCTGCTGCAGAACTGCAAGTGCACCCTGTGCCTGAGCTCGGCCAAGCCGCTGGTCGATACGGTCAAGCACTTTCGCGCCGACTATCTCGCCTACATCAGCGGTGAGCGCAAGCCCCGGGCCGCCTCCCGCTACCAGGTCAAACTGACCGCCCCCTGCCAGGACAAGTGCCCGGCCCACATCGACATCCCCGCCTACATCGAGGCGATCAAGGAATACCGTTTCGACGAGTCCTTGGCCACCATCCGGGAGAACATGCCGCTGCCTTCGGTGTGCGGCAGGGTCTGCCCCCACCCCTGCGAAACCGCCTGCCGGCGCAAAAACGTCGACGAACCGATCAGCATCATGGTGCTCAAGCGCAGCGCGGCCGACTGGGAGATGCTGCGCAAGCAGGAGCCGCCGATGCGCCCCAAGCCGCGCAAGAACCAGACCGTCGCGGTGGTCGGCGCCGGGCCGGCCGGCCTGGCGGCGGCCTACTACCTGGCTTTGGAAGGGTTCCCGGTCACCATCTACGAGGCGCTCCCCGAAGGGTACGGCGGCGGCATGATCGCCGTCGGCATCCCCCCCTACCGCATGCCGCGCCACATCCTGCAGCGCGACATCGACATCATCAGCGCCCTGGGCGTCGAGATCATCTACGACACCCGGATCGGCAAGGACATCACCCTGCCCCAGCTCAAGGAGAAGTACGACGCCGTGCTGCTCGCCCCCGGCGCCCATCGCTCCAAGCCGATGGGGGTCGAAGGTGAGGACAAGGGCTACAAGGGCTTTCTCACCGGCGGCATCGATTTTCTGCGCGAGGCCTACATGGGCCGCCCCACCGGCATGGGCAAGAAGGTCGTGGTGGTCGGCGGCGGCAACACCGCCATCGACTGCGTCCGCGTGGCGCTGCGCGAGGGGGCCGAGGAGTCGACCCTGCTCTATCGCCGGACCCGCAAGGAGATGCCTGCCGATGTCTGGGAGGTCGACGGCGCCGATGAGGAAGGGGTCAAGTTCGAATTCCTGGTCCTGCCCACCAAGATTGTCGTCGATGAAAAGGAGCAGGTCACCGGCGTCGAGTGCGTGCGCATGGAACTCGGCGAGCCCGACGCCTCGGGCCGCCGGCGCCCCCAGCCGGTGGAGGGGAGCGAGTTCATCATCGAGTGCGACACGGTCATTCCGGCCATCGGCCAGGACCCCGACCTCTCTTTCATCCCCGAGGGGATGGGGATCGACATCACCCGCTGGAATACGGTGGTCACCAAGTACCTGCCGCTCAAGGATGCCGAGGGCAAGTCGCTCAAGGACGGCATGGGCAACTACCTTTCGCGGACCCTCATCACCGATCTGGACGGGGTGTTCGCCAGCGGTGACGCCGAAATCGGCCCGCTCACCGTGGTGGCCTGCGTCGGCAACGGACACCGGGCCGCCCGGGTGATCCAGCGCTGGCTCGAGGAAGGCAAGGCATACCTGAGCGACGACGAGATCTTCGACGACATTCTCACCAACCTGGGGGTGTACGACAAGAGCGAGCAGGTCCCCTGGCTCGATTCGGCCAAACGCGAGCACCAGAGCGAGATCCATGGTCGGGAACGGGCCAGCTACAAGAACTACTGCGAGGTGGAACTCGGCTTCACCAACAGCCAGGCGGTCAAGGAAGCCGAGCGTTGCCTGCGCTGTTATCGCGTGGCCATGGTTGCCATGTAGGTCCAGGACATCCTTCTCTTTATTGCGGCGGCGGGCCCGGGTGCGCAGTTCGGGTTATCAGCCAGGTTTTGAGGTGAGAATAATATGGTCAGCTTGACAATAGACGGCAAGACGGTAAGCGTCCCTGCGGGAACCACGATCCTGGAGGCGGCCCGCAAGATCGACATCGCCATTCCGACCCTGTGTTGGCTGCAGAAGGTCTCGCCGACGGGTGCCTGCCGCATCTGCGCCGTGGAGATCACCGGCGTCGACCGGCCGATGACCGCCTGCAACACCCCGGTCAAGGACGGCATCGTTGTTACCACCCAGTCCGAAAAGCTCAGCGCCATCCGCCGGCAACTGGTGGAGATGGTGCTGGTCAACCACCCCCTCGACTGCCCGGTCTGCGACGCCGGCGGCGAATGCGACCTGCAGAACATCTGCTACGATCTCGACGTCACCTCCCAGCCCTTCGAGGCCGAGGACGTCAACCACCCCACCATCGACGAGTGGCCGCTGATCCAGCAGGTCCCCTCACGCTGCATCCTCTGCGAGAAATGCGTCAAGGTCTGCCACGAGGCGGTCGGTTCGAGCTCGCTGTGGCTCAACGACAAGGGGGACCGGGCGTTCATCGACAAGCACCTGGAGCTCTGCGAATTCTGCGGCAGCTGCGTGCAGGTCTGCCCCACCGGGACAATGATCTCCAAAACCTTCAAGTTCAAGGCCCGTCCCTGGGAGTTGCGCAAGACCCCCTCGGTCTGCACCTACTGCGGCAGCCAGTGCCAGATCGACATCAACGTCAAGAACAACCAGATCTATCGGGTCACCTCCGAGGACGGGGTGACGGTCAACGACGGCCAGCTCTGCATCGGCGGGTTCTTCGGCTACGGCTACGTCAACTCGCCCAAGCGCTTGCTGCGCCCCAGTGTGCGCAGTGCCAAGGGGGCGAGCGTCAGCGAGGTCGGCTGGGACGAGGCCCTGGGCACCGTGGCCGGCAAGATCCGCGAACTCTGCGCGGCAGGCGGTGCCGGCGCCATTGCCGGCCTCGGTTCGGCGCGGCTGACCAACGAGGAAAACTACCTGTTCCAGAAGCTGTTCCGCGCCGCCATCGGCAGCAACAACATCGACTCCGAGGCCCGCTTCGGCGCCCTGCGCGCCCTCAAGACCCTCGACGGCGCCCTGGGTCTGCGCGGGGCAAGCAACTCCATGGACCGTATCGGCAGGGCCGGGGCGGTGCTGGTGTTCGGCTCGGATGTGACCGCCGAGGCGCCGGCCATCGACTGGCAGATCGAGAAGGCCTGCCGCAAGCACGACGGCAAGCTGGTAGTGGCCAACATGCGCCCGGTCAAGCTGGTGCGCTATGCCGAATCCTTCCTCAACTACCGCCCCGGCAGCGAGGTGGCTCTGGCCAATGCTCTGTCCCGCATCCTGCTCGACAAGGGACTGGCCGACGAGGGTTTCCTCGCACGCTATCTGAACAATCTCGATGAGCTCAAGCAGCATCTGCAGGGGATCGATCTCGCCGAGGCCGCCGCGGCCACCGGCCTGAGCCTCGGGAACCTGGAGGAGGCCGCCCTCTACCTGGGACAGGCCGATTCGGTGGCGGTGGTTTTCGGTGGGGACATCACCCGCAGCGTGGGGGCCGAGCAGAAGGTGCTCGCCATCGCCAACCTGGCCATGGTCTGCGGCGCCCTGCACGGCGACGTCGGGGGCCTTTTCCCGGTAGACGAAAAAGGCAACATGCAGGGGCTGCTCGACATGGGGGTGCGTCCCGAGGCCCTGCCCGGACACCAGGATTACGAGGCCGCACGGGGGCGCTTCGAGCAGGCATGGAAGGTCCAGCTCCCCAAGGGCGGACTGGATGCCCAGGGGATTCTCGAGGGGATCGAGAAAGGGGAGATCAAGCTGCTTTACCTGGCGGCGGTCAACCCGCTGGTCTCCTTCCCGGAAAGCGGCCGCTGGCGCCAGGCGCTGCAAAAAGTCGACTGCCTGGTGGTGCAGGACATTCTCGCCTCGGAGCTGACCGAGCTGGCCGACGTGGTGCTGCCGGGCACCTCATTCGCGGAAAAGAGCGGCAGCGTCACCTCCCTCGACCAGCGGGTCAGCTGCCTCGGCAAAGCCCTCGCGCCCCTCGGCGAGGCCCGGGAGGATTGGGATATCCTGACCGACCTCTACAACCGGGTCGCCTCCAGGAGCCGCCAGCTGAACCCCGAGGCGGTGCTTGCCGAGATCAAGGAGCTGGCTCCTCTTTATTCCGAGGTCTGTTTCGTCGGCCAGGGACGCTGCAAGCCCTGCCTGAAAGAGCCGTTCCGCCTCGAGGAAGCCGCCCTGACCTATTATCCCGCCCAGGGGGGCGAAGCGGCCGGCAAGGGGCTGGAGCTGCTGGCCGGCAAAATCCTCTTCCAATTCGGGACCACGTCCACCGCCGCCGACGGCTGCCTGGCCGTGGCTCCTGGCGGGTACATCGAGATGCACCCGGAGGACGCCTCGGCCTGCGGGGTCAAGGAGGGCGACGCGGTTACCCTGACCTCCAGCGTCGGTTCGGCCAAGGGGGCGGTGCGCATCAGCCAGCAAACCGCCAAGGGCCTGTTGTTTGCACCCTACCATTTTGCCGATCTCAACATTCAGCAGATCATCCCTGCCGGCCGCAACCGGGTGGCCGTCCAGGTAAGCAAGTCTTGACGGCGGAATGCCGGCTGACTTAATATCGAGGCGCCCGGAAGTGTTCCGGGCGCCTTTTTATTTTTCTCCGGGGGAGTGAGCATGGTGACCGTATTCTGCGATTACAAGGACAAGGTGGATTTCAACACCGAAAAGGCCAACAAGGTTTCGCTCGCCGAGACCGCGCATTCCCGCACCACGCTCTGGTGCCTGTTGCCGGGGCAGCATATTCATCCCCATGTTCATGCCGGTGACCATATCTGGGTGGTGCTCGAGGGCGGGGGGAATTTCCTCAGCGACGACGCCCCCGAAGCCATCGGCCCGGGGAAGGTCCTGGTGGTGCCGGCGGGAAAATCCCACGGGGTGGAAAACACCGGCAAGCAGGGGCTGATCTTCATCAGCGTCTCGGCTGGCTGATTTTCCCCTGCCGTAAGCAGAGGTCTTTCCCAGGCCCCCCGCGCGTCGGGGGGCCTTTTCAGTTCCGGGGCGGCTTGCCGCCGGGGACCCTGGCGGTGAACCTTCACCGGGTCCCCCCCCCGGAACCGGCCGCTGGGCGGCGCGAGCCGTTGGCGGTTGATTTTTCTGCGAATTCTGACCTAGTATTGGGTTTTTCCTATCGGATTTTCCCTCCAGGGAACGCCCCGCTGCAGGGCTGGGCCCGGGAGGCGGCTGCGCGGGAGGGAGTGCCCATGTTCGATATGTTCCAGCGTGAGCGACCCGCCCGGCCGGCCGGGACCCGGCGTTTTCCCCCGGCGCAGGGGCGCAAGCTCGGCACCTTTCTGGGGGTCTTCACTCCGACCATCCTGACCATTCTCGGGGTCATCATGTACCTGCGCTTCGGCTGGGTCGTGGGGCATGTCGGGCTGCTGAAGACCCTGCTTATCGTCGTCCTGGCCAACGCCATCACCATCATCACCTCCCTGTGCCTCTCCGCGGTGGCGACCAACAGTCGGGTCGGGGTCGGCGGCGCTTACTTCATTATCTCCCGCAGCCTGGGTCTGGAAATCGGCGGAGCCATCGGCCTGCCCCTGTTTCTCTCCCAGGCCTTTTCAGTCACCCTCTACGCCTTCGGCCTGGCCGAATCCCTGCGTTTCGTCTGGCCGGGGGTGCCGGTTCAGGCGGCCGCCTTTCTGATCATCCTGGCCGTGGGGGCCCTGGCCTTTCGCGGTGCCGGAGCCGCCCTGCGCTCCCAGCTGCCGATCATGGTGCTGATCGCCCTGTCCCTGCTGGCCCTGGCCGGCGGCGCCCTGTTTCACGAGACACCAGAGGCCGGGGCGCTGGTCGCGGCGTCGGGGGAGGTGGGGTTCTGGGCGGTATTCGCGGTCTTCTTCCCGGCGGTGACCGGCATCATGGCCGGTCTCAGTCTTTCCGGCGATCTGCAGGACCCCCGCCAGGCCATTCCGCGGGGGACTCTGCTGGCCACCCTGACCGGCTTCGGGGTCTATCTGGTGGTGCCGGTGCTGCTCGCCATGGGCAGCGACATCCAGAGCCTGCGCGAGGATCCGCTGGTCTGGACCAAAATTGCCGTTTTCGGCCCCTGGTTGGTGCTTCCCGGGCTGTGGGGGGCGATCTTCTCCTCGGCGGTCGGTTCCATGCTCGGCGCGCCGCGCACCCTGCAGGCCCTGGCCATGGACCACTTGGCGCCGCGCCAGCTGGCCACCCTGGCGGGCAAACAGCAGGAGCCGGTCCTGGGCCTGATCGTCACCCTGGCTCTGGCCCTCGGGGCGGTTTTTCTCGGCTCGCTGAACACCGTGGCCACGGTGGTGACCATGTTCTTTCTCACGGTCTACGGGACGGTGAACCTGGTCGCTGCCCTGGAAAAACTCTCGGGCAACCCCTCCTGGCGTCCCCGGGTGCAGGTGCACTGGGCGGTGAGTCTGGCCGGGGCGTTGGGCTGTTTTGCCGTCATGGTGCTGATCAACCTGCCGGCGAGCATCGCCGCGGTGGTCATCGAGCTGAGCCTCTGGCTGCTGCTCAAGCGCCGCGAGCGCAAGGAGGACTGGGGGGACGTGCGCCGCGACGTCTACGAGGCGATCATCCGCTGGGCGCTGGTCCGCCTGTCCAATCGGCCGATGACCGCGCGCAACTGGCGGCCGCACGTTCTGGCCTTCGTCGGCAACATCGAGCGACGGCTCGAGCTGGTGCGCTACGGCGCCTGGTTCAGCGAGGACCGCGGGGTGGTGACGGTGGCCGAGCTGGTGGTCGGCGACCTGCTCGACCTGGATCTCGACACCCACGAGCGCCAGCAGCAGATCGACGCCATCCTCAAGCGGGAGGGGATCGTCGCCTTCGGCGAGGTGGACGTGGTGCAGAACATCGAGCGGGGGATCGTGGCGGTGGCCCAGGCCAACGGCATCGCCGGCATCGAAAGCAACACCGTGCTGCTCGGCTGGCCCGACAGCCAGGAGCGGCTGGTGCATTTTCTGCGCGTCATCCGCCGGCTGCGCCGTCTGCACCAGTCGATGCTCATCGGCAAGGTGCAGCCCCTCGGCCCGAGCGAAGAGGGCAAGCCGCGGACCATCCACGTCTGGTGGGGAGGGCTGCAGCGCAACGGCGACCTGATGCTGCTGCTCGCCTACCTGCTCAGCCGCAACCCCGACTGGCGCGACGCCCACATCCACATCAAGAGCGTCGCCTCCAACCAGCTGATGAAGGAGAAGACCGAGGGGACCCTGGCCCGCCTGATCCCCGAGATCCGCATCAATGCCGAGATCGAGGTCATGGTCAAGCCGGAGGATGTCACGGTGGTGGACCTGATCCACCGCCAGAGCGCCGCGGCCGACCTGGTCTTTCTCGGCCTGGCCGCCCCCGAGCCGGGAGAAGAGGAGGAGTATGCGCGGCGCCTGGCCGAGCTGGCCGAGGGGCTGCCCTCCTTCTTCTTCGTCCACAACGGCAGCCTGTTCATCGGTGAGCTGGTCTCTCCCAAGTCCGCGGCCCCTCAGACAAACTGAGGAGTTGGGGAAGGCAGCAAGGTGGCCCCGGCGCGGGCCCTGTGGTACTCTGAAGCGATCCGCTACCCGGGGCGCGCCCCATCAACCCATTATTCAAGAGGGATCCCACAAATGGAAAACTATTACGATCCGGCCGATCTGCCCAAATTCGCCGAAATCGGCAAGGAGGCCCCGGAACTGGCCAAGAAGTTTTTCGACTACTACGGCCAGGTGTTCGCCGAGGGGGAGCTGACCGAGCGGGAGAAGGCGCTGATCGCCCTGGCGGTGGCCCACACCGTCCAGTGCCCTTACTGCATCGATGCCTACACCAGGGCCTGTCTGGAAAAGGGCTCCAACCTGGGGGAGATGACCGAGGCCCTGCACGTGGTCACCGCCATCCGCGGCGGGGCATCGCTGGTGCACGGTATGCAGATGCGGCGCATCGCCGAAAAAATCTCCATGTGAGCGGACGGGGACCAACAGCATGAAGCAAGAAGAACCCAGGCAGGAGCCTGCCGGCAGCCGAAGGTCGGATCTCCCTGCGCAGGATGGCGCTTTTTCGCAATCCCTGCAAGGCCATGGGCTGGAGCTGGTGCGGGGCGAGACCCACACCCTGCAGGTCAATGTCGGCCTGCTCTGCAACCAGGCCTGCCGCCATTGTCACCTCGAGGCGGGCCCGACACGCCGGGAGGTGATGTCACGGGCGACGATGAACGACGTCATCGCCTACGCGCGCCGGGTGCGTTTCGAGGTCATCGACATCACCGGCGGGGCTCCTGAGATGGTGCCGGACATCGAATACCTGATCGGGGAACTGGCGCCGCTGACCCCCCGCCTGATGCTGCGCTCCAATCTCACCGCATTGGGGCAGGAGGGGCGCGAACGACTGCTGGAGCTCTGCGTCCGGCAGCGGGTGGTCATTGTCTCCTCCTTCCCGGCCACCAACCCCGGCCAGACCGATTCCCAGCGGGGCCAGGGGGTCTGGGAGCAGAGCATCGCCATGCTCCGGCGCCTCAACGAGGAGGGTTACGGCATCGAGGGGAGCGGGCTGGAACTCGACCTGGTGGCCAATCCCGCCGGGGCCTTTCTGCCCACCTCCCAGCAGGAGGCCGAGCGCAAGTTCAAGCGCGATCTCGAGCGCAAGTTCGGCATCGTTTTCAATCACATCTACACCTTCGCCAACATGCCCCTGGGCCGATTCCGCGCCTGGTTGGAGAAATCCGGCAACTATCGCCCCTACATGGAAAAGCTGGCGCAGAGTTTCAACCCCTGCACGGTGTCCGGGCTGATGTGCCGCACCCTGGTTTCGGTCTCCTGGGACGGCTACCTCTACGATTGTGACTTCAACCAGGCCGAAGGGCTGCCCCTGGGGGGGGAGAAAATCCATGTGGCGATGATGCCGGGGCTGCCCGAGCCGGGGACTCCCATCGCCGTTGGGGATCATTGCTACGCCTGCACCGCCGGTTCGGGCTTCACCTGAGGGGGCTCCATCGCGACCTAGTTCAGGTCGAAAATTAAAACCATGGCCGCTTCGAAATTCGGGAGCGGCCTTTTTGTTTTTAGAAAACCCCGGGCCTGCTGGACATTCGTTCGCCCAGGCGTAAACTCTCTATAAGACTATTGATTTCCTGCGGTTCGCTCGAAAAGCGCGGGTGCCGCAGGGGTGCAAGGAGGAGAGATGAAACATCTGATGCTGGTCCTTTTGGGAATCGGCCTGGTCATGGCGGTTGCCGGCGCAAGCCGGGCGGCGGAGCAGGCCGAAGTCGTTTACCAACTGGGAGGCCTCAAAGTCCTGGGGGATGCCCCCCATTACCTCGATCTGGGAGCGGGGGGGTACGGTGCTTTCCATGGCGGCAACGAAAGCGCTGCGGGCACCCTTCAGCTGCGCTTCGGCAATAAGTTGTCCTTTATCGGCCCGGCCCTGGGGGTGATGGCCAACGTGGATGGCGGGGCCATGGCCTATGCCGCGCTCTATGCGGAGCTGGCCGTGGGCAGGTTGGTGTTCACCCCGCTGATCGGGTTCGGTGCCTACGAGGCGGGGGACAGCAAGGATCTGGGCGGGGTATTGCAGTTTAGTGACGAAATCGGCGTAGCCTACCAGTTTGCCAACCGGTCGCGCCTGGGTTTGCGTTTCGTACATATCTCCAATGCCGAGATTCACGACAAGAACCCAGGGGTGGACAGCCTGTACCTGACCTTCGCCATCCCCTTCTGAGGGGGAAGGTTCGCTGCGGTTTACCTGGTGTTCAGACCTCCCAAGTCAGCGGGGGAGGGAGGGAAAAAGCCTCCCTCCCCCGTTTTGCCGAGGGGATTCTTGACGAAACCCCTGGATTCCGTTTAGATTAGGACCTCGCACTGGCTAGACCACTGACCCGCCCGGGAGGATCACCGTGAAAAAGTTCGCCGCCGCCCTTGCCATTATCGCCATGACCGCCCTGCCGGCCCTGGCCAAAGGCTACACCATATCCTTCAACCAGATCGTCGAGCACCCGGCGCTCGACGCCCTGCGCAAAGGGGTGCAGGACGAGCTGGCCGCCCAGGGGTTCGAGGTCAGCTATAACATCCACGTAGCCCAGGGGAACATCTCCACCGCCAACCTCATCGCCCGGCAGATTCTCGGCGAGAACCCCGACCTGGTGGTGAGCATCGCCACCCCGACCAGCCAGGCCTGCGCCCAGGTGATTAAGAAGATCCCCATCGTCTTCGCCGCGGTCAGCGATCCGGTGGGCGCCGGGCTGGTGCCGAGCCTGGAGAAGCCCGGCGGCAACATCACCGGCACCACCGACATGAGCCCGGTGGACCGGCAGGTCGATCTGATCCGCGAGTTCCTCCCCGGGCTCAAGCGCCTGGGGGTGATCTACAACTCGGGCGAGGCCAACTCGGTGAGCATCGTCAAGGCCCTCAAGCAGGTCTGCGACCAGTTGGGCATCACCCTCGAGGAGGCGACCATCGCCAACTCAGCCGGGGTCTACCAGGCGGCCAAGAGCCTGGTCGGCCGCAGCGATGCGGTCTACATCCCCACCGACAACACGGTGGTCTCGGCCTTCGAGGCGATCACCAAGGTCGGCTACGAGAGCAAGTTGCCGATCTTCGCCGCCGACGTCGACTCGGTGGGACGCGGCGCCATCGCCGCCCTGGCCGTCGACTACTACCAGATGGGCCGGCAGACCGGCGAGATGGCCGCCCGGGTGCTCAAGGGCGCTGACACCGCCGGCATGCCGGTGGAGACTCTCAGGGAGTTCCAGATCCACCTCAACCCCGCCTCGGCGAAGAAGATGGGGGTGGAGATTGCCGAGGCGATGTTGAAGAGGGCCGACAAGATCGTCGAATAACCTGCGGAGAACAAAAAGACCTTCTCACCACGAAGGACACGAAGTACACGAAGTAAAGCCTTTTGGGGCCCTTCTTCGTGCCCTTCGTGTCCTTCGTGGTTAATTTTTTTCAGAGACCTTTAGAAATATGACCTGGTACGCGTTTCTCGGCGCCCTGGAACAGGGGTGCGCCTATGGGCTGATGGTGCTGGGGGTGTATCTCACCTTCCGCATCCTCGACTTTCCCGACCTCACCGTCGACGGCAGCCTGCCGCTGGGGGCGGCGGTCTCGGCGGTGGCCATCACCGCGGGGATCGATCCTTTCGTTTCCCTGGCCATCGCCATGGCGGCGGGCTTCCTCGCCGGGATGGTGACGGGGGTGCTCAACACCAAGTTCCGCATCCTGCACCTGCTCGCCTCGATCCTGACCATGATCGCCCTCTACTCCATCAACATCCGGGTCATGGGGCGGCCCAACATGACCCTGCTCGGCAAGGGGACGATCCTCGATCCCCTCTACGGCGCCGGGCTCTCCCCCTCGGTGGCGGCGCCGCTCTTGTTCGGCGGCATCTGCCTGCTGGCGGCCGGTTTTCTCATGTGGTTTCTGCACACCGAGTTCGGCCTGGCGATGCTCGCCACCGGCGACAACAAGCAGATGATCACCAGCCAGGGGGTCAACACCCACAACGTTATCATCATCGGCGTCGGGCTCTCCAACGCCCTGGTCGCCCTGAGCGGCGCCATGCTCTGCCAGAGTCAGGGGGCGGCGGACGTGAACATGGGGGTGGGGACCATCGTCGCCGGGCTCGCCTCAGTGATCGTCGGCGAGACCCTGATCGGCGACCGCTCCATCAACCGGGCGATCATCGCCGCCCTGCTCGGCTCGATCATCTACCGGCTGGCCATCGCCCTGGCCCTGGGGCTGAAGCTCGGCCGCTTCAGCTTCACTCCCAGCGATCTCAACCTGATCACCGCACTGCTGGTGGTGACGGCCCTGACCGCGCCCAAGGTGCGCCGGAGGCTGAGATTCCGATGATCGAACTGCAGGGAATAATAAAGTATTTCCACCGCGGCAGCATCAACGAGGTGTTGGCCCTTAGCGGCGTCGACCTGCGGGTACGCCGCGGCGACTTCATCACCGTGATCGGCTCCAACGGCGCCGGCAAGTCGACCCTGCTCAACTGCCTGGCCGGCTCCTATCCCCTGGAGGGGGGGCGCATCCTGCTCGACGAGCAGGACGTCACCGCATGGTCCGAGCACCGCCGGGCCCGCTTCATCAGCCGGGTTTTCCAGGATCCGCTGCTCGGCACCTGCGGGACGCTTTCCATCGAGCAGAACCTGGCCTTGGCCCTGCGCCGCGGCAGGCCCCACCTGCTCGGCCTGGGGGTCAAGGGGCACGACCGCGAACTGTTCCGCGAGCAGCTGAAACAGCTCGGCCTGGGGCTGGAGGCGCGCCTCAGGGACAAGGTCGGTCTGCTCTCCGGCGGTCAGCGCCAGGCCCTGACCATGCTCATGGCGACCCTGGTGCGCCCCGAGATCCTGCTGCTCGACGAACACACCGCCGCCCTCGACCCCAAAACCGCCCAGCAGATTCTCGAACTCACCGAGCGCCTGGTGCGCGAGCAGCAGCTGACCGCGCTGATGGTCACCCACAACATGAAGCAGGCCCTGCAGCTCGGCAACCGGCTGATCATGATGCACCAGGGCAAGGTGATTCTCGATGTGTCTGGAGAGGAGAAGCGGCAGATGAAGGTCGAAGACCTGCTCGAGCGCTTCTACACGGTGCGCGGCGAGGAGTTCAGTCAGGATCGGATGCTGCTGGTTTAACTAATGCGGCTAAAAAAAAGCGCTCCGGTCGGGGCGCTTTTTCTTTGCCGGGGAGGATCACAGGATGGGAATTATGAACTTCATTGGTTTCATAATTCCCATTATTCTCATGGCTCTCAGGGTTTTTGACCTTTCCGCATCTGTAGCCTGGCGCGGGTCATGCGCTCGAGCAGGCCGCCATCGGCGAGAAAGGCCTTTTCCATGGCTTTGAGCTGCTGGTCGAGCAGGTAGTTGGTCTGGTGAATCAGGCAGATGGCGATGTTGGCCACCACCTCGGCGGGGCGGGTCTCGGTGAACTGCCGAAATGTTTCGAAAGAAATGGCCGAGGTGGCGCCGAGTTTGCGCACATAGAGCGCTTCGCGGCTCTGCTTGTCCCAGATCGGCAGGTCGCGCACCCGCAGGTAGTCGCGGTAATCCTCCAGCAACTCCTCCAGGCTGGCCCGCGCCACGTTGGTCAGCTTGATCTCCATCTCTTTCGAGGTGGTCGCCGCCTTGCTCCCCTCGACGATATTCTGCTTGCCCGAGCGGGCCGCCTGCACCATCTGGTCGATGGTGCGGTCACCCCTGCGGAGAAAGCGCCGGCAGAAGCGGAAAGTGATCTGGTAGATTATCTCGGACTTCTGGTAGGAGAGCAGGGTCTGGTAGTCGCCCCGCGGGGGGAGGATGGCCGGTTGCGGTATTTCGGAGCTATGGGAATTATGGGAGTCATGGGAATTATGAAAGGCCTTTCTCCCATAACTCCCATTCTTCTCATGATTCCCATCATCCCGGTCACTCATCGCAGCCCTTTCAGTGCCCCTCGCTGTACCCCAGCACCACCAGCAAACAGCTGCCGTCGGCGATGACATTGAGCCCGGCTTTTTCGGCGGCTGCCACGGCAGCGGGGCTCTCCGCCCCCGGCTGCATCCAGATGTTCTCGATCCCCTTGGCGATGGCCTCGGCCACCACCTGCTCGGTGATCCTGGGCGGGGTGATGATCGAGAGGCTCTTCACCTCCGCGGGCAGATCCTTCACGCTGGCCACGCAGGCCACCCCTTCCACTTCCGCTTCCCTGGGATTGACCGGGATCGCCTTCTTTCCTTTCTGCAGGTAGCAGCGCAGCACCTTGTTGCCGTACTTGTGGCGGTCCGTCGAGGCCCCGGCGACGCCGAAGGCGGGGGATTTGAGGAATTCTTCGATTTTCAGCACGGTGGACATGGCGTTCAGCTCCTTGGGCGAGGGTTGCTAGGGGACCAGGGTTCTGATCAGGTCGAACAACGGCGCAGGATAGAGCCCGAGCAACAGGGTGGCGGCCAGGCAAACGGCGAGCACCGCATGTTCTGACGCGTGCCCCTGGTGCAGGCAGGCACTGCGCTCCTTGGCCATGAACATGACGATGGTCGGCCGCAGGTAGTAGTAGAGCGAGACCAGCGAGGCGAGCACCCCGAGCAGGGTCAGGCCGAGAAAACCCGAGCGCAGCGCGGCGTGAAAGATGCCGAACTTGGCCAGGAAACCGGCCGCCGGCGGAATCCCGGCCAGCGAGAGCAGGAACAGGGCCAGGGCCGCGCCGCGGATGGGGTGGTGGTAGCCGAGGCCGCGAAGGTCACGGTAGTTTTGGGGCTCTTCGCCCTGCAGGGCGAAGGAGGTGAGGATGCCGAAGGCGCCGAGATTGGCCGCTCCATAGACCACCAGGTAGAAGACGACCGCGCTGCGCCCGGCCTCGCCGCCGGCGAGCAGGCCGGTGAGCAGGTAGCCCATGTGCGCCACCGAGGAGTAGGCGAGCATCCGCTTGATGTTGTCCTGACGCAGGGCGCACAGCGAGCCGATCAGCATGGAGGCGGCCGCCAGCAGCCAGAGGATCGGCACCAGCGCATCCTCGCCGGCCGGCAGACCGAGCATCAGGGTGATCAGGGCGGCGAACACCGCCCCCTTGGAGCCGGTGGAGAGGATGGCGGTCACCGGGGCCGGCGCCCCCTGGTAGACGTCGGGGGTCCAGAGGTGGAAGGGGACCAGGGAGACCTTGAAGCCGATGGCCACCAGCAGCATGGCCCAGCCGAGCAGCCCCAGCGGGCGCATGCCGGCCTGGGCGTCGCCGAGCTGCAGCAGCGCCTCGGGCAGGTGCAGCGAACCGGTGGCGGCGTAGACCAGGGCGATGCCGAAACCGAGAAAGCCCGTCGCCACGATCCCCATCACCAGGTACTTGAGCCCGGCCTCGGCGCCGAGGGTCGACTGCTTGTCGATGGCGATGAGGATGTAGAGCACCAGGGTAAAGGACTCCAGACCGAGCAGCACCCCGACCAGGGAGGTGGCCGAGGAGAGCAGCGCCATGCCGGCCGCGGCGAACAGCACCAGGCAGGTGTACTCGCCTCCGGGGAAGCGCCGGTCTTCGGCGTAGCGGTTGGAGATCATCAGGGTCATGGCCGCCAGCAGCGACCAGAGGATGGTGAAGAAACGGGCGTAGGGACCGGCGCCGAACATGTGGGCCACCTCGGCCACCGGCGGACGCAGTGCCCCGGCGGCCAGCGCCGCGACCAGGGCGACGGCCACCCCGGAGTAGAGCAGGGGGCGGCGGGCCGGAAACCAGGCTCCGACCATCAGGATCGCGGTGGCGCCGAGGGCCAGAATCAGCACCGGTAGCAGGGCGAGCAGTTCCGGAAAACTCATGGAGCGCCTCCCGCCGCGGCCAGCAGCCGGGTCCCCTCGAGCAGAGTCTGCACCGGCAAGTGAAGGGGTTCGATGAAGGTCCCCGGCTGGACGCCGAGCCAGAGGGTGAAAAAGGCCAGGGCGGCGAGGGTGAGCCCCTCGCGCCAGGTCAGGTCGACCCAGGGACGGCCCGGCGGGCGCTTGCCCCAGAGCACCCCCTGGACCATGCGCAGCATGTAGGCGGCGGCGAAGACCACCCCGAGCACCGCCAGGGCCCCCCACAGGGGCCGGGTCTGGAAGGTGCCGGCGAAGACCAGGATTTCGCCGCTGAAGTTGGCCAGCCCCGGCAGGCCCAGGGAGGCCAGGGAGAAGTACAGGAAGAACCAGCTGAAGATCGGCGCCTCCTTCCACAGCCCGCCCAGCTTGGCCAGTTCGCGGGTGCCGGTGCGCCGGCGCAGCATGGAGACCAGGGCGAACAGGGCGCCGGTGGTCAGGCCGTGGCAGGCCATCAGCAGGATCGCCCCCTCCAGGGCCAGGCGGCTGCCGGCGGCCAGGCCGAGCAGGATCACCCCGAGGTGGGAGATGGACGAGTAGGCGATCAGCCGCTTGACATCCTCCTGCAGGTAGGCGCACCAGGCGGCGTAGAACAGCCCCACCAGGGCCAGCACCGCCAGGGCCGGCAGGCTCGCCGCGGCGCTGGCGGGAAACAGCGGGAAGGCGAAACGCAGGATGCCGAACACCCCGGTCTTGAGCAGCAGCCCGGCCAGGTCGAGGGAGCCGGCCCCGGGAGCCACCGTGTGGGCGTCGGGGAGCCAGGTGTGCAGCGGCACCACCGGTACCTTGACCAGAAAGCCGATCATGAAGCCGGCGTAAAGCCAGGGCTCAAGGGCGCCGCAGTTGGTGGCCTTAAGCGCCTCGAGGGCGAAGGTGTAGTCGCCGGTCTGGCGGCCGTGCAGCAGGTAGAGGCCGATGATCGCCACCAGCATCAGCAGGCTGCCGGCCAGGGTGAAGAGGAAGAACTTGACCGCGGCGTAGACCCGGCGACCGTGCCCCCAGACCCCGATGAGGAAGAACATGGGGATGAGCATCATCTCCCAGAACAGGTAGAAGAGCAGCAAGTCGGTGGCGAGAAAGACCCCGAGCAGGCCGGCTTCGAGCAGCAGCAGCAGCGAGAAAAGCAGGGCCGGGTGCTTTTTCTGGTGCCAGGAGATCAGCACGGCGATCACCTGCAGAAAGGCGGTCAGCAGCACCATGAGCAGGGAGATGCCGTCCATGGCCAGGGTGAAGCGGGCCCCCAGCCAGGGGATCCAGCGGTAGTCCTCGACCAGGTACCAACCGTCCGGGCCGGGGCTTTGCAGAAAGCACCAGACCGACACCACCAGCACCGCCAGGGTGGTGGCCAGGGAGGCCCAGCGGCACTCGTCGGCGTTGCGCCGGAACAGCAGGCAGAACCCCGTGCCGAGCAGCGGCAGGCCGAGTAGCAGGCTGAGTACCGGAAAGGTTGTCGCGTCACCCATGGTCATCTACGCCGTATCCATCAGAGATGGTTATCATTCTCGCGTCCAAATCATTTCATTCAGTGGCGCGCCAGCACCAGCAAAAACCAGCCGAGCAGCACCAGCAGGCCCCAGACGAAACCGATCAGATACGTGGAAAGGCGGCCGTCGGTCAGCTTGCGCAGCAGATCCCCCTGGCGCTGGCTGAAGCTGGCAAATCCGCCCAGAATCCCTTCGATCATGGTCACATCGAGCCCCTGCCAGCAGAACCGGCCGATGGCCTTGAACGGGCGCAGCAGGCTGCGCTCGACCAGGGCGTCGGCCTGCCAGCCGGCGAGCAGAAAGCCCTTGACCCGGTTCGGTTGGTCACCGGGGAAGGCCCGGTAACGTCCCCAGGCCGCCAGGGCGCCGAGGGCGAAGAGGCCTCCTGCCACCGTCGCCAGGGCGAACTCGGTGGCGTGATCAACCACCAGGGGCAGCCCGGCCAGGCCGCCCAGGTAGTGGTGCAGGGCCTCGCCGCCGCCGTAGGCCGGCGGCAGGTTGAGCAGGCCGCCGCCGAGGCCGAGCAGGGCCAGCGGCGGCAGGGTCCAGAGCATCAGCCCCGGCAGGGTGTGCTTGTGCAGCTTGCGGCGGGGCTGGCCGGCAAACACCAGGTACAGCAGCCGGAAGGTGTAGAGGCTGGTGAGAAAGGCGCTGACCAGCCCGAGCAGCCAGGCAATGCGCAGCCAGCCGGGCCCCTGGCTGAAGGCGGCCAGCAGGATGCCGTCCTTGGAGAAGAAGCCCCCCGAGAAGGGGAGCCCGGCCAGGCAGAGCCCGCCGGCCAGGAACATCCAGAAGACGAAGGGGGAGCGGGCCTTGACCCCGCCCATCCTGAAGATGTCGTTCTCCTCGTCGCAGAGGTGGATCACGCAGCCGGCCCCCATGAACAGCAGGGCCTTGAAGAAGGCGTGGGTGAACAGGTGGAACATGGCGCCGCTGACCGCCCCGGCGCCGACGCCGATGAACATGAAGCCGATCTGGCTCATGGTCGAGTAGGCGAGCACCCGCTTGATCTCGCGCTGGGCCAGGGCGCAGGTCGCCGCGTAGAAGGCGGTCAGCGCCCCGACCATGGCGATGGCGGCCATCGCCGGCGGGGAGAGGGCGACCACCGGGAACAGCCGGCAGAGCAGGTAGACGCCGGCGGTGACCATGGTGGCGGCGTGGATCAGCGCCGAAACCGGGGTGGGGCCGGCCATGGCGTCGGGCAGCCAGGTCATCAGCGGCAGCTGGGCGCTCTTGCCGCAGGCGCCGGCGAGCATCAGCAGCACGATGGCGGTGGCGGCGGCCGGGGCGAGCTGGCCGGCGCCGGCGTTGACCTCGGGGATGCCGACGCTGCCCAGCGCGGCGAACAGCCAGAGCACGGCGATGGCCAGAAACACGTCGCCGACCCGGGTGACCAGGAACGCCTTGCGTCCGGCGGCGGCGTTCTCCAACTTGGCGTACCAGAAGCCGATCAGCCCGTAGGAGCAGAAACCGACCCCCTCCCAGCCCAGGAACAGCAGCAGCAGGTTGTCGGCCAGCACGATGGTCAGCATGGCGAAGACGAAGAGGTTGAGCAGGGCGAAGAAGCGCGCCGTGTCCTCCTCGTGGTTCATGTAGCCGACGGCGTAGAGGTGGATCAGGGTGGAGACCCCGGTGACCATCAGGGCCATGGAGGCCGACAGGGGGTCGAAGAGGATGCCGAAGTCGGCCTGCAGGCCGGTGCCGGCCAGCCAGGTGCCGAGCACCGTGCGCGTCCCCTCTCCATGGCCCAGCGGCCAGAGCAGGCAGGTCACGGCGAAGGATGCCGCCACAGCCGCCACCGCCACGCCGCCGCGCACCGCGCGGGGCAGCTTCATCCCCAGCAGGCCGTTGACCGCCGCCCCGAGCAGGGGCAGCAGAGGTATCAGGAACAGCAGCTGCGCTTTCATCAGCCACTCATCTCCTTGAAGCGGTTGGCGTTGAGGGTTCCCCGGCTGCGCTGCAGGTAAACGACCATCGCCAGCGAGATGGAGACCTCGGCGGAGGTCAGCGCCATCAGCAGGATGACCAGCACCTGCCCGTCCACCTGCTGCCAGAAGGCCGAGCCGCCGACCAGCGCCAGCCCGGCGCCGTTGATCATGATCTCGACGCCGATCAGGATCATGATCAGGTTGCGGCGGGTGAGCACGCAGGCCAGGCCCATGAAGAACATGGCGCCGGCGAAGGCCAGCACGTGGGAGAGCGGCACGATCATGGGCGGCCCCCTTTCTGCTTGCGTTTGCCCCAGTCGGCCTTGCCGACGTAGAAGGCGCCCACCGCGGCGAACAGCAGCTGGAACGAGACGATCTCCACGGCCAGGGCGTACTGCTTGAACAGGGCGTAGCCGAAGGTGCGCGGCGAGGCGTAGTAGCTGGGCACCCCGCCGCCGCTCTGGGTGTCGACCACCATCAGCAGCACCGAGCAGCTGATCAGCACCAGCGAGAGCAGCAGCACCGGCCCCCAGCGCAGCCAGCCGGGCCCCGGGCTCTCCTCGGTCGGGGCGAGCTCGAGCATCATGATGATGAACAGAAACAGCACCATGATCGCGCCGGCGTAGATGATCACCTCCCAGGCCGCCACCAGCGGCGCCCCGAGCATGTAGAACAGCAGCGCCAGGGCGAACAGGGCGTTGACCAGGTAGACCACCGCGTGCACCGGGTTGCGCCGGGTAATGCACAGCAGGGTCGCCGCCAGGGCGGTGCAGCCGAGGATGTAGAAAAGGATGGTTGCCATAACGTCCGTTTTGGTAGGGGCAGACCTGTGTGTCTGCCCGGCCAGGGCGAACACGCAGGTTCGCCCCTACACGATCAAGGCAAATTGCTCTTGATATCCACCGGGCCGTACTCGTCCTCGTTGCCGCCGCGGGGGTTGGCGACGCCGATGCCGGCGTGCTGGTAGAAGTCGTACTCGTTGTCCTTGCCGCCGTCGGCGATGAGCAGGTCCTCTTTCTCGTAGACCAGCTTCATCGGGTCGCGGTTGCAGATCTCGTAGTCGGGGCTCATCTGGATCGCCAGGGTCGGGCAGGCCTCGGCGCAGAGCCCGCAGAAGATGCAGCGGGTGAAGTTGATGCGGAACCAGGCGGCGTAGCGGCGGCCGTCCTCGCGCTCGGCGGCCTGCATGGAGATGCAGTCCACCGGGCAGGCGGCGCTGCACAGGTAGCAGGCGACGCAGCGCTCCTCGCCCCTGGGGTCGCGGGTCAGCACGATGCGGGCCCGGTAGCGCGGGGAGGGGGTGCGCTTCTGCTCCGGGTACTGGATGGTCACCGGCTTTTTGAACATGTAGCGCAGGGTGATCCAGAAGGGCCGGACGGTGCCTTTTATGTCACGCCATAAATTCATTTAAAACCGTAATGAGTAATAAGTGATTGGTAATCAGTGAAAACCATTCAAATAACTTCCTGACTCCTAGCCTTTGATCCACAGCAGTACGCCGCCGGTGACGATGACGTTGAGCAGGGCCAGGGGGACCAGGACCTTCCAGCCGAAGTGCATCAGCTGGTCGTAGCGCAGCCGCGGCAGGGTGCCGCGGGTCCAGATGAAGAAGAAGCAGCAGGCCAGCACCTTGGCGAAGAACCAGACAATGGGCGGCAGCACCGGCCCCAGCCAGCCGCCGAGGAAAAACACCGTGATCATCGAGCTGAGGATGACCATGTTGATGTATTCGCCGACGAAGAACAGGCCGAAACGCATCCCCGAGTACTCGGTGTGGAAGCCGGCGACGATCTCGTTTTCCGCTTCGGGGATGTCGAAGGGGATGCGCTTGGACTCGGCCACCACGCTGATCAGAAAGATCAGGAAGGCCGGCGGGTTGAGCAGCAGGAACGGGGCCCCCTGCTGGGCCAGCACGATGTCGGTCAGCGAGAAGGAGCGGGCCATGAGAATGACCGGGATCACCGCCAGGCCCATGGAGAGCTCGTAGCTGATCAGCTGGGCCAGCGAGCGGATGGCGCCGAGCAGGGCGTACTTGGAGTTGGAGGCCCAGCCGCCCAGGGCGACGCCGTAGACCGCCAGCGAGGAGAGACCGAGAAAGTAGAGCACGCCGACGTTGAGGTCGCAGACCACCATCGGCACCTGGCGTCCGAACAGCTCGATGGGCGGGGCGAAGGGGACCACGGCGAAGGTTAAGAGGGCGGTGACCGCGGCCAGCCCCGGGGCGATGAAGAAGATCACCTTGTCGGCGCCAGCGGGGATAAAATCCTCCTTGGTCAGCAGCTTGATGGCGTCGGCGGCCGGCTGCAACAGGCCAAAGGGGCCAACCCGGTTGGGGCCGTGGCGCAGCTGCATGCGGCCGAGGATCCGGCGCTCGGCGAATACCAGGTAGGCGGCCATGGTCAGCAGGACGCCGAAGATCAGGCCGAGCTTGACCAGGATCAGCACCACGTCGATGAGAAAATCGCTCACGGCGCCCCCCCTTTCTCCAGGGTGCAGTCGAGATGGCCGCTGCCGGGCACAAAGCTCTCCAGGGCGGTGCCGAACAGGCGCGGCACGAAGGCGGCGCCGGGGGCCATGGCCGCGGCGAGCCTGACGGTGACCTCGGCGTGGCCCCGCTCGGTACCCAGTCGAGCAGCATCCCCTTCGTTGAGGCCGAAGCGGGCGGCGTCCTCCGGGTGCAGCAGCACCCAGGGTGCCGGGCGCACCGCTTCGAGAGGTGCGGAGAAGCTGGCGAGTGGTTCCGAGCCGAACAGGCTCTCGACGGCGAACAGGCGCAGGGTGCCCCCCGGTTCGCAGTGGGGCAGAGGCGCCTCGGCGGGCGGCGGCAGTTGGCCGGCGCCCTGCACCCTGATCCCCTCGCTTTCAACTGAGAGTTTTCCCAATCCGGCGAATCGGGGATCGGCAGTTTCGATCTCGGCGCGGATGGCTGCCAGGTCGGCGGGGCGGCCGAGCAGCTCGGCGAGGATCGCCCAGGCCGGGCGCGGCTGGTCCCCGGGGGTGCCGCGGGCGAAGCTGCGCGGCGGGTGGCTGCCGCCGCCGGTGACCCGGATCGGCAGGCCCGGCTCGAAAACCTTTTCGAAGGCGAGCATCCGCCCCTCGAAATTGACGAAGCTGCCCGCGGTCTCGGCGGTGGCCCGGCTGGGGAGAAAGGCCTCGGCTTTGTGGGCGGTGCGCGTCGGCAGCGAGTCCAACACCAGGGTGTAGTCGACCCGGGAGAGGGCCAGCCGGGCCTTGGCCGGGTCGGTGAAGCCGCTGGCCGGGTCGTTCTCGAGGCAGACCAGGGTTTGCACCTTGCCTTCGAGCATTCGCTCGACCAGGCTGTCGAAAGCCGGGCCCGAGGCCAGCAGGGCGCCGCCGTAGCTGTTGGGACCGGCAGGGACCAGCGCCGCGCGGCAGGGGCGCTCGGTGGTGTCGAGGGCCTCGGCCAGAGAGGCCAGGGCCTTGACCCCGGCGGCGCCGAGCAGGTCGGCTCCGCCGATGACCACCGGGCGCTTGGCGTGGCGCAGCCCCTGGGAGACCCCTTCCAAGAGGGCCGCCTGCTGGCGGGGGAGGCGGTCGAAATTGTCCTTTGCCAGGGCCTCCATGGACTCGCCCAGGCTCCAGGGGGGCAGCGGCAGGTGGGAGGCGGGGCAGGCCAGTTCCACCGGGCGCGGGTCGATCACCGCCGCCTTGGCCCCCTTGCGCACCGCCTGACGCACTGCCGCGGCGAGCATCGGCGCCTCGGCCAGCGGGTCGATGCCGACCAGCAGCAGAAAATCGGCGGCGCGGATCTCGGCCAGCCCGGCGTTGCGGGCGCCGAGCAGGGCGGCGGCGGTGCGGACGGCCCGATCCCGCTCGGGGTGGGCCTCGAAGACCACCTGGCTGCAGCCGAGGGAGGCGGCCCACTGCTTGAGCAGGTAGTTGGCCTCCAGCGAGGCGCGCGGCGAGCCGAGAAAGACCACCGAATCCGCTCCCTTTTCGGCGACGGCGGTTTGCAGTTGGCGGCGCACCAGCTCGATGGCCTCGGGCCAGGCGCAGTCGCTGCCGCCGACTTGGGGCGTACGGGGGCGCTCGGGGTGGTTGGCGTGGCCGTAGCCGAAACGGCCGCGGTCGCAGATGAAGAAGCCGTTGGTCTGCGGGTTGATCCCGGCGCGCATCCGCTGCAGCTCGCGGTAGCGGGCGCCGGGGATGGTGGCGCAGCCCAGAGAGCAGTGGGGGCAGATCGACGGGGCCTCCTCGATGTCCCAGTAACGGGTCTTGAAGCGGAAGGTCTTGTCGGTGAAGACCCCGGTGGGGCAGACGTCGACCAGGTTGCCGGAAAAGGGGCTCTCCAGCTTGCCGTCGCGGAAACGGCCGAAGTAGACCCGGTCGCGGGAGCCGAGCACGCCGAAGTCGTCGCCGCCGAAGTAGTCCTGGTAGGTTCGCACGCAGCGGTAGCACTGGATGCAGCGGTTCATCTCGTGCTCGATGAAGGGGCCCAGCTGCTGGTTATTGTAGGTGCGTTTCTTGCCCCGGAAGCGGCGCACGCCATGGCCGCCGGCGACGGTCATGTCCTGCAGCTGGCACTCGCCCCCCTCGTCGCAGACCGGGCAGTCGTGGGGGTGATTGACCATCAGCCACTCGACCACGTGGGCGCGCAGCTCGGCCGCCGCTGGGTCGAGGGTGGAGACCACCATGCCGTCCTTGGCCTCGACCATGCAGCTCATCTGGATCCCCTTGACCGGGCCCTCCTCGAACTTCACGGCGCAGATCCGGCAGGCCCCGACGGCGCCCAGCGCCTCGTGGTAGCAGAAGTGGGGGATGACGATCCCCAGCCGCTTGGCCGCCTCGAGCACGTTGCTCCCCTCGGGGACGGTGACGGTCTGGTTGTCGATGGTCAGTGTCGGCATGGATAAACCGTAATGGGTGATTCGTAATTCGTGATTGGTAAAACCTGTTACGTGTTACGGATTACGCCTTACGAGCGCAGCGGGCAGCGCCCCTTGCGCACGTGGTCCTCGATCTCGTCCATGAACAGTCGCAGCAGCGATCCCACCGGGCCCATGGCCCCTTCGGCCAGGGCGCAGAAGGCGCGGCCGCTGATGTTGCGCTGCTGGTCCTTGAGCATCTCGATGTCTTCCAGGGTCCCCTCGCCCCGCTCGATCTTCTCCAGCAGCCAGTTGACCAGCGGCAGGCCGTCCCGGCAGGGGGTGCACCAGCCGCAGCTCTCGCGGGCGAAGAAGCGGTTGAGGTTGAGGGTGGCCGCCACCATGCAGGTGGTCTCGTCGAAGACCGTCACGCAGGCGGTCCCCAGCCGGCTTTTTACTTCGGCCAGGGGGTCGAAGTCCATGGCCACATCGAGGTGCGCCCCGGTCAGGTAGGGGGTCGAGGCCCCGCCGGGCAGGCAGGCCTTGAACCTGCGGCCGCCGCGTACCCCGCCGCCGTACTCCTCGATGACTTCGCGCAGGGGGATGCCCACCGGCAGCTCGAAGCATTCGGTGCGCTCCAGGTGCCCGGAGAGGCCGAACAGCTTGGTCCCCGCCCCCTTGGGCGAGCGCGCGAGGTTGGCGTACCACTCCGGGCCACCGGTGATAATGTGCGAGACGTTGGCCAGGGTCTCCACATTGTTGACCGTGGTTGGCTTGCCGAACAGCCCCCGCTGGGCCGGAAACGGCGGCTTGGAGCGGGGGTTGGGGCGGCGCCCCTCGAGGCCGTTGAGCAGGGCGGTCTCCTCGCCGAGGATGTAGCGGCCGGCGCTGCGGTGCACGTGCAGCTCCAGCGAATAGTTGCTGCCGAGGATGTCCTGCCCCAGAAAGCCGGCCTGTTTCGCCTCGGCGATGGCCCGCTCGAGGTTTTTCGAGCACTGCTCGTAGGCGTAGCGAATGAAGATGTAGCCGACCGGTGCCTGCAGGGCGTAGGCGGCGATGATCATCCCCTCCACCAGCTGGTGGGGGTCGGCCATGAGCAGCTCGCGGTCCTTGTAGGTGCCCGGCTCCATCTCGTCGCCGTTGCAGACCAGGTACTTCTCCCCCGGCTGGTCGGCGGGGAAGAAGGACCATTTCATGCCCGTGGAAAATCCCGCCCCGCCGCGGCCGCGCAGCCCCGAGGCCTTGACGGCATCAACAACCTCGGCCGGGGTCAGGGTCTTGAGCGCCTTTTTCAGCCCCTGGTAGCCGCCGGTCTTCAGGTACTCCTGCAGGAAGGCGGTCTCGCCGGGGCGGCGGTTCTTGAACAGCAGCTGCGGGGTTTGGGTCATGGAATAACCGTTTGCACCAAGAAGGTCACGAAGTTCACGAAGAAAACCTTTAATTTCCCAACCTGATATCCGATCAGGTTTTTACGGTGCTGCGTTCCTTGGCCAGGATCTCGTCCACCTTCTCCCGGGTCAGGTGTCCGTAGGTGTTCAGCCCGATCATCAACGCCGGGGCCTTGCCGCAGGCCCCCAGGCAGCAGCTCGGCAGCAGGGTGAAGACCCCGTCGGCGGTGGTTTCGCCGGGGGCGATGCCGAGCTTTTGCTGCAGGTAGGCGTAGATCTGTTCGGCTTCGCGGGTCCAGCAGCAGATCGAGTCGCAGACGTGGATCACCCGCTTGCCCACCGGCTGGCGGTAGATCTTGTCGTAGAAGGTGGCGATCTCCTCCACCTTCAGCGGCGAGGTGCCGAGGATCTTGGCCGCCAGCTCCACCCCCTCGTCGGGCACCCAACCGTGGTGATCCTGGATGGCGCGCAGCACGTCCACCACCAGCTCCATCGGGTGAGCGATGGCGGCGGCTTTGGCCTTGAAGTGTTCAACCTGTTGTTGGGGCAGCAGTTCAGCCATGAGACTTTTCTCTTAACCACGAAGAGCACGAAGGGCACGAAGATTTAAATTCGGGAATTTTGCCTCTCTTCGTGGTCTTCGTGTCCTTCGTGGTGTAAATGAGCTTCCACTTACCTGTCCAAATCCGCCAGCACGAAATCGATCGACCCCAAAATGGTGATCAGGTCCGCCACCAGCCAGCCTTTGCTCATCGTCGGCAACGCCTGCATGTGGGGGAAGGACGGGGTGCGGATGCGCATCCGGTAGGGGACGTTGTTGCCGTCGCTGACCATGTAGTAGCCGCACTCGCCCTTGCTCGATTCGATGGCCCGGTAACACTCCCCCTTGGGCGGGGTCATTCCCCGGGTGACGTTGAGGAAGTGATGGATCAGGCTCTCGATGTCGTTGAGGCCGTCTTTGCGCTTGGGGTAGACGTAGCGGTAGTCCTCGCCGATCCAGCGGCCGCCGGGCATCTGGGCGGCGGCCTGCTGGACGATGCGCAGGCTCTGGCGCATCTCCTCGAGGCGCACCAGGTAGCGGGCGAAGCAGTCGCCGCCGCTGGCGGTGGCGACCTCGAAATCGAACTTCTCGTACCCTGAGTAGGGCATGGCCCGGCGCAGGTCCCAAGCCATGCCGCAGGCGCGCAGGTTGGGCCCGGAGAGGCCCCAGTCGATGGCCTCGTCGAGGCTGATCGGGCCGATCCCCTCGGTGCGCGCCCGGAAGATCGGGCCGTCGGTCAAAAGGGTGTCGAACTCCTCGATGCGGCCGGCGAAGTCCCTGGTGAAGGTATCGACCACCGCTTTCCAGCCCTCGGGCAGGTCCTCGGGGACCCCGCCGATGCGAAACCACGAAGGGTGCATGCGCCCGCCGGTGATCATCTCGACGATGTCGAAGATCTTCTCCCGCGACTCGAAGGCGTAGAAGACCGGGGTCATCGCCCCCACGTCGTGGGCGAAGGTGCCGAGCCAGACCAGGTGGTTGGCGATGCGGAACAGCTCGCAGAGCATCACCCGGATGTACTGGGCCCGCTCGGGGACCTCGACGCCGAGCAGGGTCTCGAGCGGATGCAGGTAGGCGAGGTTGTTCTGCACCCCCGATAGGTAGTCGATGCGGTCGGTGTAGGGGATGAACTGGTTCCAGTGCTGGCGCTCCCCCACCTTCTCGGCGGCGCGGTGGTGGTAGCCGATGTCGGCGTCGATGTCCTCGACCTCTTCCCCCTCGAGCTTGAGCACCAGGCGCAGCACCCCGTGGGTGCCGGGGTGGTGGGGCCCCAGGTTGAGGATCATGGTCTTGTCGTCGCCGGCGACGGCCTTCCCCTTAAAGAAGTCGGCGCCGTCCCTGGGGATCATGGTCGCCGCGGTTTCGGCGGTGTAGGGGGGCATCTCGGTGCCGCGGAAGGGGTGGGTCTTGCGCAGCGGGTGCCCCTGCCAGGACTCGGGCATGAGGATGCGGCGCAGGCCGGGGTGGCCGGCAAAGCCGATGCCGAACATGTCGAAGGCCTCGCGCTCGTACCAGTCGGCGTTGGGCCAGAGACCGGTGATCGACGGGGCCTGAGGCGCTTCGCCCCGCAGGGGGACCTTGACCCGCAGGTAGCCCGGATCATCGAAGTTAAGCAGGTGGTAGACCAGGGTGAAATCGTGCTCGGGGCGCTGGCCGCGGGCGCTCTCGTCCACCGCGGTGAGGTCCTCCAGGCGGCGGAAGCGGCTGGGCGCTTCGTGCTTGAGAAAGCGCAGCAGCTCGGGGGCGGTCTCGGGGTCTGTCACCAAAGTCGGCATGTCGGCGCCCGCAGGATCCTCGCTGACCCCTTCACCGAAGCGCTCGGAGAGGGCCCGGCGCAGATCGCCGGTGGAAGCGGGGAACTCGATGCGCGGCTGCGGCGGACGCCACATCTGCTCGGAGCGGCTCTGCCAGAACTTCGGGTGTTGCATGCTGGTGCCACGGATCGGGCTCGAGCCGTAGCCGGGGCCGCGGGTGTCGCGGCTCTTGCTGAGGCCGTCGACCAGCACCGGCACCGTGGTCCCCTCCGAGCCCCCCTTGAGGCCGAGCACCTTGCGGGCCGGGCGCTCTTCCTTGGCGATCTTCTCCTGGAGCAGCAGCAGCCCCTGCATGAAGGCCTCGGGGCGCGGCGGGCAGCCGGGGATGTAGACGTCCACCGGGACGATCTGGTTGACCCCCTGGATGACGCTGTAGACGTCGTACATGCCGCCGGAGTTGGAGCAGCTGCCCATGGAGATGACCCACTTGGGGTTGGCCATCTGCTCGTAGAGACGCAGGATCGAGGGGCCCATCTTCTTGAAGGGGGTGCCGGAGATGACCATCAGGTCGGCTTCGCGGGGCGTTCCGCGCAGCACCTCGGCGCCGAAGCGGGCCAGGTCGAAGCGCGGGGTCATGCTGGTCATCATCTCGACGAAGCAGCAGGAGAGGCCGAAGAACATCGGCCACATGCTGTTCTTGCGCCCCCAGTTGATGGCGTCGTCGAGGGTGGTGAGGATGATGTTGTCGGGGATTTCCTCGCTCATCCGCTGCGCTCCTTGCCCCGCCGCTGGTAGTGGGCTCGCGGGCCCCATTCCAGGCCGCCCATCTTCCAGAGGTAGACCAGGCCGAGAAACAGGATGACGATGAAGAAGCTGATCTGGGCAAAGCCGGCCCAGCTCAGCAGGTCCCAGGCAACGGCCCAGGAGACGATGAAGATCGCCTCGACGTCGAAGACGATGAAGAAGATCGCCACCAAGTAGAAGGGGACCGGTTCGCGCAGCCGGGCGGCCCCCGTCGGCAGCACCCCAGATTCGTAGGGCTCGCCCTTGGCCGGGCTGCGGGTCTTGTGCCCCAGCCACCAGCAGAGCCCCATCAGGGTCCCGATCAGAAAAACCGCGATGGCAACATAGAGCCCCAGGGCCAGAAGGGCTTCGAATGGGGCTTGGGATTCCCCTCCCAGGGGTGCCGCGGGCAGGCTTTGCAGTGGTTCAGGTAATGCCATGGATTCTCTGTCGTTCGGCTTTTCCCGATGAGCGGATATTCCGAAGGGCGGGCCTGGGGACGACTTTCATACAACCCGAAAAAGATACCACATATCACCAACCTGTCCAGTGCTATGTTCCTTTCTCAGCCGGCCCTGCCGACCCGGATGGCCTCCCTGGCAAGCTCGTCGCAGCGTTCGTTCTCGGGGTGTCCGGCGTGGCCGCGCACCCAGTGCCACTCCACCTGGTGCTTTGCGGTCAGCTCCAGCAGCCGTTCCCACAGGTCGCGGTTGGCGACGTCTTTTTTTTGACTGTTTTTCCAGCCGCGCTTGACCCACCCCTGGATCCATTCGGTCATCCCTTTTTTCACGTATTCCGAATCGGTGGTCATCTGGACCCGGCAGGGGCGCTTGAGGGCTTCCAGCCCGGCGATGGCGCCCATCAGCTCCATGCGGTTGTTGGTGGTCTGCGGATCGAACCCCGAGAGTTCCTTGACCTTGTCCCCCCAGCGCAGGATGGTGCCGTAGCCGCCCGGGCCTGGATTGCCGGAGCAAGCCCCGTCGGAGAAGATCTCGACGGTATTGGATGTCTGGGTCATTGGGTGTCCTTGCGAAGCTGAACTATAAGAGCTGAATATTACAGGAAGCCTGGAGGATGTTAAAGAAAAAGACCGCGGAAACGAAAACAGCCCCGCTACCGAAATAGCGGGGCTGTTTCCTGTTTGGCGTCCCCAGGGGGATTCGAACCCCCGTCGCCGGCGTGAAAGGCCGGTGTCCTGGGCCAGGCTAGACGATAGGGACTTAACCTTCAAGCCCCCGCGGGAAATGACCCCGCAGGATACTGCTTTAAAAAATGGTGAGCCGGGGGGGGATCGAACCCACGACCATCTGATTAAAAGTCAGATGCTCTACCAACTGAGCTACCGGCTCACGAGGATTGACTTTATACCGGAACCCGTCGGCCCCGTCAACCCTTTTTTTTATTTTTTTTCGGCCCCGACCCTAGAAGCCCGGTTTTTCCTGGAGTGTTGGAAAAAACTCAGGAAAACGGGTTCTTGACCTGGATGGTCTGGTCGCGGCGCGGCCCGACGGAAACCAGGACCACCGGACAGCCGGTGACCTCTTCGAGCTTCTTCAGGTACGCGGCTGCCTGGGGCGGCAGCATCTCCACCGAGGTGGCGCCGGAGATGTCGGATTTCCACCCCTCCACCTCCTCGTAGACCGGCTTGCAGTCCTTGAGCGTTTCCAGGTCGCGGGGGAAGTTTTCCAGCAGCTCGCCGCGAAGGGAGTAGCCGGTGCACACCTTGATGGTCTCCAGGTCGTTGAGCACGTCCATCTTGGTGATGGCCAACCCGGTCATGCCGTTGGTGCGCACCGCTTCGCGCAGGGCCACGGCGTCGAACCAGCCGGTGCGGCGCGGGCGGCCGGTGGTGGAGCCGAATTCCTGGCCGGCCTGGCGCAGGCGGTCGCCCATCTCGTCGTTGAGCTCGGTGGGGAAGGGTCCTTCGCCCACCCGGGTGACGTAGGCCTTGGAGATGCCGATCACCTCGTCGATGAAGCGGGGCCCGATGCCGGTGCCGGTGCAGGCGCCGCCGGCGATGGTCGAGGAGGAGGTGACGTAGGGGTAGGTGCCGTGGTCGACGTCCAGCAGGCTCCCCTGGGCCCCCTCGAAGAGGACGTTGTGCCCCTCGTTGATGCTGGTGTTAATGATTTCCGAGGCGCAGCCCAGGTATTTTTCCAGTTGCAGGGCATAGGCGCCGTACTCGTCGAGGATCGCCTGTTCGGAGAGCGGGGCTTCGCCAAGGAACTTTTCCAGGAGGAAGTTTTTCTCCGGCAGCACCTCGCGCAGCTTGCGGGCGAAGGCCTGGGGGCGGACCAGGTCGCTCAGGCGGATGCCGCGGCGGCCGATCTTGTCCTCGTAGGTCGGGCCGATGCCCCGGCCGGTGGTGCCGATCTTGCGATCCCCCGAGCTTTTCTCCCGGGCGATGTCGATGGCCTTGTGATAGGGCATGATGATGTGCACGTTGCCGTCGACCACCAGCTGGCTGTCGTCCTTGAGGTAGCCCTTTTTCTTGAGCTTGTCGATCTCCTCCAGGAACACCTTGGGATCCAGGACCACGCCGTTGCCGATGATGCAGCGTTTACCTTCGTGAAGGATGCCCGACGGGATCAGGTGGAGGATGGTTTTTTCATTGCCCACCACCAGGGTGTGCCCGGCATTGTTGCCCCCCTGGTAGCGAACCACGTCGTTGGCGTACTCGGTGTAGATGTCAACGACCTTGCCTTTGCCTTCGTCGCCCCACTGGGCGCCTACGATAACCACATTGGCCATATGCTTTTATTCTCCTGATCCGAATTACAGGGCGAAATTCCCGGCGAGCAGCGCCGAGTAGGAAACCCCGGTTTCATTGCCGTCGGCCAGATGGATGAGGCGAACCTTTTCCTGGTCTTCCTCGATGACCATGACGTAACGGAAATTCATTTTGTGTGCGTAGTCCAGGGTTGCCCCCAGGTCGCGGCGGATGATGTCGCGGGCCGCGGAAAAACCCTGCTGGCGCAGGGCCCGGGCCGCCCGCTGGGCCCGCTGCTTGTCGGCGCCGGGCTGAAAAATCAGCACGTCGGTGTTTACCACGCCGGCCGTATCCAGTTCCCGGTCGAGGGCGAACAGCAGGTTGAGCAGGTTGAAGGTGAAGCCGGTGGCGGGCGCGGGGAAGCCGTAGCGGGCGGTCAGGTTGTCGTAGCGCCCCCCCGAGCAGACCGCCCGGCCCATGCCGGTGAGAAATCCCTGAAAGGTCAGGCCGGTGTGATAATCGAGTCCGCGCAACTCCCCCAGGTCGAAGGTGACGTGCTCCTCCACCCCGTAGACCTTGAGTACCTCGAGGACCTGGGAGAGGTTTTCCAGCGCGCGCTGCGAACGTTCGTTGCTGACCACTTTCGCGGCGCGCTCGAGAACCTCCTGGCCGCCGAACAGGCGGGGCAGGGCCAGCAGCTCCTCCCGTGCCTGATCGCTCAGCGGCGCCTGCTCCACCAGGGCCCGGAGCCCGGAGCTGTCCTTGCGGGCGATGGCTCCCTGCACCTCCCGGGAGAGGGCGGGGGGCAGCGGGCAGCCCTCCATGACCCCGCGGAAAAATTCGACCTGGCCGATGTCGATGGTGAACTCTGCGGCGCCAAGGGCCTTCAGGGTCTCCACCGCCATGGCGATCATCTCCGCATCGGCCTCGGGGCTGTCCAGGCCGATCATCTCCACGCCGGCCTGGAAAATCTCCCGGTCCTTGCCGGCCTGCTGCTCGGTGTGGCGCAGCACCCGCCCCGAATAATAGAGGCGCAGGGGGAGGGGGAACTCGCGCATGCGGGTCGCCACGATGCGCGCCACCTGGGGCGTGATGTCGGGGGGAAAGGCCACCAGTCGGCCGCTCTGCCGGTCGTCGAAGCGAAAGGTCTTCTCCCGCAGTCCCTCGCCGAGGCCCCGCTCCAGAACGTGGAGAAATTCCAGGCCGGGCGGGGTAATGGGGCGGAAGCCCCACTGGGAGAAGACGCTGCGCAGGGTCCGGTTCAAAAATTCAATTTTGGCCGCCTTGATGGGGAGAAAGTCTTTGACCCCTTTGGGCAGGGTCAACTCCGGAACGGCATCGATTGGGTTCATTGTAATATCCGATCAGCTCCCGGGGGGCACGGCCAAGGCCGGGCCGGGGAGGCGGGTCCGAGTTCAGTGGCGGTTGCGCGTCAAAGTCTGACTTGAACGGCCGACAGGATATGCTCATTGTCTCTGAGCCGCGCCAGCAGCGGTTCGGGGACCGGGCTGTCGATGTTGATCAGCGAGACCGCATGGCCTCGCATCTTGCGCCGAGACAGGTTCATCATGGCGATATTGACCTCCGCCTCGGCCAAGACCTGACCGATGAAGCCAATCACTCCGGGGCGGTCGTCGTTGTGCAGCACCAGGATGTTCCCTTGGGGGACTGCCTCGACATGGTAATCATCCACCCGGACGATCCGGTAGTCGTTTTCGCCGAACAGGGCGCCGCAGACCGAGCGCTCTCCGTCACTGCCGCTGACCGTCAGGCGGATCATGTTCGAGTATCCCTCGGTCGCGCTGCTGCGTGCCTCCACCACCCGGATGCCGCGCTCCCGGGCAAAATGGGGAGCGTTGACGTAATTGACCAGCGGGCCGATCATGGGGGTCAGCAGCCCCTTGAGCAGGGCCATGGAGATCGGGCCGGTGGGGTGTTCGGTGACGGTCCCGGCGTATTCCACGGTGATGGTCTGCAAGCCCTTGGTGTGCAGCTGCGCCTGGAACGCGCCGAGCCGTTCGGCGAGTTCCAGGTAGGGGCGCAAAATGGCCAGCAGCTCGGCGCTGATGGAGGGGACGTTGAGGGCGTTGACGATCTCCCCCTTCTGGAGAAAGGCCACCACCTGTCGCGCCGCCTGCATGGTGACGTTGATCTGCGCGTCCACGGTTGCGGCCCGCAGGTGCGGGGTGCAGATGACCTGGTCGAGGGCCAGCAGCGGGTTGTCCGGCCCCGGGGGCTCCTTGGCGAAGACATCGATGGCCGCTCCGGCCACCCGCCCCTGGCGGATGGCCTCGGCCAACGCCGCCTCATCCAGCAGCCCGCCCAGGGCGCAGTTGATGATCCGGCAGCCCGGCTTGACCTTGGCCAGCGCATCCTCGTCGATGATGTTGGCGGTCTCCGGACTCATCGGGACATGCAGGGTCAGAAAGTCGGAGCGGGCCAGCAGCTCATCGAAGCTGACCGGCTCGGCACCCATCTGGCGCAGGACATCTTCGGCAAGGTAGGGGTCGTAGGCGATAACCTGCAGCCGCAGGCCGAGGGCCCTTTCCACCACCAGACGGCCGATTTTTCCCGCGCCGATCACCCCGAGGGTCTTGCCGGCGATGTCCACCCCCAGAAACCGGTCCTTTTCCCAGCGTCCGGCCTTGGTGGAGCGGTGGGCGTCGGGGATCTGCCGGGCCAGGGCCATCAGCATGGCGATGGTGTGCTCGGCGGTGGTCGTGGTGCTGCCGAAGGGGGTGTTCATGATGACCACGCCCTTGCGGTTGGCCACATCCATATCCATGTTCTCCACGCCAATGCCGGCGCGGGCCACGACCTTGAGCCTGGTGGCCGCCTGCAGAACCGCCTCGGTGACCTGGGTGCCGCCCCGCACGATCAGGGCGTCGGCATCGGTGACCGCGGTCAGCAATTCGGCGTAGGTCAGCCCCGGCTGGTAATCCAGAGTAATCCCCTTGGTCTCCTGGAGAATTTTCAGGCCTTCGGGGGAAAACTTGTCAGAAACCAGCACCTTCATGGCGGAAACCTGGTTGGGGGCAGCGGGCAAGGGCGAGAAAAGACTGTACCAAAATCAGTAAATTAGCAATATGGGGCCCGGATGTCAAGGGCAAAGCCCTGTGCATTGGGGCGGGAAAAGGAATGTTAAATCAGGCGGATAGCGAAAGAGAGGGAAAGCTGCTCGGTGGCCGCGGCCGAACCGCTGGAGGCGGCCGGGTCAGGGGACGAAAAAAGCCCTGCCGCGAGGCAGGGCCGGAGTTTTACGGAGAAAATCCTGCGGACTCAGGCCCGGACCACATCCTGGGCCTGGGGGCCTTTGGGGCCCTGGATAATGTTGAAGCTGACCGAATCACCCTGGCCAAGGGTTTTGAATCCCTCCATTTTGATCGCCGTGTAATGGACGAATACGTCAGGCCCGCCCGGCTGCTCGATGAAACCAAATCCCTTTGCCTCATTGAACCATTTCACAGTTCCTGTCGTCATTTGCGCCTTCTCCTGTCTTGAAACCCTGCACCATCTCCGGGGGCTGTCCCTGGAGAACTCCAACCAGGGCAAACTTTAACCCATGAGAGGGAAAAATCAACCGAATTGTTAAAAAAACTCCATGATGAGAAAAAAAGAGAGCGAAACCTCGCCGGCAGGTTTCGCTCTCCTGTCGTAAGCAGCGCCTGGATGGGAAATGCCGACCTCTACCGGTCCCGGTCAGTGCTCTCGCGTTCCCCCTGGGTCACCCTGGCCAGGCAGGGAGGGCAGATGGTCGTGGTGTCGATTTCGCAGAGATTCTTGCGTATCTGGTGTCCCTGGGCCTCGACCACCCCCTGATATTTTCCGCACCACCCACAATACTTCAACACAAGCAGACCCCTGTGAGATAGGGTTAATTATTCATCACGGTAGCACAGCAACCTGGCCTGTCAAGCGATCCGCCCAGGTGTTCTGAGGCTATGGGCCTGATTTCATGAGTCCTTACCGGCCAGCCGCGCAGGTCATCGCCTTGGCTGATGGTTCGAAACATCATCGACGAACCTGTGCGGGCGTCCCGGATTACCTGACGCCTTTTCCCGCTTTTTCTGCCCGTTCCCCTGATCCGGGTCAGCGCTTGCGCAGGTATTCCACGAGCAGGCGCACCCCGACCCCGGTGGCCCCCTTGGGGATATAGGGGCGACCCTTTTCTTCCCAGGCGGTGCCGGCGATGTCCAGGTGCGCCCAGGTGTATTCCTCGGCGAATTTCTGCAGAAAGGCGGCGGCGGTGATGGTGCCCGCCGGGCGGCCACCGGTGTTTTTCACGTCGGCGATGTCGCTTTTGATCTGCTGGGCGTATTCCTCCCAGAGAGGCAACTGCCAGAGGCGCTCCCCGCAATGTTCCCCGGACTTGAGCAGTTGCCTGATCAGACCCTCATGGTTGCCCATGACCCCTGTGGCATGGTGCCCCAGGGCGATGATGCAGGCCCCGGTGAGTGTGGCCAGGTCGATGACCACCCGGGGGTTGAAGCGTTTGACGTAGGTCAGGGCGTCGGCCAGAATCAGCCGCCCTTCGGCGTCGGTGTTGAGCACCTCGATGGTTTTCCCGGAAAGCGAAGTCAGGATGTCGCCGGGGCGGATGGCGCTGCCCGAGGGGAGATTCTCCACCGCGGGGACCACGCCCACCAGGTGCACCGGCAGCTTGAGCAGGGCGGCGCTCAGCATGGTGCCGAGGACGGCGGCGCCGCCGGCCATGTCCATCTTCATCTCGTCCATCTTTTCCGCCGGCTTCAGCGAGATGCCGCCCGAGTCGAAGACCACCCCCTTGCCGACCAGGGCGATGGGGTGGGAGTCGCCGTTGTCCCCCCGATATTCGAGCACGATCAGGCGCGGCTCGCGGATGCTCCCCTGGGCCACCCCGAGCAGCGCCCCGAACCCCTGCTGCTCCAGGCTGGCGCGCTCGAGAATCGTACAGCTCATGCCGGTCTCCTCGGCGATCGCCCGGGCCCGCCGGGCGAGAAAATCCGGTGATTTGGTGTTGCCGGGCTCGTTGACCAGGTCCCGGGCCAGGATCACCCCGCGGCTGATGTGCAGCGCTTCGGCAACCCCCTGCCCGGCCTGCTCGGCCTGGCTCTTTTTGCCGACCAGCAGGCGGATCTCCTCCAGCGGTGAGGGGAGGTCGTCGCGGTTTTCCGTGCGGTAGTGATCGAAGCGGTAACTGGCCAGCGCCAGCGACTCGGTGACGGCCTGGGCGAGGGTGGCGGGAGTGCTGCCGCGAAACGGCAGGGAGTCGAGGTCGATGGTGCAGGCGGCGATTCTCTTGCCCTGCAGATAGGCCACAACGCTGCCGACGGCCTGGCGGATGCGTTCGGGCCCCGCCCCTTTTTCCTTGCCCAGGCCGACCAGCAGCACCCGGTCTGCGGGGAGGTTTTTTCCCGGGTGCAGCAGCAGGTGCTCGCGGTGCTTGGCGGAAAACTCCTTGTCGCGCTGGGAGCGCTGCAGGGCGCCTTCGAGGAGGGTGTCGAGTTCCTTGAACAGGGGGCTGCGGAGCTTGCCCTCGTAGGCCCCGAGCACCAGGCAGGGGGTTTTCTGCTGCAGGATTTTGCCGTGTTTGACCGTGATATTCATGAAAGGTCCTTTCCTGGAATGGCGTTGGCGTTTTGGCGTTGATAGGCTTCGGTCATGCGGTCGCCGCGTCCGGCGTCCCAGCCGAGCCGCCGGCCCATCAGGGCCGAGACCGCAGCCAGTTCCGCAAGGCCGCGGCCCCGGGTGAGGGTCAGGCCGGTGCGGCGGCGCAGGATATCCTCGGGAGTGCGGGCCCATTCGCAGTCGACGGCGAAGGCCACCTCGGCGGCCAGCAAGGTCGAATCGCGGCACACCGGCTGCAGCAGCTCAGGCTCCCGCCGGGCCAGCTCCAGTAATTCGCCGGTGCGGGATCCGTAGCGATCGAGCAGCCTCCCTGCCTGGTCCGGAGCCAGGGCGAAATCGCCAGCCAGGGCGGCCAGGCGGCGCTGGCGGAAAGCGTGGAAATCTCCCGTGACCCCGCCGGCCAGGGGGATGCGCTGGGTCAGGGAGGGGCCCTGGCCGCGCCCCAGGCGCTCGGCGACCAGGCTGGCCACCTCGGCGGCCACCGCCCGGTATGTGGTGTATTTGCCCCCGCCGACGGAGATCAACCCCGAACCCGAGATGTAGATCCGGTGCTCCCGGGAAACCCGGCCCGTCTGCACCGCGGCATCCTCCCGGACCAGCGGCCGCAGGCCGCTGAAGGCGGCGACCACCTGGGAGCGGGCAATGGGGCCGCAGCGAAGCTGCCGGGAGCACTCGCGCAGCAGGTAGTCGATATCCTCCGTGGTAGGTTCCACCGTGTCGGGATGGCCGGTGAAGTCCACGTCGGTAGTCCCCACCATGGAGAGTTCGCCCCAGGGAATGACGAAGAACAGCCGCTGGTCTCCGCCGGCGCTCAGGTAGAGGGCTTCCCTGCCCCGGTGCAGGGCGGGGACCAGGATGTGGGTGCCGCGGGTCGGGCGAAGTTTGGTTTCCTGCTCCCCGTCCAGGGCGCAGACCCCGTCCAGCCAGGGCCCGCAGGCATTGATCACCGTGGCAGCCTCCACCTCGAGTTCCCTGCCCGATTCCAGGTCGCGCAGGCGCGCCCCGCAGACCTGGTGGCCGCGCTTGAGCAGCCCGGTGACCTCGAGGTAGTTGCAGGCCTCGGCCCCGGCCGCCACCGCGGACAGCACGTTCTCCAGGCAAAGCCGGGCGTCGTCCATGCGGCAGTCCCAGTAGACGGCGACCCCCGCCAGGCTCTCGGCGCGCAGGGCCGGCTCGCGTTCCAGGGCGGCGGCGGGCGAGAGGATGCTGTGATGGTGGGTGTTGCGAAACAGGGCCAGCAGGTCGTAAAGCAGCATTCCGGCCCGAATGGTCGGCAGGCTGCGGGCATCGCCGCGATAGACCGGGATGAAAAACGGCATGGGTCGTACCAGGTGCGGGGCGATCTTCTGCAGGATCCGCCGCTCCCGGCAGGCTTCGAAGACCAGGCGGAAATTGAGTCGCTCCAGGTAGCGGAGGCCGCCATGGACCAGTTTGGTCGAGGCGCTGGAGGCTCCGCAGCCGAAATCGCCCTTGTCGACCAGGGCCACGCTCAGCCCGCGCAGGGCGAGGTCCCGGCAGATTCCGGCGCCGTTGATGCCCCCGCCGACCACAAGCACGTCGTAGCGCCGGCGGGTAAGCCGCTGCGGGTCTCTGCAGGCAGGGGATGGAGGTGTCGCCACAGCGCTCTTCATAGTATTTAAGTGTATCTATATACTGATGGTTTTTCAATTGCGGCTTTGACTTTCCAGGGGCCTTGGGTAGACTGATGAAGGCCCGGGAGCAGGTACCTGGGGAAAGATGGGATGAACCCGTTTAGATGAGAACCTACAGGAGGTGTCCATGAACCGCGCTAGCTGGTGGAAGGGTCTGCTGCTGTTGCTGATCGTCTTCAATCTTCCGGCCTGCCTGCCCCTTGCGGAGCGGGCTTCCGAAACTGCCACTTCAGGTGACCTGCGGGTTTCCCGTTATGTCGACGGCCAGGGCAAGACCGGGATCACCGGCCAGGTGGTCCACAAGGACTCCGGGGCGCCGCTCGCCGAGGCCTATGTCAACATCTACCCCGACGCCGTCTCCAACCTGCTCGGCCCCTCCCAGTACATTTCCAGCCCCACCGATGCCGAGGGGCGCTACAACCTCGAAGTTCCCCCAGGCACCTATTACGTGGTCGCTCGCAAGCGGATGAGCGGCCAGGCCGCCGGGCCGCTGGCTCAGGGGGACTACTATTCCGAGCACCAGCGGGTGATAACCACGGTGGAGGAAGGGACGCTGGCGTTGGTGGACCTGCAGGTGGTGCCGATGAAGGCGCCCATGTTCTTCCAGAAATCGGTGGTCGACAAGCGCACTGAAACCGGAATCCGCGGGCGCCTGGTGGATGCCGCGGGCAAGCCGGTCCCGGGAAGTTTCGCCGTGGCCTACACCGACAGCGACGTGCGCCGGCTGCCCGATTTCGCCTCCACGCTCTCCGACCAGCAGGGCAACTTCACCATCTTCCTGCCCAAGGGTGGTGTGTATTACCTGGCCGGGCGGCTGCATGCCTGGGACATGCCCAGACCCGGCGAACTCTACGGCCGGCTCGGCGGCGAGGAGCCGGCGCCGGTGGAGGTCGTCCCGGGAGGCTTCGTGGAAAACATCCTGATCGAGATGACCCCCTTCAGCGGCGAGTACAAGCCGGGCAAGAGCCGACGACCCTACTGAAGGGCGGACCCGGAAGGGCATCGAGGGCCGGCGCGTGGGACGACGCGCCGGCCCTTTTTCTGTGGTGGGGGAAAGCTCAGCGAAAGCCGAATCTCTTGGAGAGAATGCCGAGGTACTTGTTCAGCGGATGGTCGCGGTCAAGGGCTTTCAGCGGCGGCGATTTGCGTACCCCCAGCGCCTTGAGTTCCTCGATGATCTCCTGGTTGCGCTCCAGTTTGATGCCGCGCCGAAAGGCGTTTATCGCTCGGGCCTTCTGGCCCGCAATCAGATAGATGCGGCCCAGGTTCAGGGTGTGGATGGAGTTGCCGGGCTCCTCCTGCAGGGCCGTCATGCACATGTGGACCGCCTTCTGCAGTTGGCGGCGCTCCCTGGCCAGGCAGTAGGCCAGGTAGGAGCGGACCACCGGGGTGTCGCGCTGGTGGGCCGCGTTTTCAAAGTGGACCAGCGCCATCAGGGTGTTGCCCTGGCGGATGGCGGCGATTCCCTGCTGAACCAGTCGGTTGAAATCGGTGCTCGGCATCGGATTTTCTTCCTGTCGTGGCAAGCCCGCCATGGGCGGGGGATGAGCTCAGGTGTAAACTAGTTTACATGGTTGTGGCGAGCTGGCAATCTCCCGGCGTCTTCGGGATCGGGCGGACCGGCGGCCGCTCAGCGGTAATGGCGGGCAAGCTCGGACTGGTAGCAGATGCCCAGGGTGTCGGCATTCTGCTCCAGCCATACCGTGAATAGTGTGTGCCCGGCTGCCGGGGCGTCGGTGGCCAGCAGGCCCGAAACCAGGACGTCGATTTCCCTGCGGGTCACCGGCACATCCTCCACCAGGCCCCCGACCAGCCCACCGAGCCGCAGGATGCGCGTGGGGGGCATGTGCACCAGGCGTGAGCGGCTGCCGATGCGGCGGGCGACCAGCCGCACCATCTGCTCGAAGCTGAAGGTTTCGGGCCCACCAGCCACCAGCTCAACGCTCTGGCGCCTGTGTCCGGCGCGCACCGCAAGCTCGGCGATATCGTCGACGTAAACCGGCTGCAGGGGGTAGCTGCCGTCGCCGGGCAGGGCGAAGAACGGAAGTTTGCGCAGCATCCAGGCGAGGTTGTTGAAAAAAGGGGCCTCCCTGCCGAACAGGATGGTCGGCCGGAGAATGGCGCAGGGAATTCCCGATTCGAGGACGGCCTGCTCGGCCTGGGCCTTGGCCTGGAAATAGGGGTGTGGGGAATCGGGGCTGGCATTGGCCGCGCTGAGGTGGACGATGTGTCGTACCGATACCTCGCGGGCCGCACGGACCAGGCTGCGGGTGTTGGCCACCGCCTGGGCGAAGGTCATTTCGCCGTATTCCAGGCGGATCCAATAGGTGTTGTAAAGAACTTCCGCGCCCTCGAGGCTGGCGGCCAGCGCTGCGGGGTCGTCGAAGTTGAAGGGGGCCGCAGGGATGTCGTTCGAAAAGGGGGACTCCGTCACGGGATGGCCTGTCAGGGTTTTGACTTTGAACCCGTCGGCCAGCAGGCGGCGGGCGATATATCTTCCGGTGAAACTGTAGGCTCCCGTTACCACGTTCAGACCCGTATCCGCCGCCATGCATCCTCCCCGAATCCCCTCGGCAGTTTTCAGCCCTGTCGATGCTTCAGTATAGCATTGCCTTGCACCCCGGAGTTTGAGCCCATGGTGAAACACCCGGTTGAGAGGATCCCCCGCCCCGAGACCCGAACCCTGAGGCGTCGCCTGCTCGAGTTGCTGACCGAAGAAGCCCTGAACGCCCATGAACTATCTCAGACCCTGGGCATTCCGGAAAAAGAGGTCGGCCCTCACTTGGAGCACCTGCGCCGCTCCCTCCAGCAGCGGGGGCAGCGCCTGGAGGTTGTACCGGCCCAGTGTCGCGGTTGTGGGTTCCGCTTCGCCAAGCGGGAGCGTCTGACGCGTCCCGGCAAATGCCCGATGTGCCGGGGCGAGTCGATCGAGGCCCCTCGGTTCGCCGTGGCGGGGGCGGGTTCGGGTTCGGGCCCATGAAGTGGTGGGCGAGCTTGTTTTTCTGTGGTTTTTTTACCCAGGGGTAGCCGGCTATTTTGCGTCATTTTGGGACCCCGAGCCGGTGGCATGAGGGGGGCAGAGGGCCGGCGCTGCGGCAGGCCCGCCACGGCAGGGAGGGGCGGAGGTTGGCATGTTTGATGCTTGTGGTAATTAATACCATTTTGCATAAACCGCTCCGGCGGTAGCTTCCGGAAGAAAGGAGTTCCTTTCATGCGCAAGACCGTCCTCGCCGCCCTGGTCGGCGTCCAACTGCTCTGCAGTACCACGCCGCTGCTGGCCGCCCCCCGGCTGACCCAGGGACCGGCTGACTACGTGCTGATGCCGTTTCTGGGCTATGTGAGCCTGGTGGCGGCCGCGCAGCTCATTGCCCGCTGCCGGCGCCGCTGAAACCCCGACACCGCTTCAGCCTTGACATTAGCCTTTTGCAGTAAAGGGGATGACAGATTTTGTTGTCCCTTTTTGTTTTTTTGGCCCAGGGTATGCAAAACAGGGAGGGGCCGGCCCGGTTCGCCTGCCTTTACAAAGAACTGCTGTCCAGGGAGGACGTGATTTCCATCTCCCGCAGTTTCAGGGCGATCCGCCGGCGGACGCTGGTGGGGATTTCCACGTGCAGGCAGATGACATCGGGCCGAAGCTTGCGGGCTTCGATGCGCTGGATGGCATTGCCACCGGCGCCCGGGAGCCAGCGGACGTTCTCCTCGGGCAGATAGGTGCGCTCTTCGCCCTCGAGCAGGCTTTTGGCCTCGGCTCGTGGATCGAAGGCGCGCCCCATGAGCTGCAGCCCGCCCAGCATTAAAAATTGCAGGCCGTGGTGCGGCGCCGTGCAGAGCTGGACGAAGATCTCCTCCGAGAGCTCCCGCAGCAGCGCCAGCCCCTGGCGAAGCCGGGGCGCGGGGGCCAGGTGGAGGAGCTCGCCGTGTTCCTCGAACTGCCCCAGTTTCTCAGGCTGCGGATAGGGGGGGAAGCCACCGAGTCCCACCACCAGGCGGCGGTCGTTCTCCCGGGTCCCGACGCAGCCGTGAATGTCGATGATCAGCGGCGGGGGGGCGAGTTCGAGCAATTCGACGTAGCGGCGCAGTCCCTCCTCGAGCTTGTAGCAGTAGGGGTGTCCACCGGCATCGACATAGGGGTAGATGACATCTATGTTGCTGGGGTTCAGGGGAACTCCCCAGTTGCGGAGTTTCTCCAGGTTGGTGTCGGTGAGCGGCTCTCGTCCCGAAAAGCCGAGGTTCACCACGGCGGCGCTCCCTTTGCCGCAGCGTAGAAAGAACAGGGCGACATCCAGGGTGTGCGGGTCGTAAGGGCCGTGGGTCGCGGTGAGCAGGGGCAGGTCCGACTCCCGGAGATGGTCTTGCCGCAACAGCAGCACCCCGCCGGCGCCATCGGCGACAAAGCGAGCCTCGAACCCCGGCAGGCGCGAGCCGGCCTGGGTCCAGCCGGTGTCCCCTGTGGGCAGGGTGCCGAAGAAACTGCTCAACACTTTCTGTCGCCATTTTGCCGAAAAACGCAGGCTGCGGTCGGCCAACCGATAATAGACGGCATAGGTGAGCGGATCGAGGTAGACCCGGATACCCAGGCGCAGGAGCAATTCGCGGTTGTAATTGTTCTGGGTGGTTTTCAGCAGCCGCTCGGTGATCTCCTCCATGCCGGCGAACTGGGCGTCCTCTGGAGGCGAATCAAGCAGTTCAATCCTCTTCAGGTGGCGATAGTCCTCCTTACCGATCTCCACCTCGAGGCGATTGAGGTGGCGCCGGAAGGGGGCCGCGTAGTCCACGGTGAAGGTGCTGATGAACAGCTTGGGGATGTTGGGGGACTGCTGGGTCACGGAAAACGCTCCTTGGTGGGCACGATGATTAAATAATACCCCCCGACACCCGAGGAGACAACGATTGTCCCGGCGGGAGCTCGTTGGGGAGAAGCGCCAGATCCGGCAGGCTGTTGCAAGCAGCCGGAGGAAAGTGGTACTTTCCCTGGCGAGGGCCGTCGGCCGCTGAGCCGCCAGGAGAGAAGGGGGAAGGGATTGCTGGTCAGATGGATTGCGGGATTGTGCCTGGGACTGGCCTTGGCCGGCGCCACGGTGCATGCCGCTGGGCCGACCCGGCTGCGCTATGCCGGTGCCACCACCCTCAAGCGCGACTTCATGCCCAAGGCCGCCTGGGCCTTCGAGGCCCGAACCGGGGTCGGCTTCACCATTGTGGGGGGCAACACCGACCCCGGCCTGCTGGCCTTGCGGGCCGGCGAGGCGGACGTGGCGGGAGCCGGGCGGTTTCTTACCCCGGCCGAGAGAGCCGCGGGGCTGGTGGAGACGCTGGTCGGCTGGGATCCGTTGGCCGTGGTGGTGCACGAAACCAATCCGCTGGAGGCACTGAGCCTCCAGCAGCTGGTGGGAATTTTCAGCGGGCGAATTGCCCGCTGGAGCGAGGTCGGCGGGCCCGATCTGCCAATTTTGCTGGTGGTCAACCCCGAGGGCTCGGGGATGCGTGCCGCGGTGGAGGAGGAGGTTCTGCGGGGGGAGAGCCTCGGACCGTTTCAACTGACCACGGGCCTGGTCGAGGATGGCGACCTGCAGGTTTCCCAATTCCCCCTGGCGATCACCATCCTCAGCAGCAGCATGGTCGATGGGCCCCGGGTCAAGATCCTGAAGATCGACGGGCAGTCCCTCGGCTCGGCAACGGTGACCCAAGGCAAGTACCCGCTGGTCAAGCCGCTGCAGTTGGTGACCCTGGGCCCGCCCCGGGGGACGTTGCTGGATTTCATCGAATTTGTTCAGAGCCCCGAGGGGCAGGCCATAATGGAGCGGCGGTTTTACGGCATCGGGACTCCGTCCGCCGCTGCTGATCATCCCTGAGTCGAATAAAAAGGATTCGCCGATGTTTTCATCACTGAAGCTGCGCTCGAAGATACTCGTGGCCCTGATCGGCCTTTCGGTTCTGCCGCTCGCCGCCGCGCTGATTCTGCTCTCCGCATTTACCGACGAGCAGATGGAGCAGGGCATGCAGTTGCGGGCCGACGAGACGGTGCGCTTCGTCAAGGAGCGCATCGACGCCGCCCAGCGGGAGGTCTCCAACTACATCCGCCTCTCCAGCCTGGACAGCGATTTGAGCAACTCCATCTACTTCTCGGAAAATCCCGAGGAGATGCTCAATCTCAAGACCGCCGTGGAGGATGCCCAGGAGATCTTCCACATCGACCTGATCCAGGTTCTCAACCCCGAGGGGCACGTGCTGCGCAGGACCCTGCGCGAGGGCCACCGGGACCTCCAGCCCACCACCGGCAAGGAGCACCCGGTGATCCAGGCGGCCTTGGCCGGCACCGACGCCAGCGGTCTGGGCAGCTTCGACGGGCGGGCGGCCATCGTCGCGGTTTCACCGATCAGCTACCACCAGAAGGTCATCGGTTACCTGCTCGGGGCGATTTTCCTCGACGATATCGCCGAGCACCTGCGGCAGCTGGGGGGCACGGCCGTGGCCTTCTACAATCCCGAAGGAGAAATCACCACCAGCGATGCCGAACTGACGGAGCTTTCCCTCGCCCAGATCCAGGGGCGGGAGAGCTGGACCCAGCAGCTCGGCAAGACCCCCTACAGCCTTTACAATATCCCCTTCGGCGGCCGGGACGAGGGGCTCATCATTGCCTACGATCGCTCCGAACTGGTCGAGGCCCGGCGTAACCTGCGGGCGGTGCTGCTGACCATCCTCCTCGGTGTCGGGACCCTGGCGGTGCTGATCGGGGTGGCCATCTCCCGCGGGGTGGTCCGGCCGCTGACCGAGGTGGTGAAGAACCTCAAGGAGATCGCCGAGGGCGAGGCCGACCTCACCCGGGCGCTCAAGGTCCGCTCGCGGGACGAAGTCGGCGAACTGGCCGAGAGCTTCAACCGGTTTCTCGGGCGGTTGGCCGAGACCGTGCGGCGCATCAAGGTGGTGCGCTCGGATCTGGCCCAGGCCGCCGAAAAGATCCGTCTCTCCTCCAGCGAGGTCAACATGGGGGCCCTGCGCCAGTCCCAGGCGCTCGAGGAGAGCCACCAGGCGATCCAGGGGATCGACCAGACCCTGGCCGGCGTCGCCGAAAGCACCAGCCAGCTGCTGGATGCCGCCGAGGGGAGCTCGTCGGCCACCCTGGAGCTGGGCTCCACCATCGAAGAGATCGCCGACCAGATGGAGAAGCTCTTCGCCACGGTCGAGGAGGTTTCCAGTTCCATCACCCAGATGTCGGTGGCTTCCCAGCAGGTGACCGACAATATCGAGGCGCTCTCCTCCTCCACGGAAATCACCGCCTCCTCCATCACCGAGATGGACGCCGCCATCAAGGAGATCGAGGAGAACGCCGGGCGCACCAGCGCCCTTTCCGAGGCTGCGGCCCGCGATGCCCAGTCGGGCAAGGAGGCGGTGGATGAAACCATCCAGGGGATCTGTGCGGTGCGCGAGATCGTCGACGGCGCGACCACCGTCATTCAGGACCTAGGGGCCCAGTCGAGCGCCATCGGCAAGATCCTCACCGTCATCGACGAGGTGGCCGACCAGACCAGCCTGCTGGCGCTCAATGCCGCCATCATCGCCGCCCAGGCCGGCGAGCACGGGCGCGGCTTCGCGGTGGTGGCCGACGAGATCCGCGAGCTGGCCGATCGCACCGCGGTCAGCACCCGAGAAATCGCGGCGATCATCACCCGGCTGCAGGATGGCACCCGGGGGGCGGTCAAGGCCATGGGCAGCGCCAGCGAACGCGTGCACAAGGAGGTTGACCGCTCGCGGATCGCCGGCAGCGCCCTGGACCAGATCCGCAACAGCACTCTGACCGCCACCGAGCAGGTGCGCAGCATCGTGCGGGCCACCCAGGAGCAGGCTCGCGGCAGTCAGCAGATCACCCAGTCGATCAACCAGGTGGCGGCCATGCTCAACCAGATCGCCACGGCCGTCAACCAGCAGAGCGAGGGGACCCAGCAGCTGGCCAAGGCTGCGGAGTTTATGAAGGATATCGCTTCACGGGTGAACCTGAGCACCGGCGAGCAGACCAACGGCAGCCGGCAGATCAACCTCAGTATGGAGAACATCCGCGACATGATCGAACGCATCGATGCCGCCAGCCGCGAGCAGGCCCTGCGGAGCCGGCAGGTGGTGGAGGCAGTCTCCAGCGTGCGCAGCATCGCCGAGAACAACGTGGCGCGCACCGCCGAACTCGACCAGGTGGTGGAACTGCTCGCCGAGCAGACCGGCACCCTGGAAAACGAGGTCGGCGCCTTCAAGGCATGAACCGGCGCAACCTGAAGGTCACCATCCTGGGCTCGGGGACCAGCACCGGGGTGCCGGTCATCGGCTGCCGCTGCCCGGTCTGCCGTTCGCAAGACCCGCGCAACCAGCGTACCCGCTGCAGCGTCCTGATCTCGGTCGGTGAACGCAACGTCCTCATCGACACCGCCACCGATCTGCGCCAGCAGGCTCTGCGCGAGGAGGTGGACCACGTGGACGCGGTGCTCTTCACCCACAGCCACGCCGATCACGTGCATGGCATCGACGACCTGCGCTCCTTCAACCGCTCCTCGGGTGAGCTGATGCCGATTTTCGGCTCGGCCGAGACCATCGGGACCATTCGCCGAAACTTCAGCTACATCTTCGATGACGATCCCGATGCCGGATATCGTCCCAGGCTGGCGCCCCAGGTGGTGGACGGGCCTTTCGAGCTGTTCGGGCTGCGGATCGAACCGCTTCCCCTGGTGCACGGCCCCGGCCGCTCCCTCGGCTACCGGGTCGGCCCCTTTGCCTATCTCACCGACTGCAGCGCCATCCCCGCCGAGAGCCAGGCGCGCCTTGGCGGAATCGACACCCTGGTGGTCGACGGCCTGCGCTTCAAGCCCCACCAAAGTCACTTCAGCATCGCCCAGGCCATCGAAGCGGCCGCGAATATCGGCGCCCGCCGCACTCTGCTGACCCACCTGAGCCACGATGTGGACTATGCACGCCACTCCCCGCTGCTGCCCGAGGGGGTCGAACTGGCCCACGACGGGCAGCGGCTGAGTTTCGATTTCGCCGCCGGAGATGAATGACGCTTGATACCGTAGACGCTGACGGGTTATGGTAGCCACTCAATCCTCCTCCCCGGAGCCGATCCCGATGCACCAGGAAATCCGCCTCCACGGCCATCTCAACGACACTGTCGAATATTTCGTCTCAGCGGCGGCCAGAGACGCCTATCGCAGCTATTTCTACGAGGTGGCAGGCGATTCCCTGCGCATATTTTCCCCCGGCAACGAGTTCGTTCTCGGGCCCAAGGGGATCGGCCACCGCGGCAACGGCGGCAGCTTCTGCGAATACATGTTCGGGGTGGACCAGCCTCTGGCCGACCTTGCCAAGGCCGAGGTACGCAACCGGCTGGTGTTATACGGCGGGGTCTACCAGGAGAACTTCAGCCTGTATTTCAGCGATCACACCGATGGCAGCCTGGCCTACGATCAGGTTTTTTTCGACGGCAACGCCATCTGCAACTATTTCTTCTTCCTCTCCGGGTCGGTGGCCGGAGCGCTGCACGAGCAACAGGAGGAGCTGCTGCGGCTGCTGGGGCGGCTGCTCAAGCGCAGCGCCGCCGTCGGCGCCCTGGATGACAGCGCGCTGATCGACGAGCTGTTCGCCCTGCTCGGGCACCGCAGCGCGCTCTACCTGGTGCGGCTGGTGCACAAAAAGCACCGTGTCTACCATGATGCCTTCCAACAGCTCTACTTTGCCGAAAAGTCCGTTTCCGACGAGAATTTCGCCTGTCTGCAGCAGCTCGCCGAGGATCTGGGCATCGACAAGTACCAGCAGGAGCGGATTCGCATCGACGTCATGTACAAGCACCCGGACAACCGGCGCATCGTCGATGAGTACAAGAGCATCCTGATCGACTGCTATCGCAAGGGGCGCATCAGCCAGCTGGAGAATGCCCGCCTGACCCGCCTGAAGACCCTCTCGGTGCGCAACAAGATCCCCGCCGCCCTGTTCTACACCCTCGACAAGATGCTCAAGCACGACAAGCTCATCGACCTCGAGGAGCAGGACTACATCTCGGAGACCCGGCAGGTGCTGGAGGGGATTTTCCTGCAGGAGCGGCAGATCGACGCCAGCATCGACCGGGAGGACATGATCCGGCTGCTGGCTGCCAAGCAGCGGGCCAGCGAAAACCGCGACCACACCTTCGAGCAGATCCTGCTGGAAACGGGCAAGGCCTGCGACGAAAAGATCTACGCCGGCGGCGACATGGCCCTGCTGGAGAATTTCTCCTATATCCTCACCTACTTCGACCGCTTCGACAACACCTCGTCGGTGATCAACCAGCTGGCCTTCATGGAGCATGTTCATTTCTCCGAAAAGATGCTGCGCAGCCTGTTGGGCAACAAGCGCGCCTTCGACGAGCTCGATCAGGGGCTGTTCAACCGGATGTTTTTTACCGGGATTCTGGAAAACAAATACCTTGGCGCCTTCGGCCGCAAGAAAATTCTCTGCCTGCAGCAGGGCCTCGGCGAGATCGAGGAGAGCCTGTTGACCCTGCAGGGCCTGCTGGCGCGACTGGAGGCCCTGGGCGAACAGGACCGGCTCTACGGAGTGCTGCGCGACCATGTCAAAGAGCGCATCCGGCATTTCTACAGCCGTTACAACACCCGGGCCGAGCAGGAGGCGCTGCTGGCCGAGGTCGCCGAGGAGTTGCACAACAAGGGCCTGCTCAAGGGAGAAATCCCTGCCGCGCTGTTCCGGGACGTGGTGGTCAACATCAAGAAGGAAGCCATCTACATCCACAACCTGCTGCCCCGGGTCATCGCCGAAAAGGATGTGGCGCTGCGCGAGGATTTTCTCGACAACAGCGGCCTCGACCGTTTCTACGTCGAGGAAATCGAGCGCGAGTACTTCGAACTGAACGGCCTCAACCTCGAAGACCTCTACCTGATCCGCAAGGGGCTCAACGGCTGACGCCGAGCCCGCTCCCCCCAACTCCCCTCCCCAGGCTTGCCAGCCGGCAGTAATCCGATATAATTCCGATATTTTACATGCAATGCGAGGGACCATGAACCAGCCTGCCCTGTCGAGCATCCGCAATATCGGCATCATCTCCCACATCGACGCCGGCAAAACCACCGTCTCCGAACGCATCCTGTTCTATGCCGGGGAAATCCACAAGATGGGCGAGGTCCACGAGGGCTCGGCCACCATGGACTGGATGGACCAGGAGCAGGAGCGGGGGATCACCATCACCGCCACCAGCACCACCTGCCGCTGGGGGGAGCTGTGGATCAACCTGATCGACACCCCCGGGCATATCGACTTCACCATCGAGGTCGAGCGCTCGCTGCGGGTGCTCGACGGCGCGGTGACCATCTTCAGCGCCGTCGAGGGGGTGCAGCCGCAGAGCGAGTCGGTCTGGCGCCAGGCCGACCGCTACCGGGTGCCGCGCATCTGCCTGATCAACAAGATGGACCGCATCGGCGCCGACTATCCCCGCTGTCTCGAGCAGATCCGCGAGCGGCTCGGGGCCCGGCCGGTGCTGCTGCAGCTGCCCCTGGGGGTCGAAAGCGAGTTCGCCGGGGTCATCGACCTGCTCGCCGAGCAGGCGGTGCTGTTCGACGAGGCCGACCAGGGGCGGACCCTGAGCCTCGCTGCGGTGCCCGAAGCCTACCGGGAGGCGGTGGCTGAGGCCCGGGAGCGACTGATCGAGGCGGCGGCTGATTTCGACGATTCCATCCTCGCCGATTTCCTCGAGGGGCGGCCGGTGGAGGCCGGGCGCCTGCAACAGGCCCTGCGCCGGGGCACCCTGCAGTGCCGGATCTTCCCGGTGCTGTTCGGGGCGGCGCTGCGCAACAAGGGGATCCAGCCGCTGCTCGACGCGGTCGGTGCGTTTCTCCCCTCGCCCCTGGAGGTGCCGCCGGTGCCGGCCCACCATCCCGAGACCGAAAGGGAGACCGAGGAGCTGGTCTGCGACCCCAAGGGCCCCTTGTGCCTGCTGGCCTTCAAGGTGCTTGCCGACGAGGGGCGCAAGCTGACCTACCTGCGCATCTATTCGGGCACCCTCAAGGCCGGCGACAGCTTGTACAACCCGGTGCGGGGCTGCCAGGAGAAGGTCGCCCGGCTGTTTCGCATGCATGCCCACAAGCGCGAACGGCTCGACGAGGCGCAGGCCGGCGACATCGTCGCGGCGGCCGGCCTCAAGGAGGCCCTGACCGGCGACACCCTCTGCCGTCCCGAGCGTCCGCTGCTGCTGGCGGGGCTCTCCATCCCCGATCCGGTAGTCTCCCTGGCCGTGGAGCCCAAGGGGGTGGACGACCGGGAAAAGCTGCTGCCCTCGCTGGACAAGCTGCAGTGGGAAGACCCCACCTTCAAGGTCCACGAGGACCCCGAGACCGGGCAGACCATTCTCTCGGGCATGGGGGAACTGCATCTGGAGGTGGTCACCACGCGCCTGGAGCGGGAGTTCGGCGTCCACGTCAAGACCGGCCGCCCCCAGGTCGTCTACCGCGAGACCATTTCCCGCAAGGTGGAGCGCCGCGAACATTTCCACCGCGATCTCGACGGCAAGGTCCACGAGGGGGAGGTCCTGCTCGGCCTGAGCCCCCTGCCCCGGGGCGGCGGCCTGAAGCTGCTGCTCCCCGAGCCAGGCGCGGCCTCTCTGCCGCCCGAACTGCTCGAGGTCCTGCGCCAGAGCCTGCTGCAGGCCAGCGCGGCGGGGGTGCGGGCCGGGTTTCCCCTGACCGACATCGAGGTGCGGGTGGCCGAGATCCCCTTTGCCGCGGGGGTGACCACCGAGCTGGGCCTGCGCGCCGCGGCCCAGCGGGGGCTGGCGCTGGCCGCGCGGGAAGCCGGGCCGACCCTGCTCGAACCGGTGATGAGCCTGGAGCTGATCGCCCCCGGCGACTACGCCGGAAAGGTGCTGGGTTCGCTGCAGCAGAAGCGCGGCCGGGTCGAGGGGATGCAGACCCGTGGCGATGTCGAGGTGATTCGCGCCAAGGTCCCCCTTTCCGAAATGTTCGGTTATATGACCGAACTGCGCAGTGCAACCAAGGGGCGCGGAACCTTCACCATGGAATTCTCCCATTTCGACCAGGCGCCGGCCGAAGTTCTGGAGCGCTTTGGCCTGGGGTAGCCCGCGTTTTCCCCTCTCGGGTTTAAATCTTGCATCTCGATGCGTCTGACCCATCTTGGTGGGTCAGACATGGGAGCATGTCCGAGGGAGGGGCGGGTGCGCAAAAGGTTCGACAACATCCTGATTCGCTACACCCTGATCAGCTTTGCCGTGGTGTTGGGTTTTTCGCTGTCTCTGGGGATCCTGGTCTCCCGGCAGATCACCGACCACATCATCCAGAGTCATATCCGCATCTTTCCCCTGGTGGTCAACGCCATTGCCCGCAACAATCCCTCGGTAAAGCAGTTTTTCCTGGCCCCGCCCGGCACCACCGTGCCGGAGGATGTCCAGCGGTTTCTCGATGAGCTGCACAGGCTCGAAACGGTCTTTCGGGTCAAACTCTGGGGTGCCGACGCAGTCGTCCACTGGAGCGACAACGCCGAGCTGATAGGCCGGAAATTCGACGACAACAACCATTACCGAAGCGCTTTGCTGGGCGAGGTGGTCGCCGAGGTCGAGATCCTGAACAAAGAGGAGAACCTCTCCGAACAGGGGCACGGCAGTGTTCTGGAGATCTACATCCCCGTGGAATTCGGCGGCGAACCGCTGGGAGTGGTGGAGCTGTACGAATCCGACCACGCCCTGTTCCGGCAGATCGGCCACAGCGTCGGCACCACCTGGTGGCTGATCGGGGCGGCGGGCGCCACGCTCTATGCGCTGCTGTTTCTGACCTATTACCGGGCTCATGTCCGGCAGAAATGGGCCAACGCGGAATTGCTCGAAACCCAGAACGTGACCATCTCGGCCCTGGCGCACCAGGCGGAAATCCGCGACCTGGAAACCGGGCTGCACCTTGACCGCACTTCGCGCTACGTGCAGATCCTGGCCGCCGAGTTGCGCGGCTGCACCGATTTCAAGGCGCTGCTGACGCCGGGCTACATTTCGGCCCTGGTAAAGTCGACCCCGCTGCACGACATCGGCAAGGTCGGGATTCCCGACCACATCCTGCGCAAGCCCGGCAGCCTCAGCCCGGAGGAGTTCGGCGAAATCCAGAAACATTGCGAGAACGGCGCCGCCATCCTGCGGCGCGCCGAGAAAAAGCTCTCTTCCCGCTCCTTTCTCTCCCTGGCCATCGACCTGGTGCTCTACCACCATGAAAAATGGGACGGTACCGGCTATCCCCATGGCCTGAAGGAGGAGCAGATCCCTCTTGCGGCCCGGATCATGGCCCTGGCCGATGTCTACGATGCGCTGCGTTCGCCGCGTTATTACAAGGCCGCTCTCTCTCACGCCCGCTGCCTGGAAATCATCCGTCAGGAGCGCGGCGTCCATTTCGATCCGCGGGTGGTCGATGCCTTCCTCGCCCGGCACGACGAATTCAGACAGGTCTCCGAAGAGTGGGCCGACACCCTGCCGAAGCGTCCCGTGCCCCGGGAATCCTCCCGCCTGCTAGCCTCAGGCTCCGCCGCGTAGAAAAAATTTCCCTTCAGGATTGACAGCCGGGCTTTTTCGGCTTAAACTCTGACCGTTTTTATCTCCAATAGGCCGGTTGCATATCGCCCGGTTTCGATTACACTTTTCAGGATTTTTTTCATCAACCTGCCACATTCAAGGAGGTACTGCAATGGAGGCGCCGCAGTATAACACCGCCATCGTCCGGAGTTTTGTGCACTGGAGCATCCTCTGGGGGGTGGTGGCCATTCTGGTGGGGATTCTGATCTCCTTCCAGCTGGTCAATCCCGATCTGAACATCGCTCCCTATCTGACCTACGGCCGCTTGCGGCCGATCCACACCAACGCCGGGATTTTCGGCTGGGGGATCGGCAGTTTCTTCGCCCTGTTCTACTACATGGTGCAGCGGCTGTGCCGCACCCCGCTGTGGAGTGACGGGCTGGCCAAGTTCCAACTCTACTTCTTCAACGCCACCATCATCGCCGCGGCGGTGACCCTGGCGCTGGGCTACACCACCTCCAAGGAATACCACGAACTGGAGTGGCCCATCGACATCATGGTGGTGGTGCTCTGGGTGGTCTTCGCCATCAACATCATCATGACCATCATCAAGCGCAAGGAAGAGCAGATGTACATCTCGCTCTGGTTCATGCTCGCCTCCATCGTCGGGGTGGCGGTGCTCTACCTGGTCAACGCCGCCGAGGTGCCGGTCTCGCTGTTCAAGAGCTACTCGGCCTACGCTGGCACCAACGACGCCAACGTCCAGTGGTGGTTCGGCCACAACGCGGTGGCCATGGTGCTGACCGCGCCGCCGCTGGCGGTCTTTTACTACTTCCTGCCCAAGTCGACGGGGGTGCCGATCTACAGCCACCGGCTCTCCATCGTCGCCTTCTGGAGCCTGATCTTCATGTACCTGTGGACCGGCGCCCACCACCTGCTGTGGACCCCGGTGCCCGACTGGGTGCAGACCCTGGCCATGGCCTTCTCGGTGATGCTGATCGCTCCCAGCTGGGGCTCGGTGTTCAACGGCTACCTCTCCATGGGCGGCCAGTGGCACCAGATGCGCGAGAACTACCTGGTCAAGTTCCTGATCCTCGGCATCACCTTCTACGGGCTGCAGACCCTGCAGGGGCCGCTGCAGGCGGTGCGCTCCTTCTCGGCCTTCATCCACTACACCGACTGGGTGCCGGGGCACGTGCACATGGGGACCCTCGGCTGGGTGTCGCTGGTGCTGTTCGCCGCCTTCTACTACCTGGCGCCGCGCATCTACGGCCGCGAGCTCTACAGCATTCCCCTGGCCAACCTGCATTTCTGGCTGGTGCTGATCGGCCAGCTGGTCTACTCGGTGAGCATGTGGATCGCCGGGGTGCAGCAGGCGGGCATGTGGCACAGCATGAACCCCGACGGGTCGCTGGCCTACTCCTTCATGGAGACGCTCATCGAGATGTACCCCTATTACTGGGTCCGGGCCTTCTCCGGGTTGATCTACATCGCCGGGGTCGCGGTCTTCGTCTACAACCTGTTCATGACTGCGCGCCAGGGTAAGCCGGCCGGCGGCAAAGCCGCCGTGGGCGCCTGAGAGGGGAGGGTAATAATTATGTGGGAAAAGAAGCCTGTCCTCCTGCTGCTGATGGCCACCGCCACCATCCTGGTCGGCACCCTGGTCACCATGGTGCTCCCTTTCGCCTGGGTCAACACCGAGGCCGACCGCATCGAAACCGTCACCCCCTACACCCCCCTCGAGCAGGAGGGGCGCGACGTCTACATCCGCGAGGGGTGCAACAACTGCCACACCCAGACCGTGCGCCCGCTGGTCGCCGAGGTGCTGCGCTACGGCGACTACTCCAAGTCGGGCGAGTTTGTCTATGACCGCCCCTTTCTCTGGGGCTCGCGGCGCACCGGGCCCGACCTGGCCCGCATTGGCGGCAAATACCCCGACGCCTGGCACTACCAGCACATGAGCGCGCCGACCTCCATGGTGCCGCGCTCCAACATGCCGGCCTACGCCTTCTTGAACGAGAACCAGGTCGATCCCGGCTACACCCGGCGCAAAATGGAGGTGCTCGGCTTCCCCTACAGCGAGGAGCAGATCGCAGCTCTCGAGGGCAAGACCGAGATGGACGCCATGGTCGCCTACCTGCAGAAGCTCGGCAGCGACATCCCCTGGCGCGAGGCCGCCCGCACCACCCTGGTGGGGGACCTGAGCAACCCCTACCAGGGGGACTCCTCGGTACTCGACGAGGGGGGACGGCTTTACGGGCAGCACTGTGCCTCCTGCCACGGCGCCGACTTCGAGGGGAGCGACATCGCCCCGGATCTTCAGGACGTGGACATGGCTGACGCCGAGCTGTATGAACTGCTCTACAACGGGATTCCCGACGGTGGGATGCCGGCCTTCTCTACCCTCGGCTCCGACCGGGTGTGGAAGCTGGTCAATTTCGTCAAGTATCACAAGAGGCATTGATGGACTGGGCCTCGATCCTGTACCTGGGCATGACCCTGGGCCTGTTCGCGCTGTTCGCGGTGATCGTCGTGCGAACCTATCACCGCAAGCGCAAAAAGGACCTGGAGGAGCCCAAACACCGTATGCTGGATGACGATTAAATTTCCTCGGAGGTAATTCCATGTCCATGTTGGAAGAACATAAACACAAGCACCCGACCCACGACTTCGACGGTATCACCGAGAACCGGACCAACCGGCCCCCGGCCTACTTCTCGGTGCTGTTCTACGGCCTGATCCTCTGGGGGACCATCTTCAGCGCCTACTACCTGCTGAGCGGCTGGAGTTCGGACGCCGAATTCGCGGCCAAGATGGCCGACCACCAGCAGCAGGTCGCCGAGCAGAAGCCCTCGGGACCCCAGGCCGCAGCCGCCGCCCCGCAGATGAGCGAGGAGGAGCTGCTGAACGAGGGCAAGGAACTCTTCGCCCAGCACTGTGCCGCCTGTCACGGGGCCGCGGGCGAGGGGGGGATCGGCCCGGCCCTGGACGGTGCGGATTACGCCTACGGCGCCGACCGGGAGGCGGTGCACCTGAGCATCGCCAAGGGGCGCGAGGGAGGGATGCCGGCCTTCGGCAGCCAGCTCTCCGCCACCCAGCTGGAGGCCCTGACCGGCTTCGTGCTGTCCCTGCAGCCCTCGGGGTCGGCCGCGGCGCCGGCGCCCGCCGCCGGGGAGCCCGCGGCCGAAGAGCCCGCCGCCGCGGCGGCCGAGGGGCCTGACGCCGCAGAGCTTTACGCCGGCAACTGCGCCGCCTGCCACGGCGCCGACGGCCGCGGCGGGATCGGCCCGGACCTGGGCGCCGGCGAGTACAAGTTCGGCAAGGACGATGCGGCCATCCTCGAGAGCATCGCCAACGGCCGTCCCGGCGGCATGCCGGCCTTCGGCGCCAGGCTCTCCGAAGCCCAGCTGCTGAGCCTGGTGGAGTTTTTGAAGTCCCTCTGATGAGACGCCAGCATTTTCCAAATCGGGCTGAACAGCGGGGGCGGGCGGCATGAGCGCGTCTCGTCCCCGGCTGCTCGGCCCCTGGCGGCGGGTCTTTCAATGGGGCACCACCCTGCTGCTGCTGGTGGTGCCCTTCGTGCGCCTGGAGGGGCGCAGCCTGCTGCGCCTCGACATCCCGAGCCTGACCCTCGAGGCCTTCGGCGCGGTCTTTCGGCTGGAGGAACTCTACCTGTTCCTGCTGCTCGGCATCGCCCTGGTGCTGCTGTTTCTGCTGGTGACCCTGGCTTTGGGCCGGGCCTGGTGCGGCTGGGCCTGCCCGCAGACCACCCTGACCGACCTGGCCGAGGGGTTCGCCCGGCGGCTCGGGGTCAAGGTCAAGGCCGGAAAGATGGCGCCCGCCGCCTGGCAGCAGCCGCTGCTGCACGGCTTCTACCTGGCGGTCTCCCTGCTGTTCGCCGCCAACCTGGTCTGGTACTTCATCTCGCCCTATGAATTTTTCCCCCGGCTGCTCTCCGGGGAGCTGGGCGCGGGGGCCTGGGGCACCCTGGCGGTAGTCGGCGGGGCGGTCTACCTCGACCTGGCCCTGGTGCGCCGGCTGATGTGCCGGGAGTTCTGCCCCTACGGCCGCTTCCAGACAGCGCTGGTCGACCCGGGAACCCTCACCCTGCGCTTTCACCCCGACGAGGCCGAGCGCTGCATCCGCTGCGGGGCCTGCGTGCGCGCCTGCCCGGTGGGGATCGACATCCGCCGCGGCTACCAGATCGAGTGCATCAACTGCGGCCGCTGCCTCGACGCCTGCCGCGAGGTGATGGCCCGGCGCGGCCAGCGCGGCATCATCCGCTACACCTTCGGCCTCTCGGGCAAGGGGCTCGGCGCCCTGCTCAACCTGCGCATGCTGCTGGTGGCCGGGGTGTTTCTGGCGGTCTCCCTGGGGCTGGTAACGGCCACCCTGATGCGCCCCGCGGCGAGCCTCAAGCTGAGCCGTTCCCCGGCCCCGGCCCGGGTGCTGGAGGATGGGCAGCTGGTCAACTTCTTCACCGCGGTGGTCGGCAACCGGGGCACCGAACCGCAAAGCCTGCGGCTCGCCGCGCGGCTCCCCTCGGGCCTCGCCCTGGAGGTGCGCGGCCAGAACGTTCTTGACCTGGCACCGGGTGAACGTCGTAAAGTGGAATTCGCGGTACTCGCCCCGGTCTTTGGGGGCGGTTCGCAGCCGTTTCAGATGGTGTTGAACACCCCGGCGGCGCAGGAGGTGGCCCGAAGCGAGGCCCAGCTGCTGCCGGCCAAGGAAGGATCCCGATGAACCCTGTTTCGCGACGCAATCCCTGGCCCCTGTGGCTGCTGCTGCTCGGCGCTTTTTTTCTGACCCTGACCGCCTGGTCGGTCTACCGCGCCTCGACCCGGGGCAGCGCCGTCACCGATCCCGGCTACTACAGCCACGGGCTCAGGTTCAACGATTCGCTGCTCGAACGCCAGGCGGCCGAGGGGCTTGGCTGGAGCGTGGCGACCGCCGTGCAGGACGGCTGGATCCGCGTGCGGCTGAGCGGCCGCGACGGGCTGCCGGTGGCCGGCGGGGCCGGCGAGGTGGTGATCTTCCGGGTCCGCACCGGCAGCGAGACGCGCCTGGTGCTCCACGAACTCTCGCCCGGGGAGTATGGAGCCCCCCTGCCGGGTGGCCTGCGCGGCGAGTTCCCCGCCGAAATGAGCCTCGGCCGCGACGGGGCCCGCGTCAGTCGCCGTCTGCAGCTCAATCTCTGAAATCTGGCCGCGGTTCGCTGTTCGACGTTCGATGTTGAAAACGTCGGTCCTCGAACCTCAAACCCCGAACTTCGAACGTCGAACCTTGAACTTGGACAACTGCCATCACTGCTCCCTGCCCATTCCCGCCGGAGAACTGGTTATCGACCGGCATGGCGAGAGCGAGCACCGCTTCTGCTGCCAGGGGTGCCGCGGGGCCTTCCTGATCATTCACGGCGCCGGGCTCGGCAGCTACTACCGCAAGCGCCAGGCCGGCCCCGGCGGGATCCCCGAAGAGGCCTACGCCGCGCGCTTCGACGCCGACTACCTGGCGCGGTTCGTCAGCGAAGGGCCGGAAGGGGCGGAAACCTCCTTTCTGCTCGAGGGGATCCGCTGCGCCTCCTGCGTCTGGCTGGTGGAGAAGATCCTCCAGGGGCTCGACGGGGTCCGTCAGGCGCGGGTCAACTACGGCACCCACCGCGCCCGGGTCTGCTTCGATCCGGCCCGGGTCACCCCCGCCGAGCTCTACGGGGCGGTCGGGCGCATCGGCTACCTGCCGCGCCCCTACACCCCCGACGCCCTGCAGCGGGCCGCCGAGCAGGAGCGCCGCTCGTTGCTGGTGCGCTTCGGCACGGCGTTTTTCCTCTCCATGCAGCTGATGGGCTATTCCCTGGCGCTTTACGCCGGGTATTTCCAGGGGATGGACGCCGCCGCCCGGGAGCTGATCCAGTACTTCGCCGCCCTGGTGACCACCCCGGTGGTTTTCTACGGCGGCTGGCCGTTTCTGGCCGGGGCGCTGCGCAGCCTGCGCAACCGCGCCCCCAACATGGACCTGCTCATCACCCTCGGGGTGCTGGCCGCCTACGGCTCGAGCCTCTACGCCCTGGTGGCCGGCGGCGAGGTCTACTTCGACACCGCGGCCATGATCGTGACCCTGATCCTGGCCGGCCGGCTGTTCGAATCCGCCGCCCGCCGCCGCGCCTCGGCGGGGATCGACCGGCTGCTGCGCCTGGCCCCGGAGACCGCCCGGGTGCTGCGGGGGGAGCAGACCCTCGAGGTGGCCACCTGCAGCGTGGCGGTGGGTGAGCTGCTGCTGGTGCGCCCCGGGGAGCGTTTCCCCGTGGACGGGGTGATTCACAGCGGCGAAACCGAAACCGACGAGGCAGCAGTGACCGGCGAGCCGCTGCCGGTCTGGCGACGCGAGGGCCAGCAGGTCACCGGGGGGACCCTCAACCTGAGCGCCGCGGTCAGCGTGCGGGCGACGGCCGGGGCCGCCGAATCCTACGTGGCCCGCATCGCCCGGCTGGTGGAGGAGGCGCAGGCCCGCCGCGCGCCGGTGCAGCTGCTCGCCGACCGGGTTTCGGCCTTTTTCGTGCCGGTGGTGATGGCGGTGGCCGCCGCCACTTATCTGTACTGGAGCCTGCGCCCCCAGGCGGCCGTCGAGCCGCTGCTGGCGGCGGTGGCGGTGCTGGTGATCGCCTGCCCCTGCGCCCTGGGGCTGGCTACCCCGACCGCGGTGCTGGTCGCCACCGGCGCCGCCTCGCGGCGGGGGATCCTGTTTCGCGGCGGCGACGTGCTCGAAGCCACCGGCCGCCTGACTCTGGCGGCCTTCGACAAGACCGGCACCCTGACCCTGGGGGCGCCGCGGGTGACCGCCGTGCTGCCGGACCTCGGGAGCGAAAAGGAGTTGCTCGCCCTCGCGGTGCGGGCCGAAGCGGGCGCGGCCCATCCCATCGCTCGGGGGATTGTCGCCGAGGCGCGCCGGCGGGGGATTGCGACCCCCGGGGCCGACGGGGTCAAGACCCTGCCCGGGCGGGGGGTGGAGCTGGCGCTGGTCGAAGGGGTGCTGCGGGTGGGGAGCCGGGCCTTTCTCGAGGGCGCCGGGGTGGCAATCGCCGCTGCGCCGGGCGGCCACGCCCTCACCGAGGTGCACGTCGCGCTTGGCGAGAGCTACCGGGGGGCGATCCACCTGGAAGACCAGCTGCGATCCGATGCCGGGGAGGCGCTTGAGCGAATTAGAAATCTGGGCCTGCGCAGCGCGCTGCTGACCGGGGATACCCCGGCGGCCGGCCGGCGGCTGGCCGCCTCCCTGCCGCTGGAAGAGGTCCACGGCGGGATGAGCCCCCAGGACAAGGCCGCCTGGATCGACGCCGCCCGGGGGCGCGGCGAGCGCGTGGTGATGGTCGGCGACGGCATCAACGACGCGCCGGCGCTCAGCGCGGCCGAGGTCGGCTGCGCCATGGCCGGCGGCACCGATATCGCCCTGGAGAATTCGGACCTGGTGCTGACCCGCCCCGAATTGGGGCGGCTGGTCGAGGCGCTGGCCATCGGCCGGCGCACCCTGTGGGTCATCCGCCAGAACCTGTTCTGGGCCTTCGCCTACAACCTGGCCGCCCTGCCCCTGGCGGCGGCGGGCAAGCTGGCGCCGATCCACGCCGCGGCGGCCATGGCCTTGAGCTCGATCTGCGTGCTCGGCAATTCCCTGCGCCTTGCCGGAACCGGAGCTTTTAAAGGAAAGGAAGGCTAGCCGTGCTCAGTTCGATATTCATCCTCATCGTGCTCTCCCTGTTTCTCGGCACCGGGGTCTGGCTGGTTTTCGTCTGGGCGGTGAAAAAGGGGGAGTTCGACGACGTGGAAGGCCCCAAGTTCCGCATGCTCGATGAAGAGGAGGGGACCGGTGCCATTGAAGACAAGGAGGTTGGCAATGAGGATTCCGGGAGGAAAAACTAGACACGTCCTCGGCCTGGGGCTGCTGCTGGCGGTGCTGCTCTTAAGCGGCCCGGCCGCTGCCGGGGAGGAGGGGCTCACCCGCCTGCAGGCCCGGGGCGACCGGGGGAGCCTGGCGGTTCTCGAGCTACAGGGGGCGCCGCTGCGCACCATGACCCCGGTCCCCTTCCGCCTGCTGTTGCAGGATGAAGCCGGCCAGCCGCTGACCGGGGCCAACCTGAGCTGCGACCTGACCATGCCCGCCATGCCCATGCCGGCCAACCGGCCGGCGGTCTCCGCCGCCGCCGAAGGGTACGCCGGCGAGGCGATCTTCACCATGGCCGGCGCCTGGCGCGCCAGCTTCGCGGCGAGCTGGCCCGAGGGGCGGCAGGAGAGCTTCGTGTTCGACATCGAGCAGGTGCTGCTCAAATGATCGATCCGCTCTTCTCCATGGCCCTGGTGACCGGCCTGCTCGGCACCGGGCACTGCGTCGGCATGTGCGGCTCGGTGGTGGTGGCGCTCTCGCTGCCCGGCGAGGGGCGCCAGGCCGGAGCGCTGTTTCACCTGCTCTACAACACCGGGCGCCTGGCCACCTATACCCTGGTCGGACTGATTGTCGGCTGGCTCGGCTCGGCCATCGCCTATACCGATGCCTTTCGTCAGGTCAGCCGGGCGATTCTGGTCGGCTCCGACCTGTTCATCATTCTGCTCGGCCTGGGCAGTGCCGGGCTGTTTGCCCGCTTCAACCTGATGCGCCTGGAGTTTCCCGGGCCGATGCGGGCCATGAGCCGGGCGGTGCGCGGCCTGCGCGCGCTGCCGCCGCTCTATTCGGCGCTGCCGCTGGGGCTGCTGTTCGGTTTTCTCCCCTGCGGCTTTCTCTATGCCATGGCCATCACCGCCGCCCAGAGCGCCGACCCCGGCAAGGGCGCGCTGACCATGCTCGCCTTCGGCCTGGGGACCGCGCCGGCGCTGCTGGCGGTGGGCGGGGCCGCCCAGTGGCTGAGGAACAAGGCCCAGCAGTGGATGGTCCGCGGCGCCGGGGCGATGGTGGCGCTGATGGGGCTGACCAACCTCTTGCGGCATCTGCGGATGATGGGGGTCTGGTGAAAAGGCGTGGCCGCAAACACAAACGCCCCGTCGGCATTGACGGGGCGTTTGTGTTTGCTAGGGAGGAGTGTACGGCATTCTCCTGGAAAAACCGCAGCGGCAGATCACCCGTGGAGCCTCGCCCTGAAAAAAATTTGGTCTCTGAAAGTCGCTTCAGGCTTCCCGCTGCCAAGGCGGGCCTGCACACCACGCTTTACCCGAGATTTGCTGGCTTAGAGTGTTGACGAGCTTCCCGAAGGGGTGAATTGCGCTGCCGGTTTTCAAGGAGCAACCTTGCCAGGGTTGCTCTTTTTTGTTGCCAATAGCATGCCAACGCAGGGGCACCTTTCGTGAAGTTGGGACAGGACCCTGTCGGGACCGCCGCCGCTGCCGGACCCGGGCGGGCCCTGTTCGGTTGGGCAAGCCCTCCCGGCGGCAAAGGTGTCAAAATGATCGACGGGCTGACAAAATATTGACCTGGTAGGGCGGGAGGCTCAATGGAGAGGAGGCCTGGCGTCGATGGTGAGGGTTCGCTGGTTGCCGCGCTGCATGATCTCACGCTTGAGTTGTTCGAACTCCTGCTGGGTGATCAGGTTGCTCTCCAACATCCGGGCGACCCGGTCCAGGTCGCGCACCCGCAGCGTTTCCGGATCTTCCAGCTGATGAACCTCCTGTGAAATGTCTCGCTCCAGGGCAGGGTGGCCGTTGCCGGGGCTGCCGACCCGGACCGAGGCCAGGCCGCCGAGAAAGCTGATCTCGAGCGAGCGCCCCTTGAAGGCCGGATCGTTGATGACGTCGCGCAGGCTACGGTTGGTCTGGCGCAGCCGCCGGAAAAACAGGAACCCCGAAAGCCCCACCAGCAGCAGACCTCCCAGGACGATCCAGACCATGTACTCGACCACCCCGCGGAAAAATACCACTGCCAGTCCCAGCAGGATGATCAACACGGCGTGCAGGATCAGCACGAAGTAGGTGATGAAGATGCTCCCCATCAGCCCTTTTTCTTTCGGTTGGTTTTCGGACATCGGGTGACTCGCCTTTTTCTGCTTCGCTGATTCCCTGCTGGATGGGAAGGTTGCCATTGGGCCGGAGGACATCTTAGCACTTTGCCAACCGGTTCAGCCAGTGTCTTGATCCGGCGACGGTTTAGTTTGAATGATTTCGGGCAGGCAGCGGGCGGGGTCGGCCGCGGAGCGGGCAGGCCTCTGCCGCCTGGCCCGCCAGGCCAGGATTGTTCCACTCAGCGCTCCGGCGCCATGGGCCAGGGGGGCTGGTGCAAATGGCTGATCACCCAGCAGCTGCAGCCAGGACCCCCCGCTGAAAAAGTCCCCGATCACCTGGAGCGCCAGGGCCCCGAGGCAGCCCAGGCAGAGCCAGTGCCTGGGGCCCGCCGCGCCCAGACCGAGCCAGGCAAGGAAGGCGATCTGCGCCGTGGCGATTCCCGAAAGCCCCCCGTAAAAGGCCATCTGTGGCTGCAGCACCAGCAGGGCCAGGCTGATCGCCAGGGCGGAGCCGGTATACAACGCCCCGGCTGCGCAGCGTGGGCCCCGTTCAATCGCGGCCCCAGCCAGGGCGACCACCGCCAGGTCCAGCAGCAGGTGACTCGCCGAAAAGTGCACCAGGTGCCCGGAAAGCAGCCGCCAGAGCTCGCCTTGGCCGATCGCATGGCGGTCGAACACCAGGACCTCGGCCAGGCCCGGCACCAGGTAACTCAGAGAGGCCGCAGCCACCAGCAGCAGGGTCCAGGCGGGAAGCCTTCGACTCAATGGGATTCTCCCCGGCGGCCGGCCCGGCGGCTGCCCCCGAGCAGCGCCGCCAGAGCCAGCAGCAGCACCCCGGCGGCCCCTCCGCCCCGGTAGCCGGGCTGGTGGACGATGCGGACCTCTTCGGGGCGGCTGCGGACTGTCTCCTGGAATTGCACCAGCTGCTCTCTGAGATTGACCACCAGGTCCTCGGCCGCCCGGTCGAACCCCGCTCTGGAGTCGAGGCGCAGCTGCTCGCTGAGGTTCACCGGGGTGGCCTTGCCGGTGATCTGGCTGAGCCCGGGCGCCCGGAACAGCAGCTTGCGGCTGGGAATGTCGTACACCGCCGCATCGAGCATGGTGCTGGTGTCGTTTTTCTCGCCCCTGACCAGGTAGGCACCGACCAGGGTCCAGTAGCTCAGCGAGAGCAGTCCCTCGTCGGTGTGCTGGACCTGGTCGTAGGAGAGCAGGGCGATCACCTCGGTGCCGTACATGGTGCGGATCTGGTTGAGGTTGTCAAAGCTCCCTTCAGGCCTCAGGTAGGCCGAGGGGATCATTTCGATCCCTTTGACAAAGGGGTACTGGGTGAACTCGGCGCTGATCTTTTTCATCAGCTCCAGTTTGTCTTTTTCGCTCAGGTGCAGGCCGGTCTGCGCCGCCGTCGAGGGAACGAAGGCGATACCCACCGTCAGGGGCAGGGCCAGGGTGGGAACCTGGGGAACTTCCACCGGCTCGGCTTTTTGGGGGTAGAGAAACTGCACCACGCTGCTCGCCTTGTGGGTGCTTCGTGTCATGCACCCTGCAGTGGCCAGGAACAGGACCGCCGCCAGGCTGAGCAGGGTCAAGAGATGCCGCGATCCGCGTCGGTTCATGGGGGCTGGCTCCTGATAGTGGGGGTGGGAAAAACCTGGCTGCCGAACCCCAGAAAGGGGGTTCGGCTGACATTCAAGTATACCCCTTCGCTCGTCCGGCTCAAGCCCGGTCATTCGTTGCGCAGGTAAGGGGCCGCCTTGCGGGTCAGCACCCGGGCGGTGCCGAGCAGGCCGAACAGCAGGGTCAGGGCGAGCCCTGTCAGCAGGGTCAGGGCCACGGTCAGGGGCTGCCAGGTGAACTCGGCGTTCATGAGCCCGGCCACCACGCCCCAGGCCGCCAACGAGCCGACCAGGGCGCTGAGCAACCCGGCGGCCAGCCCCACCAGCAGGAACTCGGCGCCGAAGGCCAGCAGGATGTCGCGGCGGGTGGCGCCGCAGACCTTGAAGACCACTGCGTCGTAGAGGCGCCGGTGCTGGTCGGCGGAGACCGCCCCGGCGAGCACCAGGAAGCCGCTCAGCAGAACCAGCGCCGCCATGGCGCGGAAGCTGCCGCCGATCCGCTCGAGGATGCGCGAGACGTTCTGCAGCACCTCCTTGACACGGATCGCCGAGACGTTGGGAAAGCGGCGACCGACTTCCTTAAAGACCGCCTCCTCCGCCGGGGCCGGGGCGTAGACCGTGGCGATGTGGGTCTGGGGCGCCGCCTCCAGGGTGCCGGGGGCGAAGACCAGGGCGAAGTTCAGCTCGAGGCTCGACCAGTCGACGGTGCGCAGGTTGGCGATCTCGGCGGTGACCTCGCGGCCGAGGACGTTCACCGTCAGGGTGTCGCCGATCCCCACCCCGAAGCCTTCGGCCACGTCGGCGGTCAGCGAGACCCGCGGTGGGCCGGCATAGGTCTCGGGCCACCAGGCCCCGGCGGTCACCTTGCCGTTGACCGGCGGACGGGCGGCGTAGGTGAGGTAGCGGTCGCCGCGCACCGCCCAGGAGACCTCGGGGCGGATGACGGCCCGCTCCACCGGCACCCCGGCGATGGCGGTGATGCGGCCGCGCAGGGTGGGGACCCGTTCGCTGCGCGTCACCGCGGGGAGAGAGGCGACCAGGCGGTCGAACTCGGCCGCCTGGTCGGGCTGGATGTCGATGAAGAAAAAGGCAGGGGCTTCGGCGGGGATCGATTCGCGCACCAGGGCGCCGAGATTCCCCTCGACCAGCGCCACCGTGGCCAGGGCGGTCAGCCCCAGCCCCAGGGAAAAGACCGCTTTGGGGGCCGGTGCGCCGGGGCGGTGAATGCCGGCCAGCGCCAGGCGCAGGCTCGGGTTGGCGCTGCGCGGGGCGCGGCGGGCCGCCACCACCACTGCTCGGGCCAGCAACCAGAACAGGGCGAAGCAGAGGGCGGCGCCGGCGACGAACCAGAGGGCCAGGCGCCGGTCACCGCTGACCGCCACCGCCAGCAGGGCCAGCAGGGATCCGCTGACGGCAACCGCCAGGTTGACCGCCTTGCCCGGAGCCGGCGGGGCGCCCGCCGCGGCGCTGCGGAACAGCAGGGCCGGCGGCACCCGCCGGGCGCTGCCCAGATCGCGCAGGGAAAAGGTCAGGGCGACCAGCAGGCCGAAGCCGGCCGCCACGGCCAGCACCGCCGGTTCCAGCCGCGGCGCCAGGGGGATAGGCAGCGCCTCCCCGAAGGCGGCCGCGGCCGCGAAGGGGAGCGCCGCCCCGGCGGCCAGGCCGGCGCCGGAGCCCATGAGCCCCAGGACCAGCATCTGCAGCAGGTAGGCGGCGAAGATCACCCGGCCGGGGGCGCCCAGGCATTTCATGGCGGCGATGTGCAGCACCTTGCCGCCGAGATACCCGCGCACCGCCCCGGCGACCCCGAGCCCCCCCACCAGCAGGGCGCACAGGGCGACCAGGGTGAGGTTGGTGGTCATGCGCTCGAGAAAATAGCGGACCCGGGGCGCCGCCTGGGAAAAACCGCGCAGCCGCCACCCGGCGTCGGGAAAACGGGCGTTGAGTTCCTCGATCAGGGCGCCGACGGTTGCCTGGTCGGCCAGCGTTTTGCCGTAGAGCTTCAGCCGGTAGGCGTAGGTGATCAGGCTGCCGGGGGTGACCAGGCCAGTCGCCGGCAGGCTGCGGGCGTCCACCAGCAGGCGGGGACCGAGGGTGAAGCCCTGGATGGAGCGATCCGGTTCGCGTTCGAGCACCGCCCGCAGCCGGAAGGTGGTTTGGCCGACCCGGAGCCCCTGGCCGAGCTGCAGGCCGAGGCGCTCGAGCAGCGAGCGGTCCACCGCCGCGCCGTATTCGCCGTCCGCCATGGCCAACGCCTCGGCGAGCGGCTGCTGGGGGGCGAGCTGCGCTGTGCCGTAGAAGGGGTAGGCTCCGTCGACCCCCTTCAATTCCACCAGGGCCCGGGCCTCTTCGTCGGCCCTGCGGGCCATGGTGCGCATTTCGACGACCGTGGACAGCTCGCCGCGCTGCTCGAGAAAGGCCCGCTGCTGCTCGCCGAGCTCGCGGTGGACCAGGCGCACCTCGAGGTCGCCGCCGAGCAGCGATCGGGCGTCGGCGGACAGGCCCCGCCGGGCCGCGCCGGAGAAAGAGCCGACCGCGCTCACCGCGAACACGCCGAGGAACAGGCAGGCCAGAAACACCCCGAAGCCGCGCAGTCCGCTGCGCATCTCCCGGCGGGCCAGGCGGGCGGCCAGCGCCAGTTCGGCCAGGCGCATCATCCCGGGCCTCCATCGACCTCGGCCTGCAGCCGGCCGTCGGCCATCTGCACCCGGCGCCCGCAGCGGCCGGCCAGCTCGGCATCGTGGGTGACCAGCACCAGGGTGGTGCCGAATTCGCTCTGCAGGCTGAACAGCAGGTCGATGATCCGGCGGCCGGTTTCGTGGTCGAGGTTGCCGGTCGGCTCGTCGGCCAGCAGCAGGGACGGCCCGGCGACGAAGGCCCGGGCCAGCGCCACCCGCTGCTGTTCGCCGCCGGAGAGTTCGGCGGGGTAGTGGTGCAGGCGCTCGGCGAGCCCGACGGCCCGCAGGGCCGCCTCGGCCCGCTCGCGGCCGGCGGGGTCGCCGGCGAACTCGAGGGGCAGGGCGGTGTTTTCCAGGGCGGTCATGGTCGGGACCAGGTGGAAGGCCTGAAAGACGATCCCCACGTGCTCGCGGCGAAAGCGGGCCAGGCCATCCTCGTCGAGGCGCCCCAAATCCTTGCCGGCGACCTGCACCGTGCCGGCGGTGGGCCGCTCCAGCCCGGCCATGACCATCAGCAGGGTGGTCTTGCCCGCCCCGGATGGGCCGACCACCGCCAGGGTTTCGCCGGCGGTGACGCAAAGGTCGAGGCCACGCAGGATGTTGACCCTGCCGCCGCCTCCGACTAAACTCAGATGCAGATCATTAATCCTTACCAGCGGGTCGTTCATCATGGCGGGTTTCCTCTTGGTTACCGATCTCCGGCGGCAACTGCAGCGCGTTGTTACATTTGGGGGGCGTCTCTGGCCGCTGGCCCTGGCACTTTGCCTGGCCCTGTGCCCCACGGTGGGTTCTGCCGACTCCCAGGCGTCGCCGGGGACGCCCAGGGTGCGCATCGCCGTGCTCGGCGACAGCCTCAGCGCCGGCTACGGGCTGGATCCCGCCGAGGCCTTCCCCGCTCGCCTGGAAAAGGCGCTGTGTGAGCGGGGCCATGCGGTCGAGGTGCTCAATGCCGGGGTTTCCGGCGACACCACCGCCGGCGGCCTGGCCCGGCTCGACTGGACCCTGGCGGCAGAGCCCGACCTGGTGCTGCTCGAGCTGGGAGGCAACGACGCCCTGCGGGGGATCGATCCGGAATCCGTGGAGCAAAATCTCGACGGCATTCTTGTTGCATTAGAGAAACGTCAGGTGCGGGTGCTGCTGGCCGGCATGCGCGCGCCCCGTTCGCTGGGTGCCGGTTACGAGAAGTCCTTCAACGCCGTATTTCCCAGGCTGGCCGAACGCCACCAGGTCGCCTTTTACCCGTTTTTCCTGGCCGGGGTTGCCGGTAATCCCGCCTTCAATCAGCCTGACGGCATCCACCCCAACGCCGCGGGGGTTGCGGAGATCACCCGGCGCATCCTGCCGCTGGTGGAACAGCTGGTGGTCGAAATCCACCAGGGCGGGATCCGGCCAAATGACCGGAAACCGGATTGACCATTTCATTCCTTTATAGCAGATACCGCCAGGGGCGGGGGCAGGTAAATCGAGCATGAATGCCATCCAGGAACTTCTCAAGGACAATGTCAAACTGCCGTCCCCGCCGGCGATCGCCGTGCGGATCCTTGACGCGGTCAAGAAGGGCGATTCCAGCTTCGGTGAGCTGGCTCGCATCATTTCCGCCGACCCCGCCCTGACCGCGAAAATCCTCAAGGTGTCCAACTCCTCCTTCTATGCCCTGAGCTTCGAGGTGACCAGCATCGAAAAGGCCCTCAGCGTGCTGGGGGTGGAGGTGCTGAAGAACATCGCCCTCTCCTTCGTCATCGCCAAACAGCTGCGCGGCAAAGGGGAAGGGGGCTTCGATTTCGATTTCTTCTGGAAGCGGGCGATCACCGCCGCGGTCGCCGCCGAGCTGGTCGCCGGGCTGATCCGGCGCAAGAATGACGATACCTTCGTCACCGGGCTGCTGCAGGACATCGGCATCGCCGTCATGTATTTCAGCCGCCCCGCCCTGTACCTGAAGGTACTCGAGAAAAAGCAGGCCGGCAGCGTCGCGACCTGCGAAGTGGAGCAGGGGGTGTTCGGCTTCGACCACCAGCAGCTGGGGGCGGAGCTGCTGCGGGCCTGGGGGCTGCCCGAAACCATTCACGCCCCGGTGGCCTGCCACCACCAGTGCGGCGAAGTCCCTGCGGCCCTGCGGGTGCAGGCCGACATCCTGCTGCTGGCCGACAAGATCTCCTCGGTCTATCACGGCTCGCACAGCGCCGGCAAGATCCAGCAGATCAAGGCGCTGCTCGGCGATCGCTACAAGATCGGCGGCGAACAGATCGAGAAGCTCATCGACAGCGTCGCCGAAAAAAGCGTCGAGATCCTCTCCTCCTTCGAGATCGACCCGGGCGACATGCGCCCCTTCTCCCAGATCCTCCAGGAGGCCAACGAGGAACTGGGCAAGCTCAACCTCTCCTACGAGCAGCTGGTGATGGAATACAAGCAGGCCAAGGAAAAGGCCGAACGGCTCGCCCAGGAGGTCATGGAGGCCAACGAGAAGCTGCGCGAGATGGCTTTCAAAGACGGTCTGACCGGGCTGTTCAACCACCGCTATTTCCAGGAGCTGATGGACAAGGAGCTGAGCCGGGCGGTGCGCTACGAGCGCCCCTTTTCGCTGGTGCTCTTCGATATCGACCATTTCAAGAAGATCAACGACACCTACGGCCATCCCCGTGGCGACATCGTCCTCAAGACCATGGGGGCCATGATCGGCAAGTTCATGCGCACCGCGGACATCGCTGCCCGCTACGGCGGGGAGGAGTTCGCCGTGGTGCTGCCCGAAACCGACATCAAGGGGGCGCGGGTGATGGCCGAGCGCCTGCGGCGGGGGATCGAGCAGAACGAGGTCCTGGCCGAGGGCGAAACCATCCGGGTCACGGTCAGCATCGGCATCACCAGTTTCGTCCCCGGGATGCCCATCAAGGGCAAGGCCGAGATGATCGACGCCGCCGACCGCGCCCTCTACCAGTCCAAGCGCCAGGGGCGCAATCGGGTCAGCCTCGAGGAACTGCCGGGCGCCGCGGCCTGAGCTTGCCCCATCACGGCCCGTGCCAGGGAAAGGGATTGTCCGGCCCGTCTCGGCTGCCCAGAAATGGTCCGGGGCTTGCTCCGGATCGCTGATGGTTCGAGGGAACCTTTCGAGGAGGGAGAAGAGGTGAGTCATATCCGTGGGGATCTGAGCCTGCTATCGCTGGCCGAGATAGTCTCCGGCGCGGAGACCCTGGGCAAGACCGGGGTCCTGCGGATCTTGCGCGACGGGGTCGAGAAACGTTTCTATTTTCAGCAGGGGGGCGTAGTTTTCGTAACTTCCACCCTGGCCGGCGAACGCTTCGGCGAGTTTCTGGCCGATATCGGCTGCCTCGACCTGGTGCGGATGCAGGGGCTGGTCGAGGAGAGCCGAAGACGAGGGGTGCGCTTCACCTACGACCTGTTGGCGGAGAAGGTGTTTGAAAAGAAGGCTCTGGAGACCGCCCTGTCGCAGCTGGTGGTCATCGCCCTGGCCGAAGCCCTCAGCTGGCAGAGCGGCACTATCGAATTCGGCAGCGAGCTGCCCCCGTCCATCCTCAGCGGACCGATTCATATCCGCGTCGAGGATGCCCTGGCCAGGGCCCGCCAGGCGGCGGGGATCTAGCCCGGGCCGCGACTGCCGTTGTCCCCCAGGGGAAGCCTGAAGGTCACCTGGGTCCCCAGCCCCGGCTGGCTCTCCACGCGAATGTCTCCGCCGTGGTCCTCGATGATGACCTTGACGATGCTCATCCCCAGGCCCAGTCCGGGAACCGCCGTGTCCGAGGTGTCGGCCCGGTAGAACTTGTCGAACACCCGCTCCAGCTGCTCGGGGGTCATGCCGACCCCCTGGTCCGCGATCCGCACCTGGTAATGGTGCTCCAGTGGCGCCCCCGTGACTTGGATAGATCCCCCCCGGGGGGAGTATTTCACCGCATTGCTCAGCAGATTTTCCAGAACCTGCACGATCTTCCCCTGATCCAGATCCAATACGGCGGGGCCCTCGGCCAACTGCAACTCGAACCGGTGCCTGGCGGATTCCTTGCGGTACTGACCGACCAGGCCCTCGATGGTTCGGCGCAGATCGCAGGGGGCTTTTTCCAGTTGCAAAGGTCGCCCCGACTCGATGCGGCTGAGGTCGAGCAGGTCGTCGATGATCTTCTCCAACACGCAGGCCTTTTCGAAGATGTAGTTTTGAAACTCCCTGCGCTGCTCCGCGTCCAGGGCCTCGCCCTGGACCAGCAGCAGTTCGGCAAAACCCATCACCGAGGCCAGGGGGGTGCGCAACTCGTGGGCGGCGATGGAGATGAACTCGCTCTTCAGCCGGGTGATTTCCCGGTCCCTGGTGACGTCGCGCAGGATGGTGATGACCCCGGTTTTCCCCGCGCTTCTGCTTTGCACCGGCGCCGTGTGGGCCTGGATGATGCGGATCTCGCCCCGGCTTTTGTCCGTCAGCTCGAGGTCGAGCAGGGTTTCCCCGCTGGTGCCGCTGAGCACGGCCAGGTGCTGCTGCAGGGCGCTTTGCCGGATGACCGTGCCGATCGGCTTCTGGAAGGCTTCCTCCATGCTGACCCCGAGCAGGTCCTCGGCGGGCCGGTTCATCATGATCAGGCGGTTTTCCCCGTCGGTTACCAGCAGCCCGTCGGCCACCGAACGCAAAATGGCGTCGATCTGCTCCCGTGACTCCTTGGCGGCGGCAAGGGCCTGGCGCAGTTCCTGGGCGGTCCGGCGCCGCTCGCTGATGTCTCTCCAGATGGTGATATCCGCCAGTTCCTGGCCGCTCTCGTCGCTCAGCCGCAGTCCCCTGACCTCCGCGGCGAAGGTGGAGCCGTCCTTGCGCAGGCCGAGCACCTCCAGCGGCTCCCGGGGGCAGCTCGCCTCGATGAAGAAACAGCCCACCGCCTCGAAATCAGCTTCCTCGGCGTAGAATCGCTGCGCGCTGGTCCCCCGCACCTCCTCGAGGGAATAGCCGAACAGGGTGTCCAGGGCGGGACGGTTGGCGTCGATCACCCGGCGGGTGAAATCGGAGACCAGGATGACGTCGGTGATGCTGTTGAAGATGTTGCGGTACTTGCGCTCGCCCAGCTCAAGTTCTGCCTGGGTCCGTTTCAGCTCCGCGACCTTCTCCTCCACCTTGCGGGCGACGATGGCGCTGTACTTGCGCAGGAACGATTCCTCGTCGGGGAGCTCTTCGGCGGCCGCCCGGCGGGCGGCGTGGTTGCGGGCGAGGGCGGCGTCGAGTTCACGCCAGAAGGCCTCGGGCTCCTTGGGCTTGACGATGAAGGCGTCCGCCCCCAGCGACAGGGCCAGTTCCTGGTCGCGCTGGCCGGTGTAGACCGCCGAGTAGAAGATGAACGGGGTCAGTTTCAGGCGGGAGGAGTGGCGGACCCGGCGCAGCAGTTGAAATCCGTCCATGTCCGGCATCAGGGCGTCGGAGACGATCAGGTCGGGGGGCGAGGCCTGGGCCGCCTCGAGCGCGGCCTCGCCGTTGCCGGCCTGCAGGGTAGCGTAGCCGCGCTGCTCGAGGTAGTGTTTGAGCAGGCGGCGGTCATCGGCGTTGTCGTCGACCACCAGGGCCAGTTTGCGGCTCATCGCTGCGCTCCGGTGATCCGGTGGATGCGCTCCATGATCGTCAGTGGGTCGATGGGCTTTTCGAAATAGCCGTCGCAGCCGGCCTCCAGCACCCGTTCCCGGTCGCCGGCCATGGCCAGAGAGGTGATGGCGATGATCGGGATTCGCCCCTCGGCTTCCCCGCGGCGGATGCGCCGGGTGACCTCCAGGCCGTCGATCCCCGGCAGGCTGATATCGACGATGATGAACTCGGGTCGGGTGCTGGCCACCAGCTCGATCCCCTCTTCGCCGGTTTCGGCGGAGACGATCCCGTATCCCCCCCGTTTCAGCGCGTAGCTGATCAGCCGCAGGTTCTCCGGGTTGTCCTCGATGACCAGTACTTGCTTCATGCCCCCTCCGCGGATATTGGAACCCTGAGCGTGAATCGGCTTCCCTGCCCCTCTGTGCTGGTGAAATCGAAGCTCCCCAGCAACACCTCGGTCGCCAGCTTACGGGTCAGGTAGAGGCCCAGGCCGGTGCCGGGGACCCGCTTCTTCAGCGGCGAGTCGAGGCGGGTAAAGGGCTCGAGCAGCAGGCTGCGGTCCTGCTCGCGGATACCGACGCCGCTGTCCTCCACGGCGATTTCCACCTTCCCCGCATCGTGCAGCGGGGTGGCGGCGATCCGCACGAACCCTTTGTTGGTATATTTTACGGCGTTGCTCAGCAGGTTGAGCAGGCATTGCAGCAGCCGCACCCGATCGCCGAACATCTCCAGAGAGACCGACTCGACCTCCAGGCGCAAGCCCTTGGCAGCGGTTTCGGCGCTCAGCGCTTCCACTGCCTCGTCGATGACCTCCTGCAGGTTGAATCGCTGGTATTGAATGTCGAGCTGGCCGGCTTCGATCTTGGAGACGTCGATGACGTCGTTGATCAGGGCCAGCAGGTGGCGCCCCGAACGCAGCACGCTGGAGAGGTTCTCCTTCTGCTCCTCGTTGAGGGGGCCGGCCCACTCGTCGAGCAGGATGCTGGAGAAGCCGATGATCGAATTGAGCGGGGTGCGCAGCTCGTGGCTCATCGAGGCGATGAACAGCGATTTGAGCCGGTCCACCTCCTTGAGCCGCCGGTTGGCCTCGGCCAGTTCCCCGGTTTTGCGGTTCAGGTCGTGGATGACGGCGATCAGGGCCTGGCGGCTTTCCTGGAGTTCGGCGGTTCGCGTGCTGACCTGCTGCTCCAGGTCGGCGGCGTGCCTGCGGACCCGGTCGTGGAGCAGGGCGTTGTGCAGGCCGATGGCGGTCTGGCTGGCCAGGGTTTCGAGAAACACCGCCTGATCGGAGAAATTGACCCGATTGACCCAGCCGATGCTGAGTACCCCGAGCAGGCTTCCGGCGCTGACCAGGGGCAGGGCGGCGAAGGAGCGCACCCCGGCCTGCTTGCATTCCTCGAGGGTGCAGCGGCTGTCCAGGCGGATGTCGTGGGAAAAAATCGGCTTTTTCCCCCTGGCGGCCAGACCGCAGAGGCAGTTGCCGATCTGCTTCACCGCCGCCTCCTCGCGGGCGAAGCTGAGCCGGGAAGTGCGGTCCTGCTGCAGCACCAGCTGGTCGTTCTCCAGCAGGTAAAACAGCGCCAGGTCGGGCTGCAGCGACTCGAGGATGTCGTCGAGCGCCGCCTCGATCACCCTGGTCGGGGCCAGGCTGTTGCTGACCCGGCTGTTGAGCCGGTTGAGAATGGTCATCTCCTCGGCCCGTTTGCGCAATGCCTCCTCGGCCCGTTTGCGTTCGGAAATATCCTCCACCACCTTGATGAAGTACTTGGGTTCCCCCTGCAGCTCGCGCACCAGGGCGACGGTCAGTTCGATCCAGATCGGTTCGCCGCTTTTGCGGATGAAGCGCTTGTCCATGGAGTAGGTGGTGATCTCTCCGGCGAGCATCTGCTGGACGCTGGCCAGATCGGCATCCAGGTCCTCGGAGTGGGTGATTTCCTGGAAGGTCAGCTCGAGCAGCTCCTGCTCCTGGTAGCCGACGATCTCGCACAGCCGTTGGTTGACCCGCAGCCAGTGGCCATCCGGGGAGACGTGGGCAAGGCCGACGGCCGCCTGCTCGAAGGTGGCGCGAAAGCGCTCCTCGCTCTCGCGCAGCGCCGACAGGGTCGACATGCGCTGGCGCTCCTGGTCCATCTTTTCCAGGGCAAAGGAGAGGTTGGCGGCGAGCTTTTCCAGCAGCCCCACCTCCTCGGCGTCGAAAAAACCTGTTTCGGTGGAGAAGATGCACAGCGTCCCGACCACCCGTCCCTGGGAGTGGATTGGGAAAATCGCCGAGGCTCGGTAACCGAGGCGGCGCGCCTCGGCGTGGATCGGGGCCATGCGGGGATCGGCGAAAATATCGTTGCAGACGAAATGTGCCCCCTTGCGGATGGCGTTCCAGGAGAGCTTGCGCCCCTCGGCGGTGCGGTTAACCACGGCGCTGAAGGCGCTCAGGTAGGCATGATCCATGCCGTGGCAGGCCACCGGGCGCACCTTGCGGGCGCCGTGGTCGGCCAGGCCGATCCAGGTCATGGCGAACAGGCCCTGCTCCACGCTCAGGCGGCAGGCCTGCTGGAGCAGCTCCTCGCGGTCGCGCACCTCCACCACCAGCTGATTGATTTCGCTCAAGACCCGGTAAAGCCTGCCGATCCGCTGGGCCCTTCCGGCTTCGTCCTGGTCCCGGTTGCCCGGGCGCACCCGCAGGGAAAACCCTTCCAGCTTTCCTGCCGCAGGGCGCAGTGCCCTAAGCTCCAGGCGGGCGCGGAAGGTCGATCCGTCCCGGCGCCGGCACAGGCAGCTTGTCTCAAGGAAACCCAATTCCGTCGTGTCCTGCAGGGCTTGGTTGGCCATGGGGATGGTGGGGTCAGGGTCGGCCAGAAGCGCAGCCAGGGGCAGCCCTTCGGGCTCATCGGGCGAGATGCCGAACAGGCGCCGGGCGCCGGCATTGCACAGCAACATCCGTCCGTCGGGGGCGAGCAGGGCGAGAGGCGGGTCGCCTAAAGATTCAAACAGGGCGCGAAGGGGTTCCCCCTTGGAGGCAAGGGATTGGGGTCGGTCGAGATTGCCGGAAGGCGTCGGCATCGGGAAACTTCTCTGCTGGCTGATTTGACAATACCCGGAAAGCGGTCCCGGCCCGGCGAAGGTGCATCGCTCCGCCTTACCGGCCAAGACCGAAGATGCTGAGTTGCATGTCATTAAAATATCCTTCTCAATCGGGATTGACAACAAAAAAATGGAAAAAATCCATTGGCGCCGGGATGATCGGAGCATGGTTCAAGTTGAAATCGAAGGTCTTTTTGAAGGATAATCCGGCCAGGTCGAAGACCAGGATGTCAGAGGAGGAATGAGTCGGTTATGGCGGAGAATTATGACCTGATGCTGCTGGGGATGTTGGTGGTTCTGGTGGCCCTGGGACTGTTGCTGCTGGGGCGGCTGATCGCCAGACGCAGCGCGGCGCGTCCCGTATATGAAGCTGTCTCGCCATTGTTGGGCGAGGCCGAGCGGGTCCTGCTCGGGGCTTTGGAGCAGGCTCTGGGTGGGGGCTACCGGGTGCTGTGCCTGGTGCGCCTGGCCGACCTGGTCGGAGTGCGCAGCCAGTTGCGGGGAGGCCGACGCCAGAAAGCCCAGCAGGCCATCGACGGCGAAAGGGTCGACTTCGTGATCTGCCGCAGGGATGAGCTGTCCCCGGCGGCGGTTGTGGAGTTGGACAAGTCGGGCCGCTTCGGCGGCACCCGGGAAGGCCGCGATGCCCTGGTGGCCCTGGCTCTGGAGCAGGCGGGAGTCCCCCTGGTGCGGGTGCCGGCCCAGGGTGCCTACGCGGTGGAGGAACTCAAGGGGCGGCTCAAGCCGCTGCTGCAGCCCGGCGCCGCGTTTGCCGGGGGAGCGCTCCCGGCCGAGGACGAATGGACGCTGGGGCGGGTCTCCGCGGGGTGGGAAGACGAGCCGGAGGACTGGGGCTTCGAAAATGGCCGCCGCCACCCCCGGCCGGCTCCCGCCGAAACCCGGGCGGAAACGCCGCGGGTGGCGGCAAGGGTCGCCGCGACCCCGGCGGGATCGCCACAGGAGCACAGGCCGCGCTGCCCGGCCTGCGGCGCCGAGATGATCCGGCGGCGGGTGACCGAGGGGAAAAACGCCGGCACCATCTTCTGGGGGTGTTCCGGGTTCCCCGAGTGCCGCAAGGTGCTGCCCATCGACAAGAGCCAGTCAGCATGAGAGAAAGGGGGCCGCGGCCCCCTTTCTCTTTTCCCGGCACCCCCCGTAAAGCCAATTGCCGGGGCAGCGCCCTTTCGCCGGGGAAGCGGGTATACTGGAGTCTGAAACCAGGATCCAGGAGATTCGCATGAACGGGCGGCCCATTCGCATCCTGACCGGGGTGGCGGCCTTCGACGGCCACGACGCCTCGGTGCTGGCGCTCAACCGGGCTCTGCTGGTCGGGGCGCGGCCGCTGGAGGTGGTCTACCTCGGCTTCAACATGACCGGCGAGCAGATCGCCGCGGCGGCGCTGCAGGAGGATGTCGACGCGGTGGCGATCAGCTCCTACAACGGCGGCCACCTGCAGTTCTTCCCCTACCTGGTCAGGCGCCTGGCCGAATTGGGGATGGCGCGCACCCAGGTCTTCGGCGGCGGGGGCGGCACCATCCTGCCCGAGGACGCGGCGACCCTCGAAGAGGCTGGCGTGGCCAAGATCTACGGTCCCGGCTGGGCCCTGGACGCCATCGCCGAAGACCTGCTCGAGCGGATCGCCGGGCGGGCCGGAGAGCCGGCGGCGAGTCCCGACCCCGATGGCTGGCCCGGCGCGATGCCGCCGGCCGCCGAGCTGACCCGCCTGCTGAGCCTCGCCGAGCGGGGGGGCGAGGCGGCCCTGGGCCCCTACGGCGGGTGGCTGGAGCAGGCCGCGGACTCCCCTTCCCGGGTGCTCGCCCTGGCCGGCGACGGCGGCAGCGGCAAGAGCACGCTGATCGACGAGCTGGTGGGGCGCTTTCTCGAAACCTTCCCCCAAAAGAAAATCGCCATTCTCGCCAACGACCCCACCACCCGCTCGGGCCAGGCGGCCACCGCCTTTCTCGCCGACCGGGTGCGCATGAACCACATCTACGACGGGCGCGTCTGGCTGCGCAGCGTCGCCACCGGCAGCGCCTACGCGCCCCTGAGCCCGGCCCTGCCGCACCTGCTGCAGGTGCTGCGCGCGGCGCGCTTCGACCTGGTGATCGTCGAAACGCCGGGCACCGGCCAGACCGGCCTCGACCTGGCGGCCCTGCAGGCCGACCTGCTGGTCTACCTGAAGACCCGCGAGTACGGCAGCGGCCTGCAGCTGCAGAAGGACCAGCTGCTGCGCGACGCCGACCTGGTGGTGCTGAACAAGGCCGACCTGGAGGGGGCCGAGTCGGCCTTCGCCGAGATGCGCTCGGTGCTGCAGGAGCAGGGGAAGCCCGCTGCCCTGTTCCCCGCCACCGCCAAGGCGGCCCGTGACCCGGGCCTCGACCGGCTGTTCGCCGTCCTCTGCCGGCGCCTCGGCTGGCCGGCGGCGGAGGGCCCCGCCGAGCGGGACATCTTCCGCTACGCCCGCCACAGCCTGCTGGTCCCCCACCGGCGCCGCGCCTACCTGGCCGAGATCGCCGAGCAGGTCCGCGACTACGACCGCTGGGCCAGGGAGCAGATCGAGTTGGTGCGCCGCGACCCCGGCGATCTGCAGCGCCTCGATCCGGCCTGCGCCCGGCTGCTGCGTGAGTGGCCCGAGCGGTGGCGGCAGCTCTCGCTGCAGGCCGCCGGCCGCTGCGGCATGGAGCCGCATGTGGAAACCCCCAACGGCCTGCAGCTGCCGCGGGTGGCCCTGCCCAACCCCGAGGACCGCGCCGAGGCGCTGCGTTTCCTGCTCGAGGAGGGGCTTCCCGGCTGCTTCCCCTTCGCCACCGGCATCCACCCCTACCGGCCGGCCAGCGCCGGCGAGACCACCCGCCAGTTCGCCGGGCTGCGCGGCCCCGAGCAGACCAACCAGCGCCTGCACTACCTGGCCCGCGGGGTGGCCAAGCCGAGGCTCTCCATCGCCTTCGACGGCATCACCCTCTACGGCGCCGACAGCGACGACGACCCGGCGAGTCTCGGCAAGATCGGCGAGGGGGGCGTGGCCATCGACACCTGGGAGGACATGAAACTGGTTCTCGAGGGGTTCCAGATCCCCGAGATCAGCACCTCGATGACCATCAACGGGCCGGCCCCGGTGCTGCTCGCCATGTACTTCGTCGCCGCCGGCGCGATCGAGCGCGAACGGCTCGAGGCCGAGCGTGGCCGGGCGCTGAGCGCCGAGGAGGCCCGGGATCTCGACCGGCAGCTGCGGCACAGCCTGCGCGGCACGGTGCAGGCCGACATCCTCAAGGAGGTGCAGGCGCAGAACGAGAGCATCTTCCAGCCCGACTTCGCCGTCAGGCTGCTCGGCGACGTGCAGCAGTGGTTCATCGACCACGAGGTGAAAAAGTTCTACTCGCTGAGCATTTCCGGTTATCATATCGGCGAGGCCGGCGCCAGCCCGGTGCAGGAGCTCGCCTTCACCCTGGCCAACGGCTTCACCTACGTCGAGAACTTCCGCGCCCGGGGGATGGCGGTGGACGACTTCGCCCCGAGCCTGTCGTTCTTCTTCAAGGTCTCCCACGAGGCCGAGTGGCTCGCCTATGGCGCGGTCTGCCGCAAAATCTGGGCGATCGCCCTGCGCGAGGTCTACCGCGGCGGCGAGGCGGCCCAGAAATTCAAGTTCCACACCCAGACCTCGGGGCGGGCCCTGCAGGCCGAGGAGTGGGACACCCTCAACCCGGTGCGGCTGACCTATCACGCCCTGCTGGGGATGCTCGCCAACAGCAACTCGCTGCACGTCGACTCGGCCGATGAGCCGATGACCACCCCGGGCGAGAAGTGGGTGCGCCAGGCGACGATGATCCCCAACTACCTGCGCGAGGAGGCCGAGGGGTTCCTCATCCAGAACCTGCTCTCCGGCTCCTACGCCTTTCGCACCCTGCTGCGCGAGGTGCAGGAGCAGGTGCTGCAGGAGTTCGAGCGCATCGACCAGCTCGGCGGGGTCGGGCCGGCCACCGAGCAGGGCTACCAGCGCCGCTGCATCGCCGAGAACAGCGCCAAATACGAGCGCGAGCGGCGCCGCAGCGGAAAAGACGACCCGCAGGGGCCGCGCCGCCGGATCATCGGCTACAATATGCACGAACTCCCCGAGGGGCACCCCGACCGCTATCCCCCCGTGGCCGAGGTGGTCCGTCCCGACCCGGCCGACTGGGAGCGGCAACTGGCACGGCTCAGGGATTTCCGCGAGCGCCACGCCGAGGACGCTCCCGAGGCCCTGGCCCGGCTGAAAAAGGTCGCCCTCGAGGGGGGCAACGTCTTCGGCGAACTGCTCGAGACCGTCCGCCACGCCTCACTGGGGCAGATCACCCGCACCCTGGCCGAGGTCGGGGGGCGGTATCGGAAGATGGTTTAGGACTGCCGGCAGGGGGCGGCTAAAGGTGGGGCCCCGGCCGCCTTTAATCAAACCGATCGGTCCGATCCGACCGATCCGACGGATCGGAGGTGGCCGAAGCCTGGCCGCAAACCGAAAAACTTCAAAGAAGAAAGAGCACTCAATGACCGAAGAAAAACCACAGGAAACCTGGCGCAAGCGCGGCAGCGCCCCCGAGCGTATCGACCACTACCAGCCCAAGGAGCGCCGGGGGCTGACCGTGGTCATCACCGGCCACGGCAAGGGCAAGACCACCTCGGCCATGGGGATGGTGCTGCGCGCCTGCGGCCACGGCATGAAGGTCTGCATCATCCAGTTCATGAAGGGCGACCTCTACTCGGGGGAGTGGGACGGGCTGAAGATGCTTGACTGCGGCCTGGAGCACTACGCCACCGGCAAGGGGTTCTGCGGCCTGCAGGGCAACCCCTACTCGAAGAACGAGCACCGCGCCAACGCCCAGGACGCCCTCGATCTGGCCCGCGAAAAGATGGCCTCGGGGCGCTTCGACCTGCTGGTGCTCGACGAGCTCAACAACGCCCTCAAGCTGCGCCTGGTCGACCTGGAGCAGGTGCTGGAGCTGGTGAAGGGCAAGCCGTCGCTGCTGCACCTGGTCCTCACCGGGCGCGACGCCCACCCCGAGGTGATCGAGCTGGCCGACACGGTCAGCGAGGTGCGTGAGATCAAGCACGCCTACCGCAAGAACATCGAACCCCAACCCGGCATCGACTACTGATTGGCGCCATGGCCGGCAGAACCCTCACCGCCCTCAAGCTGCTGTTCCGGAGCGCCCTGTGGCTGCTGGCCCTGGGGGTGATCGCGGTGCTGGTGCTGCGCTGGTTCACCGGCAGCCGCTTCGCCCCGGTGCGCCTGGTCGATTACTTCACCCCCTGGCTGCTGGTCCCCCTGCTGCCGGCTCTTGCCGCAGCCCTGGTGGCCGGGCGCCGCTGGCTGTCGGCGTTTCTGCTGGTGCCGGTGCTGTATGTCGGGATCGTCTATGCCCCGCTGTTTCTTCCTGCGGGCAATCGGGCCGAGGCGAAGGGTCCCACCTTCAAGGTCATGAGCTACAATGTCTGGTCGCACAATCCCCACCTCCAGGAGATCGCCGCGGTGGTCGCCGAAGAAAGACCGGACATCCTGCTGCTGCAGGAGCTGACCCCGGAACGCTACCCCGTGCTGCGCGGATACCTTGAGGAGCTCTACCCCGGCCAGGCTCTGCACGAGGTCTACGACCCCCGGCTGCTGCAGGCGGTGTTCAGCCGCTATCCCCTGCCGGCGTACCGCGCTTTGCCGGGCAAGGGGAAAACTCTCGAGGTGGTGGTGGTCACTCCCCAGGGGGAGTTGACCCTTTACAACTCGCATTTTCTGCGCAGCGGCGACTGGACCAGGCGCCATTCCCAGATCGCCTCCCTGCTGGCCGAGGGCCTGGCGAACGCTGCCGGCCCGGTGATCCTGGCCGGGGATTTCAACACCTCGGAGCGCACCGAGACCTACCGGCTGATCACCGGTTCCCTGAAAAACGCCCACTGGGAGGCGGGCCGCGGATTCGGCTTCACTTTTCCGGCCTACGGCTCCTGCCGGGTGGTGGCCTGCCAGGTGCCGCCCATGGTGCGCATCGACCACATCTTCTACAACGACCTGCTGCTCGTCCGCAGCGCCGGCACCGTCCAGCGCTCCGGCGGCGCCGACCACCTGCCGGTGGTGGCGGAATTTTCCATGCTGAAAAAGGGCCAGGAAATCCGCTAGAATATTCCGCGGCCGGGCCTCGTCCCGGATCAATCTCAGGGAGGAACACCACCGATGCCGGTTTACGAATTCTACTGCGGCGACTGCCACACCATCTTCAATTTCATCTCCAGCCGCGTGAATACGGAAAAACGGCCCGCCTGTCCCAAGTGCGGGCTTCCCGAGCTCGAGCGGCAGGTCTCGCTGTTCGCCATCTTCAAGGGGCGCTCCGAGGAGCCCGTGGAGGGGATGCCCGACCTGGACGAGGCGCAGATGGAGCGGGCGATGATGGCCCTCGCCGGGGAGATGGGGAGCCTCGACGAGGAGGACCCCCGGCAGATGGCAAGGTTCATGCGCCGCTTTTCCGAGGTTACCGGGATGAACCTGGGGGAGGGGATGGAGGAGGCGATGCGCCGCCTGGAGGCCGGGGAGGACCCGGAGGCGATCGAAGAGCAGCTCGGCGATGTGTTCGATGCGGAAAATCCCTTCGGCAAGGAGGGGATAAAGGGGTTGCGGCGCAAATACGCCCCCCCGGCCCACGACGACACCCTGTACCGGCTGGAGGGGTGATGTCGTCATTTCTCCTCTGGGCAAGGATCGCCCCGGTGCTGGTGCTGCTGGTCGCCCTGCTGGCTTTTCCCGCGCCGGTCATCGGGCAGCAGGCCAGAACCCTCAAGGTGACCGCCACCGCCTATGTCTCGTCGACCGACCCCGCCCGCAAAGTCGGCAACCGCACTGCCTGGGGCGATGTGCTGGTCCCGGGTATGAAGGCTATCGCGGTCTCCGAGGACCTGCTCGAACTGGGGCTGACCCGGGGGACCAGGGTTCGCATCCGCGGACTGGAGGGGGAGTATGAGGTGATGGACCGGATGGCCCCGCGCTGGAAGAGGCACATCGATGTCTACATGGGGGAAAACCTCAAGGCCGCCCGTCGCTGGGGAAAGCGCAAGGTGACCATCGAGTGGAACCCCGTCGGCAAGGCTGCGCCGGAGCCAGCCGGCGAGGCCAATTAGTTGCTTAGCGTGAAACTGCTCAATCGTTCGGTGACGGTCTGCCGAAAGACTCCCAACGGGGTGTCGGCGGTGATGACCGTGACCCGCTGCACCCAGCCCACCCCGGGGGCCAGCCAGAGGGTCAACAACTGGTTCGCCGGGAACCGCGAACCATCGCTGGAAAGAATGGCGGTGATCGTCGTATCGGTCTCGACCCTGGCGCAGTCGGCGAAATTGCCCGCCGGCACGCTCACCGCCTCGAACCCGACGAGCCTGACCAGGGAGTCGACATCGGCGGTTTCGGCCGTGCCGTCGCCGTCCAGATCCTCCCCCAAATTGAGCCCGCTGAGTTGCAGCTGCTGGAAGGACGAGCCGGCCGTCAGGGGAAAACGGATCAGGTCATAGGGGACCAGCTGCGGGGTCAGGGTGTCCAGGGGATCGGTGTTGCCGAAGTTCACGACCCCTTCGGCATCCTTGAACAGCAGCATCTCTTCAACCACGCCGCCATTGAAGGGGTTGGTTTCCCGGAAGATCGAGACGTCCAGCCCCTGAATGGGGGTGGTCCCGCTGATGGTTGCCTGGTTGGCGAAGGAGGCGCTCGAGGTGCCGAGTTCGGGGTCTACCTCCTCGATGGTTCCAGCGAAGCTCCAGGTGTTGCCCTGGGCGAAGGGGAAGTAGTCCGCCGGTCCCCCGCCGCCTCCGCCGCCTCCGCCTCCCCCGCAGGCGGCCAGGGGCAGGCAGAGCAGAAAAATCCAGAGACGATACCCCCATCCAGTTGAGATCTTGGCCATCATGAGCTCTCCTTTGAGCGCTGCCGGCGACTCGGCAATTCGCTGAGAATGAAGTAATATTAATTCTGCGGGCCGGATTGTCAATATCGCCCTGCCGGAATGGACCGGCATGCGAATCACCCAAGGCCGGATATCTCATTGCAAAGGAATGACCTGTCATGGAAGCCCAGCTCAGCTACATCGGTCGTATCCAAACCCCCTACCGGTCTCTTGACGACTGCCCGCGCAACATCGAACCGGGAGGGCCGCTCTGCCGGCTGGCAATCGACCCGCCCTTTGCCGCGGGCCTCGAGGGCCTGGCCCCGGGCCAGCAGATCCTGATCCTCTACTGGTTCGAGGCCGTGAACCGCGGCAACCTGCGGCAGGCCTCGCGAAGGACCGGCGAGCCGGCGGGCGTCTTCGCCCTGCGTACCCCGCATCGCCCCAATCCCATCGGGGCCGCGGTGCTGCGGATCGAAGAGCTCGACGGGAGCGGCATCCTGGTGCGCGGCCTCGACTGCCTGGACGGCACCCCCCTGCTGGACATCAAGCCGGCGATGGCCGCCGAGACCGGGCGATCCACCTGGCAATAACCCTTCGCTGGCTTGACCGGGGGCCATTCATGGTGTTCAATAATTTCATGGAGTTCACTTAGCCAAAAAGGAGAGGCCTTCATGAAAAAAATACTGTTTTTGACTTCTGCCCTGGCCCTGGTCGTCGCCGGCTCGGCATTTGCCGGTCAGGCCGCCAAGAATACCGGCTGCGGGCTCGGCACGGTGCTCTGGGGCGACAAGGCGGACGGTTCGATCCTGTCCCAGTCGCTGCAGGCCACCACCAACGGCACCTTCGGCAACCAGACTTTCGGCATCACCTCGGGCACCCTCGGCTGCGATCAGCCCGAGAGCCTGGCGCAGAGCGACAAGCTCTTCGAATTCGCCGCCGGCAACCTGGACAACCTGGCCCGCGACATCGCCCGGGGTTCGGGCGAGTCCCTCGATACCCTGGCCGAGCTGATGGCGGTTCCCCAAGGGCAAAGGGTGGTGTTCAACGCCTCCCTGCAGCAGAATTTCGATGAGATCTTCGCCACCGGTGACGAAACTCCCGGCACCGTGCTGATCCGCATCGCCAAGATCGCCGGTTAGTGACGGAGCGGGTTTCCCACAAACCGACCATCCCGCTGGCGAGGTCCGGGAGGCTGCTGCTCCTGGGCCTCGCCTTTTTGTGCCTGGGGGCGGCCGCCGCTGCGCCCGCGGCGGCGGAGGGGACTTATCTGGGCCGGCTGCAGCAGCGGGCGGCGGCGCAAAGCCTCGCCGCGCAGCGCTATTGGCAGGTGCTGCTGCACTACCTGCCGACCTGGAGGGGGGCGCACAGCCTGATCGACGATCCGGCTTTTTTCTTCGCCCCCGATGGCCAGAAGGACCCCGCGGCCGAACTCGAGGCGACCCTCGCGGCCTTTTTCGAAACGCCCGGTCCCACGCCCGACCGCCATGCCCGCTGCCGCTTCCCGGCCCGTTTCGCCTGGCTCAGCGCACAACTGGAGATCGACAGCGCTCAGCTTCCGCCGGTGGAGTGCCGGGAGTGGGACCAGGCCCTGGAGAAGATCGACCCCCATTCCGCCGAGCTGATCTTTCCGGGGACCCACAACAACAGCCCGGCCTCCATGTTCGGCCATACCCTGATCAACATCCAGGGCCCCTACCGCAGCAAGCTGCTCTCCTACGCCGTCAACTACAGCGCCTTCACCGACGAAACCAACGGCTTCGCCTATGCCGTCAAGGGGATTTTCGGCCTCTACCGGGGCTACTATTCGGTGCTCCCCTATTCCCAGAAGGTGCGCGAATACAACGACCTCGAACGGCGCGACGTCTGGGAATACGAGCTGAACCTGAGCCGCGAGGAGACCCTGCGCATGCTGCGCCACATCTGGGAGCTGCGCGAGATCTACTCCGATTACTACTTCTTCGACGAGAACTGCGCCTACCAGCTGCTTTTTCTGCTCGAGGCGGCCCGCCCCCAGCTGCGCCTGACCGAGGCCGCGCGCCCCTGGGTGATCCCCATCGACACGGTGCGCATCATCGAAAAGCACGGCCTGGTCGCCGGTTCCGCCTATCGCCCCTCCAAGGCCACCCGCATCGCCCACATCAACGGGCAGATGGACGCCGTGGAGCGGGATTTGGCCCAGCAGCTGCTCGACGGGGCGCGGTCCCCGGATGCGCTGGCCGCGGCCGAACTCGACAACGACGGCCGGATCCGCATCCTCGACCTGGTGGCGGAAAAGGTCGAGTTCGACTATCTCCGCAAGCAGATCGGCCAGGAGGAATACCGGCGCCGCTACCGCGACCTTCTCTCCGCCCGCAGCCGCCTGGGGCTCGCCTCGCAGGCGCCGGTCATCAGCGAACCGGTGCGTCCGGACCGCGGCCACGGTTCCAACCGCCTCGGGGTGGGCGCCGGCTGGTGGAAACAGCATGGCTTCGCCGAGCTGGCCCTGCGGCCTGCCTACCACAACCTGCTCGACGCCGACCAGGGGTACCTGGCCGGCTCGCAGATCGACTTCACCAACCTGGTGCTGCGCTACTACCCGCGCCGGGCCAAGCTGGAACTGCACGCCCTCGACCTGGTCAGTATCGTTTCGCTTTCACCCCGCCATCGCTTTTTCCGCCCCGTCTCCTGGAAGGTGGAAACCGGCTTTTTCCAGAAAACCTTTGCCGGCGGCGACGATCATCTCGCCTATCGCCTCAATCCCGGCGGCGGCTTCACCTTCGGCAGCGAGCGGGCCATGGTCTACCTGCTGGGCGAAACCGACCTGCAGGCCGGCGGCCGGTTCGATCACGGCCACGCCCTGGGGCTGGGCGGGTCGCTCGGGCTGCTGTGGACCCCCGGCACGGCCTGGAAGACCCACCTGCGGGGCCGCCAGCTCTGGTTCGAGCTGGGCGATGCGCACCGCTACCTCGGCGTGCAGCTCGAGCAAAACTATCGTTTCGCGGCCAACCAGGGGCTCAGCCTCGAGCTTTCCCGGCACAAGGAGTTCGGTTTTTATTCCAGCGAGATCAAGGGGCGCTGGAATCTTTTCTGGTAACCGGCTGCCAGGCGGGGCGCTGTGGCACCTTCGGCGGCCGGGCCGGTGGTATAATGGCTCTGATCGATTGCCTTTCCCCGTGCCAAGAGGTCAACCATGCGAGATATCCTGAAGCAGCTGGGCATCGAAAAGGTCAACTCCTGCGCCTTCACCGGAAAAAAATGGCTCAAATGCGGCGATGAGCTGCTCGAATCCCATTCGCCCATCGACGGCCGCCTGTTGGGCACGGTGCGCAAGGGCCGGGCCGAAGACTACGAAAAGGTGATCGAGCAGGCCCGCGAGGCCTTCCTGTTCTGGCGCCAGGTGCCCGCACCCAAGCGCGGCGAGGTGGTGCGCCAGATCGGCGAGGAGCTGCGCCGCCGCAAAAAAGAGCTGGGCGCGCTGGTCACCGTGGAGAACGGCAAGCTGCTCGCCGAGGGCGAGGGCGAGGTGCAGGAGGTGATCGACGTCTGCGACATGGCGGTGGGGCAATCGCGGATGCTCTACGGGCTGACCATGCACAGCGAGCGCCCCGGGCACCGCATGTACGAACAGTGGCACCCGCTGGGGCCGATCGGGGTGATCACCGCCTTCAACTTTCCGGTGGCGGTGCTCGGCTGGAACGCCATGATCGCCCTGGTGGCCGGCGACACGGTCATCTGGAAACCCTCCCACAAGGTGCCGCTGACCGCCATCGCCCTCAGCCAGCTGATCGGCCGGGTGCTCGAGGCCAACGGCCTGCCCGAGGGGATCTTCAGCCTGCTGATCGGCGACCGCGAGGACATCGGCGAGCGGATGATCAACGATCCGCGGCTGCCGCTGATTTCGGCCACCGGCAGCGTCGCCATGGGGCGCCGGATCGGCCAGGTGGTGGGGCGCCGCCTGGGGCGCGCCATCCTTGAACTGGGGGGCAACAACGGCATCATCGTCATGCCCAGCGCCGATCTCGAGCTGGCGGTGCGCGCCATCCTGTTCGGCGCCGTCGGCACGGCGGGACAGCGCTGCACCAGCACGCGGCGGCTGATCGTTCACGAGCAGATCTACGATGTGCTGGTGGAGCGGCTCACCGCCGCCTACCGGCAGGTGCGGATCGGCAATCCCCTGGAAGAGGGGGTGCTGATGGGGCCGCTGATCGACATCGAGGCGGTGGACAAGATGCAGAAGGCGCTCAAGGAGCTGAAAAAACAGGGGGGCAGGGTGATCTACGGCGGCGAGGTGCTCAAGGGGGAACCCTACGACGCCGGCACCTACGTCACCCCCTGCCTGGCCGAGGCGACGGGGGCGATGCCCCTGGTCAGCGAGGAGACCTTCGCGCCGATTCTCTACCTGATGAAAGCCGCGAACCTCGAGGAGGCCATCGCCCTGCACAACGCCGTGCCCCAGGGCCTGAGCAGCGCCATATTCACCAGCGACCTGCGCGAATCCGAGGCGTTTCTCGCCCACGCCGGCAGCGACTGCGGCATCGCCAACGTCAACATCGGCACCTCGGGCGCCGAGATCGGCGGCGCCTTCGGCGGCGAGAAAAACACCGGGGGCGGGCGCGAGTCGGGTTCCGACAGCTGGAAAGCTTACATGCGCCGGCAGACCAACACCCTCAACTGGTCGAAGGAGCTGCCCCTGGCCCAGGGGATCAGCTTTGGGGATTGACCCCATCGGTTTGACCGATGGGCCGCCGCCCTGCGATTACAACAATCGATTTCCCTCCGCCTCCGGCCGGTGCTATGCTCGGCGCCAGTTTATCTTGCCTGGAGGTGGATATCATGATGAAGAAATGGTTTGGCAGGGCAATTTGCGGGCTGGTTCTGGCGCTGCTGTGCAGCGGCGGGGCGGTATCGGCCGATTCCTACAACTATCTCAGCCCCGAGGCGGTGCGGCAGAACCTGGAGAGCAGGGTCCCGATGCTGCTGGTCGACATCCAGGTCGAGGAGGAGTTCGCCGCCCACCATCTTCCCGGCGCGCTGGCGACCTTCGCCTACCCGGTGAAAACCGAGGCCGAAAAGGCCCGGCTCGACGCGGTGGTGGAAAAACTGAACGCCAGCGAGGAGCCGGTGGTCATCGTCTGCCCCCGGGGCGGCGGCGGCGCCGAGCGGGCCTACCAGCACCTCCAGGCCAGCGGGATCCCGGCCGGGCGGCTGTTCATCCTGGAAAAGGGCCAGGATGGCTGGCCCTATCCGGAGCTGACCGAAAAAGGGAAGTAGCTTCCTAAAGCCAGGAACAAAAAAACGCGCCCAAGCCGGGCGCGTTTTTTTTATGCTGCGGCCGGGGTCGACTCGGAACCTGGCCGGGGCTGGACCCGCGCCCTCTCGCCGACCCCGCCGCAAGTCTTCCCCCGGTAATTTAATCCAGTCTTGACAAAAAATCCGAAAGGAGTGTTAATTGCTTCGGATAACAGAGGTTTGCGCGATCAACGACAACTTTTTCCGGCACTTCATGGCCCGGCCCGAGTGCTGCCCCCGGGACTAACGAGGCTCGGCTCAGCGACTGCCTCACTTGTGGGCGGCGGCTGCTGATTTAACAGGCAGACCTTTCGCTCGTTTTCTTTCCCTGGCGCGACAATCTCTCGGTTTTGACGGTTTACGGGGTTGTGGCGGGCCGTTGCGGTGTTGGCACGGGCCCTGCTCAAGGTTGGATGCCGGTTCCCGCATCCTGGGATGCCTGGTCAGTTTTTCCTGTGATAAACTCAAAAAAGGAGCGAACATGAAACATTTCCTGCCCCAGCCGCTGAAATCCCTGAGCCTTTCCCTGCTTCTGTGCCTTGTTCTCATCTCGCCTGCCCTGGCGGAGAAGATCAAGGTCGCGGGCATCTACACCCAGCCGATCCAGCAGAAATGGGACGGCACCCTGCACCGGGCGCTGGTCAAGGCCCAGGAGGCCGGCGAGATCGATTACGTCTATTCGGAAAAGGTCGCCAACACCGATTACGTGCGGGTGATGCGCGAGTACGCCGAGAGCGGCGTCAAGCTTATCGTCGGCGAAGCCTTCGGCATCTCCCGCGAGGCCCACAAGGTGGCCGACGACTACCCCGAAGTCGCCTTTCTGGTGGGGGATTCCTTCGGTCCCCACGGCAGCAACTTCGCTGTTTTCGATAACTATATCCACGAGCCCTGCTACCTGATGGGGATCATCGCCGGCAGCCTGACCAAGACCAACAAGATCGGCATGGTCGGCGGCTACCCCATCGGCGAGGTCAACCGCCTCTTCAATGCCTTCATGGATGGCGCCCGCTCGGTCAATCCCGAGGTCAAGTTCAAGGTCTCCTTCATCGGTTCCTGGTACGACCCGCCCAAAGCCAAGGAATTCGCCTTCGCCCAGGTGGAGGCCGGGGTCGACGTGCTCTACGCCGAGCGTGCCGGTGTGGTCGATGCGGCCCGCCAGAAGGGGATTGTGGCCTTCGGCAACGTCAACGACATGAACAAGGAAGAGAACGGCAAGGACGTGGTGGTGACCTCCGCGCTCTGGCACATGGAGTCGGCCATCAACCACGCCATCGCCCTGGTCAAGAAAGGCGGGTTCAAGGCCGAGGACTACCGGGAGTGGACCATGATGGCCAAGGGCGGCGCCTCGCTGGCCCCCTACTACGAGTTTGACGGGAAGATCCCGGCGGAAGCCAAGGCCAAGGTCAAGGAGCTCGGGGAACAGATCCGGGCGGGTAAATTCACCGTGACCATCAACGACAACGAGCCGAAGTCGACCTTCTGATCTTCTCCATCGATCATGCTGCGGCCGCCCTCTAAGGGGGGCGGCCGTTTTTCTGTACAAGGATAATACCGTGCCTCATCCGACGGTTCTGCGCCTGCGCGACATTACCAAGCGTTTCGGCCCGCTGATCGCCAACGACGCCATCTGCCTGGACTTGGCCGAGGGCGAGGTGCTGGCCCTGCTCGGGGAGAATGGCGCCGGCAAGACGACCCTGATGAACATCCTGTTCGGCCATTACGTCGCCGATGCGGGGACGGTGGAGGTTTTCGGGCAGGAGCTTCCGCCCGGCAAGCCGCGGGCCGCCATCGAGGCCGGCGTCGGCATGGTGCATCAGCACTTCACCCTGGCGGACAACCTGACGGTGCTGGAAAACGTGGTGCTGGGGACCGAGCGCCTGTTCACCCCGCGCCAGGATCTGAAAGGGGCCGCCCGGCGCCTGCGCGAGCTGGGGCGTGAGTTCGGCCTGGAGGTTGACCCGCGGGCCCGGGTCCGGGACCTCTCGGTGGGAGAGCGCCAGCGGGTCGAGATCCTCAAGGTGCTCTACCGCAACGCCAGGATCCTGATTCTGGACGAACCGACGGCGGTGCTGACGCCGCCCGAGGTTGACAGCCTGTTTCTGACCCTGCGCCGGCTGGTGGGGCGCGGGCTGGCGGTGGTCTTCATTTCGCACAAGCTGGCCGAGGTCATGGCGATCAGCGATCGGGTCGCGGTGCTGCGCGGCGGCCGGGTGGTGCACGAAACGGGGATCGACGAGACCTCCCGCGAGGCCCTGGCCGAAGCGATGGTCGGCCGGGAAATCCCCAAGCCGAAGCGGGTTCCCCTGAACCCCGGCAAGCCCCTCTTGGGCCTCGACGGCGTGACGGTGCGCGGCGAGCACGGCAAGGTCCATCTGCAGGAGGCCTCGCTGGATCTACGGGAGCACGAGATCCTCGGCATCGCCGGGGTTTCCGGCAATGGCCAGGCCCAGCTGGCCGATCTGCTCTGCGGCCTGCTCGGGCCTGATGAGGGGCGGATGACCCTGGCTGACGGGGCTCTCCTGAAGCCGAGCCCCAGGGCCATGGTGCGCCACGGCATCGGGCGCATCGTCGAAGACCGCAACGGCACCGGGCTGATCGGGGATATGACCATCACCGAAAACCTCGCCTCGGAGAGCTACCGCGAGAAGCGCTTCTCGCGCTTCGGGCTGCTGCGCTTCGCGGCGCTGCGCGAGCATGCCGGACGTCTGGTGCGCGAGTTCGACGTGCGCTGCCCCGGAATCTCGGCGCCGGTCCGCAAGCTCTCCGGGGGCAACATGCAGAAACTGGTGCTGGCCCGGGTGCTGGCCCGCAATCCCTCGGTGATCCTCGCCCATCAGCCGACCTGGGGGCTGGACGTCGGGGCCGCCTCCTATGTCCACAGCCAGCTGCTCGCCGCCCGCGAGAGGGGCGCGGCCACGCTGCTGATCTCCGAAGACCTCGACGAACTGCTGCAGCTCTCGGACCGTATCCAGGTCATTTACCACGGGCGCTTGAGCCCACCGCTCGATGCCGGCGAGGTCACCCTGCAGCAGCTCGGTCTGCTGATGAGCGGTCAGGACTTCGCGGCGGCCGGCTGACCGGCTGCGATTTTCACCTATCCCGTTGGAAGTTGATTCATGCGTCTGGAACCTCGTGACAATATCTCCCTGGTCATGGCGGTGGGCGGACCGGTGCTGGCGGTGGCCGCCGCACTGGGGCTCTGCTCGGTGCTGATCGCCTGGTCGGGCGCCTCGGTCCCCCAGGCCTATGCCAGCCTCTTCAAGGGGGCCCTCGGGTCGCGTTTCGCCATCAGCGAAACCCTGACCCGGGCCACCCCGCTGATCCTCACCGGCCTGGCCGCCGCGGTGGCTTTCCGGGCCAAGCTCTGGAACATCGGCGGCGAGGGGCAGTTTTATGCCGGGGCCTGTGCCGCCACCCTGCTGGGGACCGGTGCCGTCTCCCTGCCGCCCTACCTGATGCTGCCGGTTCTGTTTGGCGCCGGCGCGCTGGCCGGCGGACTGCTGCTGCTGGTGCCGACCCTGCTCAAGACCCGCCTCAAGGTCGACGAGGTGGTGACCACGCTGCTGCTCAACTTCATCGTGCTGCTGTTCGTCAACTACCTGCTGTTCGGGCCGTGGAAGGATCCGATGGCCATGGGCTGGCCCCAGGCGGCGCCGGTCATCGACCAGGGGGTGCTTCCCAAACTGCTCGCCCGCACCCGGCTGCATGCCGGATTCCTGGTCGCCCTGGCCGGGGCGGCTGTCTCCTGGGCGCTGATGCGCTTCACCATCTGGGGGTACGAGATCCGCGCGGTCGGGGCCAATCAGAAGGCCGCCGATTTCGCCGGGATCCCGGTCGGGCGGACGGTGGTGCGCACTGCCCTGATCAGCGGGGGGCTCGCCGGGCTGGCCGGAGTCAGCGAGCTCTGCGGCCTCAAGGGCTACCTGACCCTCGATTTGTCGCCGGGCTTCGGCTACACCGGCATCGTGGTGGCGATGCTGGCCGGGCTCAACCCCCTCGGCGTGATCCTCGCCGCCTGCTTCGTGGCGGTGGTCTATAACGGCGCCGACTCGATGAGCCGGGCCCTGGCGGTCTCCAATTACATCGCCGATGTCATTACCGCCACCGCCCTTTTGACGGTGCTGGTCAGCATGCTGCTGACCCGCTACCGCATCCGCTGGAAATAGCGCCATGACCGATCTTTTTGATTTCATCCTCACCGCCGGCTTCTGGGTCGCCACCCTGCGCATGGCCACGCCGCTGATCTTCGGCACGCTCGGTGAACTGGTCTGCGAACGCTCGGGGGTGCTCAACCTGGGCATCGAAGGGATCATGACAGCCGGCTCCATGGCCGGCTGGATGTGGGTCTACCAGGGGGGAAGCCTCTGGGGCGGGGTGCTGTTCGCCGCCTGCGTGGGCGCGGCCTTCGGCCTGCTGCACAGCCTCTTCACCGTCTACCTCGGCCTCTCCCAGCACGTGACCGGGCTGGGCATCACCATGCTCGCCTCTTCGTTGAGCTACTTCGTGTTCCGCATGATGCTGCCCAACGCCACCACCCCGCCCAAGATCGTCCCCTTCGAAACCTGGCAGGTCCCCGGGCTCTCGGCACTGCCCTATATCGGCGAGGCGCTGTTCAGCCAGTCGCCGCTGACCTGGCTGGCCCTGGCGCTGATCGTCGGCGTCGGCTATGCTCTGTTCTATACCCCGCTGGGCCTTGCGGTGCGCATGGTCGGCGAAAACCCCATGGCCGCCGAGGCGCAGGGGCTGAACGTGCACCTGGTGCGGACGGGGGCGGTGGTTTTCGGCAGCGCCCTGATGGCGGTGGGCGGGACCTTCCTGACCCTGTCGGCCTTCGACGCCTTTTACATCGGCATGACCAACGGCCGCGGCTGGATCTGCGTGGCGCTGGTGGTGTTCGCCTCGTGGCGGCCGGGCAAGGCGCTGCTCGGGGCGCTGCTGTTCGCCACCTTCGACGCGATCCAGATGCGGGTGCAGCAGCAGGCGACCTCCGCCATCCCCTACCAGTTCTACTTGATGGCCCCCTACGTGCTGAGTATCCTGGCGCTGATCATCATGTCGCGGCGGGCCGCCTACCCCAAGGCCCTGCTGGTCCCCTTCCGGCGCGGGGAGCGCTAGGGGGAACCGACCTTCTCTGGCCGCAAGGAGCGTGCAATGCTCGATCTGATCGTCCGTCAAGCCAATATTTTCGGCAAACCGGTTGCGCAGGACATCGCCTGTCAAAGCGGCCGCATCGTCGAGGTCGCCCCGCGCATCGAAGGGCAGGCCACCCGCGAGATCGATGCCGCGGGGCGGCTGGTGACGCCTCCCTTCGTCGACAGTCATTTTCACATGGACGCCACCCTGTCGCTGCTTGGCCAGGCGCGGCGCAACGAAAGCGGAACCCTGCTCGAGGGGATCGCCATGTGGGGGGAATTCAAGCCCGGGCAGAGCGCCGAGCGCATCAAGGAGCGGGCCCTGAAGCTGCTGCGCTGGTCGGTGGCCCGGGGGGTGCTGGCGGTGCGGACTCACGTGGACATCTGTGACCCGAGCCTGCAGGCGGTCCAGGTCCTGCTCGAGGTCAGGGAGCAGATGCGCCCCTACCTCGACATGCAGCTGGTCGCCTTTCCGCAGGACGGTTACCTGCGCGACCCGGCCGCCCGCGAGCAGATGAAGCGGGCCCTGGACCTGGGGGTCGATGTGGTCGGCGGCATCCCGCACTTCGAGCGCACCATGGCCGAAGGAGCCGAATCGGTGCGCCTGCTCTGCGAACTGGCGGCCGAACGGGGCCTGCTGGTCGACATGCACTGCGACGAGTCGGACGATCCCATGTCACGGCACGTGGAGAGCCTCGCCTGCCAGACCACCCGGCTCGGGCTGCAGGGGCGGGTGACCGGTTCGCACCTGACCTCCATGCATTCGATGGACAATTACTACGTCAGCAAGCTGCTGCCGCTGATGGCCGAAGCCCGGCTCAACGCGGTCTGCAACCCGCTGGTCAACATGGTGCTGCAGGGGCGCCACGACAGCTACCCCAAGCGCCGCGGCCTCACCCGGGTGCCGGAACTGCTGGCCGCCGGCGTCAACGTCAGCCTGGGCCACGACGACATCCTCGACCCCTGGTATCCGCTGGGGAGCCACGACATGCTCGAGGTCGCCCATATGGGGGTGCATGCCCTGCATATGAGCGGGGCCGGCCAGATCGAGCAGCTGTTCGAGGCGGTGACCTCCAATGCCGCCCGAACCCTGCAGCTGGAGGGGTATGGGCTTGAGCCCGGCTGTCGGGCCGACCTGGTCGTGCTTCAGGCCGCCGATCCCGTTGAAGCCATTCGCCTGAAAGCGCCGCGGCTTGAGGTTGTACGCGCCGGCCGCGTCATCGCCCAGACGCCGCCGGTGGTATCGCGGGTTATGCTGGGAGGGCAGGAATCCCGGGTCGATTTTACCCTCGGATCCCTGGGCGACTGATTCCAGTCGAAAATCAGTGGTAAACTTCAGAAACCGCCCTCCGGCGTTACTGCCGGCGGGCGGTTTTGAGTTGGCAGGGCGGTTCAGAACATGGACGGGGCATAGAGGGTCAGGGTTTCCAGGGGGGCATCGCCCGAGTTGATGATTTCGTGGGCCTCGCCGGCCTCGATGAGCAGCAGGTCCCCGGGCTGCAGGTCGACCCTGCTGCCGGCGACGATGGCCTGGCCGCGGCCGGCGAGGACGAACAGCCACTGGTCGCTGTCGGGGTGCCGGTTGTCCGGACCGCCGGTGGAATTGCGCGCCGGCAGCACCATGGTGGCGGCCTGCGAGCGGCTGGTGCCGGCCACCAGTTTGAACCCTTTTTCCGGTTTAAGGTTTACCAGTTTCATGACTATCCTCCAGGAAAAACCTCCCCGACCCTGAGGCTGAGCGGCCAGACTACGGACCTGGAAGTCGTGGGCTCCCCCCAGGCCCGAGCCAGGCTTTCCTCGATCAGCAGAACCGGATCGCTGCCCGTGGTCTCCAGGCAGATGCGGGTCGCGGACCAGGTCCGCAGCATCCCGAGCAGATCGGTCAATTCCCACTCCGCTGTAAGGTTAAAAGTCGGTGCAGGGCGCTCCTCGAAGGGAAAGGGGATGGTCCGGTATTGCTGTTCCACCCATTTGCGCTCCGTCGGCCAGTAAGGCCCTACGATCTCCCTGTAGTAGTGATGGACCACCGCGTCCACCTGCGGGGTGATGCCGAACAGGTCGTAGGTCCAGGCGGCGAGGATGCCGCCGGAGCGCAGCACCCGGCGGACTTCCGCGTAGAACTTATCCAGATCGAACCAGTGCAGGGCCTGGGCGACCGTGACCAGGTCGACGGAGGCGGTTTCCAGGCCGCTCGCCTCGGCAGGGGCGACCCGGTAGCGGACCCCAGGGTGGGTGTGGGCGTTCGCTATCTGCTTTTCGCTGGCGTCGGTGGCAATTACCTCCGAAAAAAACTCCGCCAGGCCGATCGCTGCCTGGCCGCTCCCAGTCCCGCAGTCCCAGGCCCGGGAACGCGCCGGGGCGAGGGAGGCGAGAAACTCGAAGAGGGTCCGTGGGTAGTGGGGTCGAAACTTGGAGTAATGGCCGGCCTGGGCGGAAAAATGGTCTTTGAAGGCCATGGGCGGTAATTCCCTTCCAAAGAATGATGCATCACCCCTATCAGCATACCAGGAAATCTTCCCCGCAATATATCGCCCCGTCGAGCAGGGGCCTGGCTGCGGCAGTCCGTTGCTCCTCCGCTGAAAAGTGTAAAGCAAAGTGTAAAGGTGGTGTGTCTGGATTCTTTACGGAATCGCTCCTTTTCATTAATGCCTTGCCCCTTGAACTTCCTGGGACAAGAAATTCCCTCCCACCATTCAGCGGTTGGATGCTCGTTTCCATCTTGACAAAATAGGAAATCTCTGAGAAGTTTAGTGCGGCATAATGATTGCTAGCTTATTGGTAGCAAATAAAAAATCAACACTAATTAGAAGGAGGAAGGCTGATGAACATCCTAATGATGAAGCTGAGGGAACTGCTCAGAGGCGAAGAGGGCGCTACGGGGGTGGAGTACGGACTGATGGTGGCCGCCATCGCGGCCGTAATCGTAGCTGTTGTCTATGCCCTTGGAGACAATATTCTGGGGGCCTTTACCACGGTGAATGATGCCCTGACTTCCGGGGGAGGGTGAGACGTCGGATTTCGGGAGGGAAGAACTGGGCCTAAAGTCCTGAACGGGACTTTGCAAAAGGCCATTGCTGGGGAGGCAAAAAGTTGGAGAGGCTTGGAATGCACAAACTGCAGCATTGCCTGACCGGTTTTGCGGCTGCAAGCCTGTCTCTTTTTTTCATTGGCAGGGAGGGGATTGACCTTTCCATCCTTTTTGCCTCCGTCTTTTTCCTGGTGGTCTGCGTTACAGATACCGTTTTCGCCCGAATCCCCAACCTGTTCAGTTACACCCTGGCTCTGCTGGCCCTGGGATACCATGCGCTCGGATCCGGTTTGCCCGGACTCAACATGGCCCTGGCAGGCCTGCTTACGGGGTTAGGGATGTTTCTCCTGCCGTTTTTGCTGGGCGGAATGGGCGCCGGGGATGTCAAGGCCCTGGCGGCCCTGGGGGCCTTGGTGGGGCCCGGCGCCATTTTTCAGATTTTTCTTTACACGGCTTTCCTCGGCGGTGCCATGGCAATTGTCCACAGCCTGTGCAAAGAGATCTCCATGGGCAAATCGCGCCCCTGGCGCCAGGCGGTCACCGCCGCCGTGGGGAGCGGAGACTCGGAAGGTTCCCTGGCCCTGGCTTCGCAGGCAAAAGTGAAATTCCCCTTCGCCCCGGCCATTGCCTTTGGCTATTACGCCTATCTTGGCTGGGGCGCGATTATTTAAAGGTTGTTTTCAACCGCTCGGCCCGGGGCCGGGGAATGCTGGTCCCCAAGGCGCCCTCGGCTGGAAAACCAATCCCGGTCAAAATCCTTCGAGCGGTCTTTCAGGCAGCGCTGCTCAGCTCTTACTGCCCGTGGCCCGGCGCTAGCAGTCTCTACAGGGAGGAGTGTCATGAAAAGATACGGCGGCCTGATTGCTTTCGGCCTCGCCATCGGCTTCGGCATCCTGGCGGTGGTTCTTGCCCAGAAATGGCTGGCAGCCCGCAGCACGCAAGCGCAGGTCGTATTGAATGCGACGGTGCCGCTTACCAAGGTGGTAGTCGCCGCCTCCGACATGCAGATCGGCACCCCGCTGACCAAGGCCAACCTGGTGCTGGCGGACTGGCCCCAGGGGAGTGAGCCCCGCGGCGCGTTCAACGACATCTCCGCAGTGGAAGGACGGGTGGCGGTCACCAAGCTGACGGCCGGCGCCCCGGTACTTGCGGCGGAACTGGCCGCCCCCGGGTCCGGGGCCGGTATGGTGGCTCTGATTACCACCGGGATGCGGGCCATGGCGGTGCGGGTCGACGAGGTGACCGGTGTCGGCGGCTTCGTGCTGCCGAATACCTTTGTGGACATCATCGGGGTCGATGAAACCCGCGGCGACAAAAAGATCGCCAAGACCATCCTCAAACGCATCAAGGTGCTCGCCATCGCCCAGGAGACTTTTACCGAAGAGGGCCAGGCAAAGATCGTGCGCACCGTCACCCTGGAGCTCGAACCCAAACAGACCGAGGAACTGGCCCTGCAAACCCACCAGGGGGATATTCACCTGGTGTTGAGAAACCCCCTGGAGGAAGAGCCCAAGGTCGAGGAGCCGAAGACCGTGGCGAAAAAGGCCGCGCCGGTCCGCAGGGTCGTCTACCGACCCAAGCCTTCCCCTCATGCTGTGGAGATTATCCGGGGCTCGAAACCGGCTGAAACGGTCCAGTTCAAAAATGCCAATTCCGAAGAAAAACTTTAATGCCCACGGAGGGTTTTATGAATTGCATCCGGTTTTCGCGGGTTGGAGGGGCCGCCCTGATCATGGCCGTCATCGTCCTTGTCTGCAGTATTTCCTCGGCCGAAGACGTGGAGCGCAAAACCCTCGAGCTGAAACTGGGCGGCTCGGACATGATCAAAACCGCCCAGCCCTTCAAACGGGTCTCCATCGCTGATTCGGAAGTCGCCGACGTGGTGGTTCTCTCGCCGCGGGAGATCTATGTGTTCGGCAAAATGGTGGGCTACACCAGCGTGATGTTGTGGGAAGAGGGCAAGAGCCGCACCCTGCTTGATGTGGTGGTTTCCCTGGATCTTACCGCCCTCAAGCAAAAGCTGCATGAGCTCTATCCGAACCAGCGCATCGAAGTCTACGCCTCGGAAACCGGGGTGGTGCTCTCCGGGACGGTATCCGGGCCCGAAGTTGTCGAGCAGGTTCTGCGGCTGACCGCGACCTATCTGCCCAAAGAGGCCGACGACAAGGGCGGCAAGGGGGGGACCGGGCGCTCCGGCGGCGCGATCACCAACCTGCTCAAGGTCGGCGGCCTGCAGCAGGTCATGCTCGAGGTCAAGTTCGCCGAGGTCACCCGCAACTCCACCCGCGACTGGCAGGCCGCGCTGGGCCTGGCCAAGCTGGGCAACGACTTTACCGGTGCTGCGGGGGTGGGCAACGTCCTCACCCCGGTCGAGGACGCATTCGTCAATCTCAATTTTCCCAACGCTCCGAATCAGTCGGGGTTCTTCGAGGGAGCCATCGACGGTCTGATCCAGAACCCCAGATCCCTGCTGCTCAATTTCGCCGACAACGCGGCCAATATCTTCGTGAACATCGACAATTTCACCGCCGCACTGCAGTTTCTCGAAACCGAAGGGCTGGCCCGCACCCTGGCCGAGCCGCGGCTGGTGGCCCAGAGCGGCCAGAAGGCAAGTTTTCTGGCCGGTGGCGAGTTCCCCATACCCGTCCCCCAGGACTTTGGCCAGATCACCATCGAATACAAGGACTTCGGGGTTGCCCTGGTCTTCACCCCGGTGGTGCTGAGCGACGGCCGGATCAGTCTGCACGTGGCTCCAAGTGTCAGCGAAATCACCTCTACCAGCAGCATTCCCGCGGGGATCACCGGCGCCGAATTTCAGGTGCCGAGCCTCGCTACCCGCAGGCTTGACACCACCGTACAGCTCCACGACGGCCAGACCCTGGCCCTGGCCGGTCTGCTGCAGGACAACCTGCGCGAACGTGCCCGCAAGATACCTGGCCTGGGCGACCTCCCGATCCTCGGGGCGCTGTTTCGCAGCACCGGCTACATCCAGGACAAAACCGACCTGCTGGTGGCGGTTACCCCGCACATTGTCAAGCCGGTCAGGGAAGGGGAGCTTGAGTTCCCGGGCGAGTACCTCAAAAAACCCAACTGGTACGAGTTCTACCTGGAGGGACGCCTGGAGGGGAGGCGCTCCGCTGAAGACACCTCGGAGTTGAGCCAACATGGATTTGCCGTATCTTCTCTGCCAACCAAAACCCGCGGCGGGCTGGAGGGGCCTTTCGGCAACCAGCCGTTATCCGCCCAGTGAACAAGGAGTGCGACCATGAGGATGCTTGCAATTCTTATTGGGCTTTCGGCGATGCTGGCGGGATGCGCCACTCTCGAGGAGGCCTATTGGGTCGATCGCGAATTCGGCCAGGCCAGCCAGAGTTCCTGGGACAAAATGGTGGCCTATCCCGATTACCGGTACGCCGGGCAGGTACCCGAGGGGACCGAGGGGATCTCCGCCGAGGAGATCATGGACGTGAACAACCAGACGTTTGCCGAAAAGATTGAAAAGACCGACATCTTCCAGTTCGGGATCAAGGCGGATTAGGTAGAAAGCCGGAAATCCGGAAGTCTTGCCTCGGGAGAAAAGAGGGAAGGATTCCCAGGGTCTCTGCAGGAGAAGGATTTGATGGATCAGGAGTTATTCGTCGCATTGGAAATAAGTGACGGGCATCTCGTCGAGAGGATCAGGGCGGCTCTGGCGGAGCTGCCCAAGGTCAGGATTTTCGGCAGGGCTGAGCGCGCCGCCCCGCACATCCTGATCCTCGAGGACCGTGCCGGCGCAGGCGATGTCTTTCAGAAAATGGAGCTGCTGCGCACCCAGCATCCGCAGGTGCCGCTTTTCGTGCTGTCCGAGGACAAACGCCCCGAACATATCATCGAGGTGATGAAGGCGGGGGCGGCGGAATTTCTGTTCTGCCCCCCCGATGTTCTGAAACTCAAGGAAGCGGTGGAAAAGGTCCGTTCTCGCCTGGCCTCCCCCGAGAAAACGAGCAGGGGGCGGCTGTACAGTTTTATCGGCAGCAAGGGGGGGCTAGGCGCCACGGTGACGGCGGTGAATACCGCGGCCGCCATGGCGATGAGCGGCGAATCCAGCGTGGCCCTGCTCGACCTGAGCCTGCAGGCGGGCGACGGCTCCGCCCTGCTGGACATCGTTCCCCAGACTACTATCGCCGATCTCTGCAAAAACTATCACCGCCTCGACTACGCCCTGCTGCAGGGGGCCATGACCAAACATGCCACCGGCCTCGGGTTTCTGGCCGCCCCGGTAAACCCCGAGGACAGTGCCCTGGTCGAGGCCGGACACCTGAAGAAAATTCTCCACCTGCTCAAGGGCCTCTACGACCAGGTCATTGTCGATTGCACCTCCATGTCGGTAAGCGACTGCTCGCTAGAGGCCTTTCAGGCCTCCGACCGGATCTTCATCATCACCGATCTCTCCGTGCCGGCCATCCGCAATGCCTCACGGCTGCTCAAGCTGATCCAGAAAAACGGGATCAGCCCCCAGAAAATCGAGATCGTCGTCAATCGTTTCATCAAGGGGAAGACCCTGACCATCGACGAAATCGAAGAGACCCTGAAACGGAGGGTGTTCTGGCTTCTCCCCAACGATTTCGACGAAACGATCGTCTCGATCAACCGGGGGGTGCCCCTTGTCAGGCACAACCCCAAGGCAGCGCTCTCCAAAAACGTCCAGGAATTCATTGAGAAGTTGAATAATTCAGCGGTCAACCAGGACTACCGGGGCCTGAAGGGACTGTTCGGAAAAGCGGTTTAATCTTGCAGGAGTAACCCATGGCTCTCAGGGGAATGTTCAAAACCAAAAAAAACCTCCCCGATCCCCCGGCCGCCCCGCTGCAATTCACGGGGGCGGGGCGGTCGGCGAACGAACGGGACGAAAACTACTACCTGCTCAAGCATAAGATCCACAGCCGCCTGGTCGAAGAGCTCAACCTCAAGGCGCTGGACACCTTCGATGCCGAGGAGGTTCGTCCCGAGATCGGCCGGGTCATCGAGGATTTTCTGCTCGAGGAGAAGGCGCTTCTCAATGAGGAGGAGATCCGCGAGCTGATCAACGAAACCATGGACGAGCTCAAGGGCCTGGGCCCCATCGAGCCGTTTCTCAAGGATCCCACGGTTTCCGACATCCTCTGCAACGCCTACAACAACATCTACGTCGAGCGCTACGGCCTGCTGGAAAAAACCCGGGCCCGCTTTCTGAACAACGCCCACATGATGAACATCATCGACCGGATCGTCTCGCGGGTGGGCAGAAGGGTCGACGAGTCGACGCCGATGGTGGACGCCCGCCTTGCCGACGGTTCGCGGGTCAACGCCATCATCCCGCCGCTGGCTATCGACGGCCCGATCCTCTCCATCCGCCGGTTTGCGGTGAATCCGTTGACCATGGACGACCTGATCCGCCACCACACCCTGCCGCCCCACATGGCCCGGTTTCTCGGCGGCTGCGTCAAGGCCAAGCTGAATATCATGATCTCCGGAGGCACCGGGGCCGGCAAGACCACGCTGCTCAACGTGCTTTCGGGCTACATCCCCGACCAGGAGCGGATCGTCACCATAGAGGACGCCGCCGAATTGCAGCTGCAGCAGCAGCACGTGGTGCGGTTGGAGACGCGACCGGCGAACATCGAGGGGACCGGGCTGGTCACCCAGCGGGAACTGGTCCGCAACAGCCTGCGCATGCGCCCCGACCGCATCATCATCGGCGAGGTGCGCGGCCCCGAGACCTTCGACATGCTGCAGGCCATGAATACCGGGCACGACGGATCGCTCACCACGGTGCACGCCAACTCGCCCCGCGATTCGCTGACCCGACTGGAATCGATGATTCTCATGACCGGCATCAATTTGCCGGAGAAGGCTATGCGCTTCATGATCTCCTCGGCCCTGGACATGATCATCCAGGTCACCCGGCTCGCCGACGGCACCCGCAAGATCACCTCGATCTGCGAGGTTTCGGGGATGGAGGGGGAGATCATCACCCTGCAGGACGTCTTCCTCCATGAAAAAAAGGGACTCTCCCCGGACGGGAAGGTCCTCGGCCGGTTTCGGGCCTCGGGCATCCGGCCGCGCTTTGCCGAGAAACTGGAGATGGCCGGGATCGAGGTGTCGCCGGAGACTTTCTCGCCCGATCGTTATTACGAATAAGGAGGGTTCATGGACCTGCTGACCGTCCTGCTGCTGACCTGTGTGTTTCTGTTTGCCGCCTCGCTGGTCGGAATCGGGTACCTGTGGCTGGCTGGCAGCGGGCTTACCCACAAGCGGTCCGTCCGCAGGCGCCTGCTCTACCTTTCGGCCGGCGGGGCCCTGAGCCGGGAGAAACTGGCCCTCTACAAAAAGGAGGCGCTGCAGGATGCGGGCATTCTGGAGCGCCTCCTGTTCGCCCTGCCGCGCATCAGCGCTCTGGACCGGATGCTTATCCGCGCGGGCCTGCCGCTGAATGCCTCGACCTTTCTCCTTGGCAGTCTCGGGCTGGCCCTGGCCGGCTACCTGGTGGCCGCCGAATTGTTGTCCCGGCCCGCTGCGGGTTTCGCCTGCGGGCTGTTGATGCTGGTGCTTCCCTTTCTTTACCTGCGCCACGTGGAGCGTAAGGTCCTGGCCCGGTTCGAGGACCAGCTCCCCGACGCCCTCGATTTTCTGGCGCGGGCCCTGCGTTCGGGGCATGCGCTGACCTCGGGATTCGAAATGGTCTCCGGGGAGATGGGCGAGCCCCTCAAGGCCGAGTTCGCCGCGGTCGTCGACGAAGTGAACCTGGGGATATCGGTCCGCGAAGCCCTTGAAAACCTCTGCCGAAGGGTTCCCCTCCGGGATCTGCGGTTTTTCGTGGTGGCCATTCTGGTGCAGCGGGAAACCGGCGGCAACATCGCCGATATTTTCGACAACATCAGCCATCTCATCCGCGAGCGCGCCAAGTTCCACCGTTTGGTGCGGACCTTGACCGCCGACGGGCGCCTGTCATCGGTCATCCTGTTTTTAATGCCCATTGTCCTGTTCGGCTACATATACCTGGTCAACTACGAGTACCTCTCCCTGCTCTGGACGGAAAAAGCCGGAGTGCTGATGATGGCAACGGCTTCGCTGGCCATGGTCCTCGGAGCCCTGGTCATGTCCCGGATCGTCAAAATCGAAATGTAGGATGCTGTGATGGGTCAGTTGATGAACGCTCTATACAGGATTCTGGAGAACCCGCAGTACTTTGCCATCCTGGGTCTGGTCTTTCTTTCCGTTTCCGCGGCGGTTGCGGGAGTGGCTCTTTCCTTCTGGCGCCGCGAGGGAGCCGGTAACCGACTCTCCCGGTTGGTGGCGGCCGAACCGGCGGCGGATGGAAAACGCCCCCTGATCATCCAGGATGAGTCCCAGGGCTTTGTGGCCAAGGTGGCCAAGCCCCTGCACCAGATCATCGCTCCCAGCAAAGAGGCAACCCAGAAGCGGCTGCGACTGCGGCTGGTGCAGGGCGGTTTCCGCTCCAGGCAGGCCTTGCGGAATTTTCTGGCGCTGAAGGTTATCGGCGCGGTGTTGCTGCCGGCGCTTTACCTGCTGCGCTTCCTGTTTCAGCCGGCAACCCCCGAAGCGCTGGCCATCTGTCTGTTGCTGGCGGCCGGCGGCTTTTTCCTGCCCAACCTGGCACTGCTGCAGCTGGTTCAGAGGCGTCAGGAACGTCTGCTCAAGGCCCTGCCCGACGCCCTTGATCTGATGCTGGTCTGCGTGGAGGCGGGCCTTGGCCTGAACATGGCTCTCAAGCGGGTGGGGGACGAGATCCGGCCCATGTGCAAGGATCTCAGCGACGAGTTTTACCTGACCAACCTTGAATTCCAGGCAGGCATCCCGCGGGAAGAATGTCTGCGCAACATGGGGCAGCGCACCGGCGTTTCGGAACTGCAGGCGTTGATCGCCGTATTGATCCAGACCAACCGCCTGGGCACCAGCCTGGCCAAGACCCTGCGGGTGCATACCGACGCCATGCGCACCAAGCGGCGCCAGGTGGCCGAGGAGAAGGCAGCCAAGCTCGCGGTCAAGCTGGTGTTCCCCATGATCTTTTTCATATTCCCGGCGATGTTCGTGGTGCTGGTCGGCCCGGCGGCCATCCGCATCGCGAAAAACCTGCTGCCCGCCCTGGGCGGCCCCTGAGTTGCCTTTGCCGAGCTTCAACCCGGAGGGATCGCATGTTAGGACACCGAAACCGCAGAAAGGCCGCAGCCCCTGCCCGGAGAGGCCGGCGGTCGGCTTTGGTCCAGGCCTGGCTGGGCCTCCTGGTCATCTTTCTTCTCTGTTCCTGCACCTCGACCACGGTCAGGGATCTCAACCTCGGTTCCCTCGACCCGGCGCAGCTCCCCGAGGAACAGTTGAGGCAGGAGGAGCAAAAGCGGCTGGAAAGCCTTCCGGCCGAACAACTGGTGCAGCTGGGTAGAGGCCACCTTGCCAGCGGAGCCATTCCCCTGGCCCGACTGTACTTCGTTCGAGCCCTGAAAAAGAGTCCCGACTCGGCGCCGGCCCTGGTCGGGCTGGCCGAAACCTTCGAGCGGGGCCATGACCTGAAAAAGGCGACCGGCCTCTATGGCGTGGCGCTGAAACATGACCCGGATCATGTCCCGGCCCTGGTGGGGTTGGGGCGAGTGCTGCGCAACCAGGGGGCCAGGGACCAGTCGCTGGAAAACCTGGTGAAGGCGATGCAGCTGGAGGATCGGAACCCGCTGGTGCTGGGGGAGCTGGCCATCACCTATGAGGCCCTAGGCATGGAACCGCTGGCCGAGCCGCTGCATCGCGAAGTGGTGACCCTGCGTCCCCACCTGGCGGCGGCGCACAACAACCTCGGCTTCAACTACCTGCTGCAGAAGCGGTACGACGAGGCCATCGCCGCCTTCAGCAGGGCGCTGAACATCGAACCGGAGAACTCGCTTTTCAAAAACAACCTGGGGGCTGCCTATGCTCTGCACGGCGACGAGGGGAAGGCCCTGCAGGTGTTCCAGACGGCCATGGACCAGGCCTCGGCCTACAACAATCTGGGCTACCTCTACATGACCGACGGGCAGTACGATCAGGCGGAAAAAGCCTTCAAACGGGCATTGGACCTCAAGCCGGTGTTCTACCTCCGGGCCCAGGAGAACCTCAACCGGCTGCAGGTGGTGCGCAAGGCGGCAAGATGAGGCGAACAGGAGCAGACAAATGGTGGACCGGGCGTCGGCTGACGCAGCGGCTGCTGCGGCGGGAAAAGGGGGCCGTGGCCCTGGAGTTCACCTTCGCGGGGGTCCTGTTCTTTGTCCTGTTCTTCGCCATCATCGAATTCGGCCTGATGTTCTGGGTGAACCTCACCATGCAGCACGCGGTTCGCGAGGGGGCCCGTTATGCCATTACCGGGCTGAACGATCGCGACCCGACTCCGGCCCAGGGTGAGGATGGGAAAAAGATCTATGACCGTGACCGCGCGGTGACCCAGATGATCAGGGAGAGCTCCATGGGGCTTTATGACAAGGTGGTTGTGGAGCGCAACATCAGGGCCTACGGGGGTTCCAGGCTAAGTGGGTACGGGGCCCCCGGCGACATCATCGTGATCAATCTGGATTGCGCCTGGCCCCTGTTGACTCCTCTGGCGCAACCTTTTTTCAGAAAAACCGGCGGCAGATACGAGTTCACCGTCAGCGCCACCATGAGAAACGAGGCTTTCCAGCCATGACCCGCCAAGGCGTAAAAACCTATTCCGGGACGCAGCGGGGGGCGGTGATCGTCGAACTGGCGATGGTTCTGCCTCTGCTGCTTCTGCTCGTCTACGGCATCGCCGATTACGCCCAGGCCATCCAGGCTAAGAACATCTTGATCAACATAAGCCGGGAGGGGGCCAATCTTGCGTCGCGTACCTCGAGTTCTCCCCTGGATATCATGAGCGCATTGGCGACAACAGCACAGCCGCTGGAAATGGCCCGCCGCGGGCGCATGTACATAACCAGAGTCGAAGGGCGGGATGGCGGCCCCAGGGTGACCGAGCAGTATCTCTGGCCGGGGGGCTACCCTTCTTCGAGCAGGGTTTGGGGAGAATGTGGCCGCTGGCTGGACGGTGCATGTGAGATGCCCGATCAACTGCCAACGGCCAACTTGGATATGGACCTGGCGAATGGTGAGGTGGTTTTTGCCGTGGAGGTTTTTTACTCCTACCAACCGCTTATTGGGTATGTCCTGCAAAACACCTCAGAACTCTATTCAATAACCCTTTTCTGACCCGGTTCGGAGATTCCACCGTGATAGTGGGTTGCCTAAAAAACAACAGGGGGGCAGTTCTGGTCCTGGTTGCTGCCGGAATGACGGTCTTGGTGGGCCTTGCTGGACTCGCACTGGATGCGGGCATGGCCTACGGGGTGAAGGCCAAACTTTCCTCGGCTCTGGATGCCGCGGCCATAGCTGCTGCCAAGGCCTCTTCCGGGGGAGAGGCGCAAGCCAGGCAGGCCGCTGACAAGTTCTTTGCCGCCAACTTTCCCGATGGATATCTAGGGTCCCATCCTGCCTTGGGCGAGGTGCGTGTAGCTACCAACCGTGACACCGGGACGGTGAGCGTGACTGTCGACTCCTCGGCAACAGTACCCACAGCTTTCATGCGGGTATTAGGCATGGACAATATTGAGGTCGCGGCAAGAGCTCAGGTTGTCCGGCAGGATTTGGACATGGCTTTCGTGGTTGACAACACCACATCATTGCGGCAGGGCAGCCTGGGGGATGTCACGGACGATGTTATACGAAGTGCCAAAGCCTTCATTGACAAATTCAACCAGGACACTGACCGAGTGGCGCTTATCAAATACGCCTATGGTGCGGAGGTCCCTGTTGAAATAAAAAAAAGTGGCAGGGGCTTTGAAAAAAACCGGATCAGAAGAGAGATCGAAAGATTCAATTTCGGGACCAATTCAAATCCTAATTTTACCAACTCCTGCGAGGGGTTTTGGCGAGCCAAGGCTCAGCTTGAGAGCATCTCTACTAATCGTTCCAGCATCAGGGCAATTGTGTTTTTCACCGATGGTGCTCCAAATACTTTTTCATCAACTTTCGTCTTCGACGGTCCTTGGGGCGATGGCAGAACGCGTTCGGGTTCATTGCGAAGCGGCGATAACCTTCCGGACCCGGACAATGCGAATAGAGAAAGCGGCCTTTGGGATCACACGAGAATCAATTCCTCCATCGGCTCATTTCACAATTTCTCCAGGTACGTCAGACGTTTGCCTCCCTATTACGATCCGCGTCGAACAGGAGACAGCGAATTTCGCCTTTTTTACCCCGGCAGCAGGAGGGCGACAAGCAGTGCTGTCGATTATGACAATATCAACAGGATTTCCCGAAACCTCCTTGAAGATATGGCCGCTGCTGCGAGAAGAAGCAACATCTATGTCTTTACTCTCGGGTTGGGATCCAGACTGCGAGATCCCTCAGGCCCTGACAGCGAAAATGGAGAAGACCTTCTTCTTCGTATGGCCAATGACCGAAACATGCTGGGGAATAAAAAGCTCGCAGCGGATTTCCGAGCCGATGAGGTCTCGGGGCTTTATTGCCATGCTGCGGATGAGTCGGAACTGGACGCCTGCTATGACCGGTTAGCCAGTGCCATAATGCGCCTCACCATGTAACGGGGAAACCTGGAGAATGGTAATCGAATCGGGTTGAAAACACGCTGCCCGGGGCATACTGAAAAGCGGTGGCACCATGGGGAAACATGGCAGATCGAACATATGGGCGGTCAATTTCATGCTTCTGGGCATGGTCCTGCTGATACCGGGCATGGTCAACGAGCAAGTGTTGGGCAGGGACAAGCCGTTGGTACTGGGGGAGCTGTACGGCCTGCTGCAAAAGGAGAATTATTCCCGGGCCTATGAGCTGGCAAGCGACTACCTGGAAAAGGCAACCGATCGGGAAATAGCCAGATTGAAGGCCAAAGCCGGGGAGATGCAGCTCTATCGATATGTGTTGCAGATACCTGCGCGGGACATTGAGATCAATCGGCGGCTTTATGAAATTCTGCAGAGTATGAATCCCGATCAGGAAATTTATCGCAGGAAATATGCGCACTACCATTCACTTGCCATGCAGATGGACCGACGCGCCGATAGCCGGCTCTCCGCCATGCCGGAGGACCTTTTGGCGGGCGGGGAAAATGCTCCGCCTGCCGATTTGCAGGCGCTGATTGCCGAGCAAAAGGTTCGTATCGGCATGAGCATGGAGGACGTCCGGCGCAGTTGGGGGCAGCCCGCCGAGACGAGTCAGCGGCAGGGGGGGGCAGCTCCCTACACGCAGTGGGTTTACCCGGACTGGCGTTACGTTTTTTTCGAAAACGGACGCTGTACGGCCTTCACCCGCGGCACCGGTCGCACCACCTTCAATTGACCGGGATTTTCGCGACGGAGGCGGGAAGGCTGTGATTTCGATGAACTGGGAGGGATGCGATGAAATTACCCAGATGGATTAGCGGACCCCTGACCCTGGTCTGGCTGGGGTGCTTGTTGGTTTCGGCGGCCGAGGCCGCCCCGTCCGGCCCGGGCAAACTCTCCCTGAGCCTGCTGGGGGGGTACCAGCTTTTCGAGGGGAACCAGGGGCTGGACGATGGTCCCGTGGTGGGGGCGGCGCTCGGCTACAATTTCACCAGCCGCTGGGGCATCGAGGGGGCCGTCCGTTATGTGAACACGGAAACCGACGCTCAGCCGGAGGTGGATGTCCGGGTCTTCTCCCTGCAGTTGGATGCCCTCTACCATGTGCTTCCCAACCAGCGGCTGATTCCCTACCTGGCGGCCGGCGCCGGCCTTTACTGGACGGACCGGGATCCCGGCGCCTCCGATGAAGATTTGATGGTCAACTGGGGCATCGGCCTGAAGTATTTCATCAACGACGGGCTGGCCTTGCGCGGCGACATCCGCCACATTCTGGATTTCAACACCAGCGACAACCGGGAGGACCGGGAGCTGTTCCACAACCTGGCATCAACGGCCGGGCTGAGCTTTGTGTTCGGCGATGCCGATTCGCCGACCCTGGCGGTGGGCCAATGGCTGGAAAAGCTGTTTCCACCCCCAGCGAAAAATATCGCCGTTGCCGACCCGGATCCGGACCTGGACAGCGACGGGGACCGGATTTTCGACGTAGCCGACCAGTGTCCCGACACCCCAGCAGGTGAGCTGGTCGACGAATTGGGATGTCCGGCCGGTCCCGATGAGCCGGTCTACCTGGCGATCCGGCCGGTATTCGATCCCGGCTGGGTGACGGTGGCCGCCTGGGAACCCGAAGAGGCAAAGCAGGTGGCGGGATTCATTCTGGCCCATCCCGAGCGGCGCTACACCGTCGAGGTGCATACCGACAACCTGGGACCGGCCGAGTACAACCTGCGGATCACCCAGCGCCAGGCCGACAGTGTGCGCAAGTATCTGGTGGACAATTACGGAATCCCTGCCGAGAGCATTGCGGCGGTCGGCTATGGAGAGGTCTGGCCGGTGGCCGACAACGGCACCCCGCAGGGGCGGGAACGCAACCGCCGTATCGCCATTCTTGCCTCCCCGGAAGGGGACAAGGATGTTGAAATCCGCAGAAGGCGGGACTCGCAGAGCAAGGTGCAGGTCCCCTTGGTCAGGCCGGAAAAGGTGACCTTTTCATCCCTGTAGCCGGGCGGTTTCCCCAGCATGACGCGCCACCATCTCCCGGGCCACGGCGACGATGCCGATGCCGGTGGGGCAGGTGGTGTCGCAGCGGCCGCAGAGGTAGCAGGTGAGGTGCCCCCAGCGGCGCAGGTCGGCGGCGAGCTTGTGGTGGATGCGGCGGCGGGTGCGCAGGGCCTCGCTGCCCAGGGGGTTGTGGCCGCTCGCTTCGCGCATGAAGGCGTCGAGCTGGCACGAGTCCCACATGCGGCTGCGCTCGATGTGAGTCGGGTAGCGCCAGTCCTGCACGCCGAAGCAGGTGCAGGTGGGGCAGACCAGGTTGCAGCCGGTGCAGGCGATGCAGCGCTCGCCGATCTCGGCCCAGAATGCGTCGGGGACGCGCTCGGCTATGAGCAGCGCCGAGGCCTGCTCGAGCAGGCGGCGGTTGTCCTGGGGCAGGGCCTCGGAGGCGCGCCGCAGGTCCTCCAGCGAAGCACCGCTTTCGGCGCAGGTCATGGCCGCCTCCAGTTTTTCCCCGGCCTCGCTGTAGGCCGCGACGATAAAGCGTTCCCCGTCAAAGACCAGTTCCAGGTCGCACGTGCCTCCCGCAATCCGCAGCAGCTCCCCCGCCGAACCGCATTTTCCCGTCAGTCCGCCAATCACCGCCCCGCTGCGCTTGCGCAGGTAGATATCGTCAGCAAAACCGCTGCTGAAAAAGCGGTCGATGAATTCCAGGCACTCCAGGTCCTCGGCGGTGAAGCCGAGCACGAAAAGCGGCTTTTGCGGAGGCTCTTCCTGCCGGAAGCTGCCGTCGGGCAGGGCGTCGAAGACCTTTTCCTGCTGGGCGAAGAACACGTCCGTCGGCTTGCGGGGGATGCGCCCGCCCAACAGGGCCAGCGGCCCCTCCTCCAGCCGGCCCAGGGCGCGGGTGCCGTCGCTCAGGCGGATTGGGGCGCGTACATCCCAGGCGGGCTGCAGGGCGTGGAGGAAGGTTTCGAGTTCGGTTTGGGTCAGTGCTTTCATGTTTGAATATCGTAACTGAACAGTTGTCCTTGATGAATTAATCTCCTCCCCTTTCAAGGGGGAGGCCGGGAGGGGGATGGGGTGATCACTCGGTTGGCCCATCCCCACCCCAACCCTCCCCTTGAAGGGGAGGGAGCTCAACCGGATGGGCTATCTTTGCGCCTTTGCGTGAGGGACAGACGTTTTGGCTTTAAGCCTTTTTCCGAACCCGCGCCCCGCACACCTTGTACTCGGGGATGCCGGCTTCGGGGTCAAGCACGTTGTGGGTCAGGGCGTTGACCGCGCCCTCCTCGAAGTGGAAGGGCATGAAGATGGTGCCGGGGGGGACCATCTCGGTGACCCGCGTCCGGGCCGTTACCTCGCCGCGGCGGGAGGCGACCAGCACCGGCTCGCCATGGCGTACCCCGAGTTCCCTGGCGTCCTCGGGGTTGAGCTCGACGAAAGCGCAGCGCTCCTCGCGGTCGAGCAGGTGGGTGCGCCGGGTCATGGTGCCGGTGTGCCAGTGGAAATAGGTGCGGCCGGTGGTCAGCAGCAGGGGGAACTCGGCGTCGGGCAGTTCGGCAGGGGGCTGGTAGCCGGTGGGGCTGAAAAGCCCCTTGCCGCGGGCGAAGCTCTCCCGGTGCAGAATCGGGGTGCCGGGGTGCCTCTTGTCCGGGCAGGGCCAGCAGAGGCCGAGGGTCTCGATGCGCGGGTAGTCGATGCCGGCGTAGCTCGGGGTCAGCGCGGCGATCTCCTCCATGATCTCGGCGGGCTGGCCATAGGTCATCCCGCCGTAGCCGAGGCGGGCGGCCAACTCGCCGAGAATCTCCCAGTCGGCCCGGGCTGCGCCGGGCGGCTCGACCCCCTTGCGCACCCGCTGCACGCGGCGCTCGGTGGAGGTGAAGCTGCCGTCCTTCTCGGCGTAGCAGGCGGCGGGCAGCACCACGTCGGCCAGCTCGGCGGTGGCGCTGAGGAAGATGTCCTGCACCACCAGGAAATCGAGGCTCTCCAGGGCCCGGCGCACGTGCTGCTGGTCGGGGTCGGAGAGCATGGGGTTTTCGCCGAGGATGAAAAAGCCCTTCATGCGCCCCTCGGCGGCCAGGTTCATGGCCCGGGTGGCCATCAGCCCCGGCGCCTCGGGCAGCCGCTCCACGCCCCAGGCGGCGGCGAACTTGACCCGCACCGCGGGGTCGGCCACCTTCTGGTAACCGGTGAGGACGTTGGGCAGGGCGCCCATGTCGCAGGCCCCCTGCACGTTGTTCTGGCCGCGCAGCGGGTTGACGCCGGTGCCGGGGCGGCCGAGGTTGCCGGTGAGCAGGGCCAGGTTGGCGATGGCCCGCACGTTGTCGACGCCGTGGCTGTGCTGGGTGATCCCCATGGAATAGACCACCATCGCCCGCTTGGCCGCGGCGAACATGCGCGCCGCCTCCACGATCTGCTCCGGGGCGAGGCCGGTGACGGCGGCGGCGCGCTGCGGCGTCCAGGCGGCGACCTCCTGCTGCAGGGCGGCGAAGTTCTCGGTGCGCGCCTCGATGAAGGCCTTATCTTCCAGCCCCTCGCGCAGGATCACGTGCATCAGGCCGTTGACCAGGGCCACATCCGAGCCGTTGCGCTGGCGCAGGTGCAGGTCGGCGAGGCGGGCGAGGCGGATGCGGCGGCTGTCGGCGACGATCAGCCTGGCGCCGCGCTGCTTGGCCTGCAGGATGCGCGAACCGATCAGCGGGTGCTGCTCGGTGGTGTTGGAGCCGGTGACCAGGATGCAGTCGGCCTCATCGACGCAGGCGATGGAGTTGGTCATCGCCCCCGAGCCGAAGGTTTCGGCCAGCCCGACCACGGTGGAGGCGTGGCAGAGCCGGGCGCAGTGGTCGACGTTGTTGGTGGCGAAAACCGCCCGGGCCAGCTTCATCAGCAGGTAGTTCTCTTCGTTGGTCGCCTTGGCCGAGGAGAAGAACATCAGCGCGTCGGGCCCGTGCTCGAGGGCGATCCCCCGCAGCTTTTCGGCGACCAGTTCGAGGGCCTCGTCCCAGGATGCGGGCTCGAGGCGCCCGCCCCGGCGGAGCAGCGGCGTGGTCAGCCGCTCGGGGTGGTGGACGAAGGCGTGGGCGTTCCAGCCCTTGACGCAGAGCCCGCCGCGGCTGGTCGGGTGGGTGCCGCTCGGCTCGACGCCGATCAGCCGGCCGGCGTCGTCGGCCAGCAGGTAGAGGGCGCAGCCGGTGCCGCAGTAGGGGCAGGTGGTCAGGGTCTTTTTCACAGCGCCCCCCGCAGGCCGCTTACCTCGCTCAGCCAAAAGACCGGGCCGTCGCTGCAGCAGTAGAGGTGTTCGATGGTGCAGTGGCCGCACTTGCCGACCCCGCAGCGCATGTGGCGCTCGAGGCTGATGGCGATCTGCGCCTCGGTCAGGCCCTTCTGCTTCAGCTCGTCGATGACCGGGCGGTACATCACCGGCGGACCGACGATGGCCGCCAGGGTGCGCGGCGCATCGATCTCCAGCGGCGGGATCAGGCGGGTGACCTGGCCGACCTGACCCTCGTAGCAGGCGCCGCCGGGCAGGTTGTCGACGGTGGTGGCGCAGGCGAAACTCGCCGAGGCCTCCCAGGTGCGGATCTCTTCCTTGAACAGGATGTCCGCCGGGCTCTTGGCGCCGTAGAGGATGCACACCCGGCCGAACTGCTCGGGGCGGTCTTCGCAGTACTGGATCAGCGAGCGCAGCGGCGCCAGCCCGCAGCCGCCGGAGATCAGCAGCAGATCGCGGCCGCTCATCCGCTCGAGGTCGAAGGGGTTGCCGAAAGGGCCGCGGATGCCGAGGGTATCGCCGGGCTCAAGCCGATGCATGGCCGAGGTCAGGGTCCCTGCCTGGCGCACTCCCAGTTCGAAATATCCCTCCCGGGTTGGCGAACTGGCCACCGAGATCGGCGCCTCACCCCAACCGAGCAGCGAGACCTGCACGAACTGCCCCGGCCGGTGGCCGAGCGGCCGGCCGTCAGGCAGACTCACCCGGAACAGCTTCTCCTGCGGCGTCAGCTCGCTGACCGCCTCGATGCGGCAGGTCGCCGGAATGTAGAGCGAATCCGCCCGGGTATGTCCAGAGTTTGAGCTGGGGTTTCGGGGCATGGTGTCCTTGTTGAAACGGCGGTGAAAATCGGTAGTTCAGACTAGCACGGTTGGCGTATACGGTTCAACGGGGAGCAATCTTGGCCTTCTGGCGGGAAGCCCCGGCCGCGTCGGATCCGACTGATCGGTCCGATCAAGGGCGGCCGGAAGCCTCTACAGGCCCAGACGCCCGAAAAGAGATCTCGTTTTTAAAGCCAGGCCGAGGTAAGCTTGGGGAACCAGATCCTCTGACGACCCAAACAGAAGATAACCACCATGACCGACCCGAAAATCTACCTCATCGTCGCCATGACCCGTAGCCGCGTCATCGGCCGCGACGCCACCCTGCCCTGGCACCTCCCCGCCGAACTGCAGCTGTTCAAGCGGCTGACCCTCGGCCGCACGGTGCTCATGGGGCGCAGGACCTTCGCCTCCATCGGCCGGCCGCTCCCCGAACGGCACAACATCATCGTCAGCCGCACCCTGGGCGAGGTCCCGGGGGCCGAGGTCCACAGCAGCTTCGACGCGGCCCTCGCCGCGGCCCGCCGGCGCGGGGAGGATGTCTTCATCCTCGGCGGGGCGAGCATCTACCGGCTGGCCCTGCCGCTCGCAGACGGCCTGTACATCTCCTGGATCCGCGCCGACTACCCCGGCAATATCTATTTCCCCGACTTCGACCTCGGCCTCTGGCAGGCCGAACAGGTGGAAGAATATCCCGAGTTCACCCACGCCTTCTACCGGCGCGCGGCCTGATCCTGCCAGATGAACATCCCCGGCGCGCCGGGCCAGGGGGCGAACGGTCCCGCGCCGGCGGTACTTGCGCCATTCCAGGTCGAGGGGAGGGCAGAGCTCCTTGAAAAATTCGCTGTAGCGCATGGGTCGGGAGCACCTCGGGGCCAGGTTATACTGGGGGTGATGGGAGGATTGCCGCGATGGATGAGGAATACCGCCGCCGGGCCCTGGCCAAAATCCATATCGCCAAAAAGGAACTCGAGTTGGATGAGCCCGAGTACCGGGAGATGATTGCCGCGGTGGCCCCCGGCAAGGAATCCTCAGGCGATCTGAACGAGGTCGAACTCCACCAGCTGCTGGATCGTTTTCATGAGCTGGGCTGGCGGCCGAGAATCCGCCGGGCGCAAAAACGCCCCTTCGTTCCCATGGTCTGGAAGGCCCGCAATCTGTGGCTGGAACTGCACCGGCGGGGCCAGGTCCGCAACCCCAGCTGGGCGGCCCTGGGGCGGTTCGCCAAGCGGATGACCGGGGTCGGTGATCTGCGCCAACTCAACGAGCGGCAGGCCGGGGTGGTCATCGAGGCCCTCAAGCAATGGCTGAACCGCCCTCCGCCCAGCCCCACTTCCTGAGGGGAAAGACCCTTAGAAGGCCTCTCGCAGATATTCCCGGGCATGCCTGCTCAGCTGCTCGGGTTCGATCTCGAACTCCAGGCCGGGTTTCTCGGGGTCGCCGGACACGTAGCCCATCCGGGCCACGCAATGCCAGCCCCTGGCGTAGAGCAGCTGGTGGGCGGGAATCTCCGTCCACTCTGTCGGCTGGTGGTGGTGCTCCAGCTTTTCGATGCAGTCCCTGACGAAGCTGTCCTCCTTATGCGTCCCGACATTGGCGAAAACCCTTTCATCCGGGAAGCGAATGGCCAACTCGTCATTCTCGTTTTCGTAAAGTTCGGCGTTGATGTTAAAGGAAATCCGTTCTGCCATACGTCACTCCTTCTTCGCTCCGCAGCGGCCCCCCCCATCAGCGGGTTACCCGGGTCGGGGAGCCTCCTGCGGGAAAGCCCGCTGCAACCTTTACCTCATTTTAACCTGATTCGGTGAAAACTGGGCGGGCCATAGCTCAAGTCGGCGACCCGCCTGAACGTGACTGAAGCGCCGACGAACCGATGGCGCGGGCCGCGGAATTTGAACCATGCTTATTCGGGCCGAGGGATTGCACACGGGGGAAGGCCTGGCTGGGTGCGGAATTTCGGGAGGGTGCGGGAGCGCTGAAAAAAAATGCGCGCCGCAAGGGAGGTAGTCCGCGGCGCGCCAAAAAGAGGGTGGTGAAGAATGGTCGCCGGGCGGTTTCAGCGAATCCGGCAACCGTGGGGAAATATACCCGATCTCTTCTGCAGAACCTACGTGGGGTAGCGTAAAAAAACCGTATCGCTCACGCACCCGGCACCTGTGCATTAGTGCACAACGACCTTCAGGCCTGGTCCGCGCAGGCGAATTCGGCCGGATCAGAGATTGTCGAGCGCCCGGGCCAGCAGCTCCTTGACCTGCCGGGCCAGGGTTTCCATGGCCGGATTGCCCACCATGCCCATGGCCCCCACCGGGTCCATGGCCACCACCTGGGTGCGGTCGTCATCGCCCACGTAAACCACCACGTTGCACGGCAGCAGCACACCCAGGTTGATTTCCGCCTGCAGAGCCCGGTGGGCCATTGCGGGATTGCACGCTCCCAGAATGCGGTAGGGCCGGAAGGAAACTCCCAGCTTCTCCCTGAGCTTGTCCTGCACGTCGATTTCGGTGAGAATCCCGAACCCCTGCTCCTGCAGGGCCTCCTTGACCCGGGCGACCGTCTGGTCGAAGGGGTAGGGCACGGTCTTGCCGAAGAAATACGACCCCTGGATTGCCATAACTCTTGCCTCCCGCTGAATGCGTTGGTTCCTTCTTCTCCTCTGGCGGCTGCCGGCTTCGTCCTCGTTTGCCGCCAGGGCGCCAGGCTCGTTCCCTGTTTCAATTTTAGCATGGCTGGGCCGTTGCGGCGGGATAAGGCGGGATTTTCCGACGAAGAGGGGGCGGATTGCCCCTTTGATTTCAGGGAAAATTCCGTTATGGTTTAGGGCCGACTACCACTTTGCGGACGAGGATGGACCCATGGAAGACACTAAGCCCCGTGCTATTTATCTGCAAGATTATCTCCCGCCGGCCTACCTGGTGGATGCCGTCGCGCTGCGTTTCGAGCTCGGCGAAGAGTCCACCCGCGTCAGCTCGCGGCTCCACTGCCGCCGCAACCCCGATTTCCCGGGCGAGCCGCAGGCGCTGGTGCTGTTCGGCCGGCAGCTGTTTTTGACGAGTCTTCTCCTCGACGGCCGGCAGTTGCAGCCGGGCGAATACCGGGTGGACGAGGAATCCCTGAGCATTCCCGGCGTGCCAGAATCCTTCTGCCTCGAGGTGAACACCGAAATCCGCCCCCAGGAAAACACCTCCCTCGAGGGGCTTTACAAGTCGAGCGGCATCTTCTGCACCCAGTGCGAGGCCCAGGGCTTCCGCAAGATCACCTACTACCCCGACCGCCCCGACGTCATGGCCAGCTTCACCACCACCATCGTCGCAGAAAAGGCCAGATACCCCGTGCTGCTCTCCAACGGCAACCTGGTGGAGCAGGGCGAACTCGACGGGGGCCGGCACTTCGCCACCTGGCAGGATCCGTTCAAAAAGCCTTCCTACCTGTTCGCCCTGGTCGCCGGCGACCTGGTGCGCATCGCCGACAGCTTCACTACTGCCTCGGGGCGCGAGGTGCAGCTGCACATCTACGTCGAGCAGCGCAACCGCGACAAATGCGACCACGCCATGCGCTCACTGAAAAAAGCCATGCGCTGGGACGAGCAGACCTACGGCCTGGAGTACGACCTGGACATCTACATGATCCTGGCGGTGGACGACTTCAACATGGGGGCGATGGAGAACAAGGGGCTCAACATCTTCAACTCCAAGTACGTGCTGGCCCGCCCCGACACCGCCACCGACGCCGATTACCAGGCCATCGAGGGGGTCATCGGCCACGAGTACTTCCACAACTGGACCGGCAACCGGGTCACCTGCCGCGACTGGTTCCAGCTCTCTCTCAAGGAGGGGCTGACCGTGTTCCGCGATCAGGAGTTCTCCGCGGACATGACCAGCCGGGCGGTCAAGCGCATCGACGACGTGCGGGTGCTGCGCAACGCCCAGTTCCCAGAGGATGCCGGGCCCATGGCTCACCCGGTGCGCCCCGATTCCTACGTGGAGATCAACAACTTCTACACCACCACGGTCTACAACAAGGGGGCCGAGGTGATCCGCATGTACCACACCCTGCTTGGTGCCGAGGGGTTCCGCAAGGGACTGCAGCTCTACCTCGAGCGGCACGACGGCCAGGCGGTCACCACCGACGATTTTCTCGCCGCCATGGCCGAAGCCGGCGGCCGCGACCTCGGCCAGTTCGCCCTCTGGTACAGCCAGGCCGGCACCCCCGTGGTGCAGGCGCAGGGCAGCTACGATGCCGCCGGGCGGGTCTACACCCTGAAGCTCAGCCAGAGCTGCCCGCCGACCCCCGGCCAGCAGGAAAAACGCCCCTTTCACATCCCCGTCGCCCTGGGCCTGCTCGACCTCGATGGGAACGACCTGCCGCTGCAACTCGAGGGGGAAACAGCGCCGCTAGGCACCAGCCGGGTTCTGGAGTTGCGCGCTGCCGAGCAGACTTATCGTTTCGTCAACGTCCCCAGTCCGCCGGTCCCCTCGCTGCTGCGGGGCTTTTCCGCGCCGGTTCAGCTCCAGGCCGATTATACAGAGGCCGAGCTGGCCTTTCTCATGGCCCATGACAGCGACCCCTTCAACCGCTGGGAGGCCGGCCAGCAGCTTGCCTCGCGGGTGCTGCTGAAACTGGCCGCCGACCACCAGGCGGGCCGGCCGCTGCAGCTTGACGAAGCCTTCGCCGCCGCCTTCGGCAAGACCCTCTGCGACAGCGATGCAGACCCGGCCCTGCTCGCCCAGGCCCTTGCCCTGCCGACGGAGACCTATCTCGCCGAGCAGATGGCGGTGGCCGACCCCGAGGCGATCCACGCCGCCCGGGAATTCGTGCGCCGGGCTCTGGCGGAAAAATTTCGCCACGAGTTCGCCGCGGTGCTCGAGGCGAGCGCCCGCAGCGGACCCTACAGCATCGAGCCGGCGGCGGTCGGCTGGCGCAGCCTGAAGAACCTCTGCCTGGCCTACCTGATGACCCTGGAGGAACCTTCCACCGTCGACCACTGTTGCCGGCAGTTCCAGAACGGCGACAACATGACCGACGTCATCGCGGCGCTTGCCTGCCTGGTCAACAGCGCCGGCCCCGAGCGGCAGCAGGCGCTCGGCGCTTTTTACGAAAAATGGCGGGAGGACCCCCTGGTGGTGGACAAGTGGTTCACCCTGCAGGCGACCTCCAAACGCCCGGACACGCTCGAGCAGGTCAGGCTGCTGATGGAGCATCCGGCCTTCAACATCAGGAACCCCAACAAGGTGCGGGCCCTGGTGGGGGCCTTCTGCCACGGCAACCCGGCCCGTTTCCACGACCGCAGTGGCGCCGGCTACGCCTTTCTCGGCGACCGGGTGCTGGAGCTCGACCGGCTCAACCCCCAGGTCGCCGCGCGCCTGCTCGGCGCGCTCACCCGCTGGCGCAAGTACGACGGCGCCCGCCAGGAGCTGATGAAGTCCCAGCTGCAGCGGATTTTGGCCGCCGAGGGGCTCTCCCGGGACGTCTACGAGGTGGCTTCGAAGAGCCTGGCTTGAAGGACCGTGAGCAGTGATGAGTAATGAGTGATGGGTTTAAAGCAAGGCAAATAACTATTCACCGCGAAGAACACGAAGGGCACGAAGGAAAGGCCTGATCTCAGGTTTTCTTCGTGCTCTTCGTGACCTTCGTGGTAAGCAGGGTTTTTCACGTCCCCTGGGAATAAGGCAAGTCACATGGACAAGGTACTGATCGTCGGTTGCGGGGATATCGGGCGGCGGGTCGCCCGGCTGGAGCTGGAGCGGGGCGCGGAAGTCACCGGACTGGTGCGCTCGACGGAGAGTGCCGAAAAGCTTCAGACTCTCGGCATCCGGCCGCTGGTCGCCGAGCTGAACTACCCCGATGGGCTCGCCGAGATGGCCACCCGCGGGGCGTTGGTCTACTACTTCGCGCCGCCCCCCGGCGGGGGCGTCACCGACCCCAAGATGCGCAGTTTCTGTGCGGCGATTCGTCCCGGCGAGGAGCCGCAGCGGGTGGTCTACATCAGCACCAGCGGGGTCTACGGCGACTGCGGCGGCGAGCTGGTCACCGAGGAAACGCCGGCCAACCCCCAGACGACCAGGGCCAGGCGGCGCTTCGACGCCGAGACGGTGCTGCGCCAGTGGGGCGCCGAGCGCGGCGTTGCGGTGGTCATCCTGCGGGTCACCGGCATTTACGGCCCGGGCCGCATCCCGGTGAACCGCCTGCAGGACGGCCATCCCCTGCTGCGCATCGAGGAGTGCTCGCAGACCAACCGCATCCATGCCGACGACCTGGCGCAGGTCTGCGTCGCCGCAATGGCCAAGGGGGATGCTGGCGAGATCTTCAACGTCAGCGACGGCCACCCCAGCACCATGACCGAGTATTTTCTGGCCGTCGCCGAGCTGGCCGGCCTGCCGCGGCCGCCCCTGGTCGACATGGAGGAGGCCAGGCGGGTGATGACCCCGCTGATGCTCTCCTATCTCACCGAGTCGCGGCGCATGGACAACCGCAAGATGCTGGAGAAGCTGGGCGTGAAGCTGCGCTACCCGAGCCTCGAGCAGGGCCTCAAAGCCAGCCTCGCCCAGGGGTGAGCGCGGTGCGCCGGGCTTTTTTCACCCTGCACATCAGCGCCGCGGAAATGCTGCGCTACTACCGGGGGAGCGCCGCAACCGTGGCGGTCACCGCCGAGGATGGCACCCGGCTGCGGTTTCCCGCCGCCAACCTGCGACGCTTCGTCAGCGCCGAGGGGGTGCACGGGCGCTTCGAGGTCCGCTTCGATGAGGCCAACCGCCTGCTGAGCATCGAGCGGCGCTGAATCATCCCGGCTCCGCGCAAGCGGAGTGGGCCGACTTGTGTTAGAATTTTTATCCGCAAGCTGAAATGATCCCCCTTTGCGCAGCCAGATTCCAGGCAGGGCCGGCAGGCCGCGCCAGGGGGATTCCCGACCGGTTCGCCTCGCGGGCCAAAGGGGGTTATTGCCCGGGCTGGCCGCTTTTGCCGCTCCGGGCCGGGAGGTCCGATGAAGATATGGGGACGGCTGCTGCTTTGTCTGGCGGCAGGTTTGCTGCTTCTCTGCCCGCTGTGCGCCGCGCAGGAAAGCAAAAGCGAGATGCTGGTCTACCGCGATTGCGGTAAGTGCCACCAGGAGAAGATCCAGGAACTGGGGGGGCGCGGCGCGGCGCACCAGGAACAGCTCGGCTGCGCCGACTGTCACCTGGCTCACCCGAAAAAAGGGGAAAAGCCGCAGGTCGCCGCCTGCGCCGACTGCCATGACCCGGGCTCGTCGAAGCACTTCGCGCTGGCCGACTGCACCGGCTGCCATCATCCCCATCGTCCGCTGGATTTCGATTTTTCGGCTCTCAAGGGGGCCCGGCCGGTCTGCCTGACCTGTCACCCCGAGGCCGCCAAGAGCGAGGCCGGGTATGCCAATGCCCACGCCGAGCTGGCCTGCAACGAATGCCACCTGAGCCATCGCGGGTTGCCCTCCTGTACCGATTGCCACGACAGTCACGACGCCTCCATGGCCGCGGACGACTGCCGGGCCTGCCATGCGCCCCACCAGCCGCTGCCGATCCGCTACTGGGCCGGGGTTGCCAAGGCGTGGTGCGCCGCCTGCCATCCGCAGGCGGTCGAGGTCTTCGAGCAGCAGGGGGCTGCCCATCAGCGCCAGGTTGGCTGCTACCGCTGCCACCGCGAGCATCCTCCACGGCCGGGGAGCGCCCCGGCCAGCTGCGACAGCTGTCACGATCCCGGGAAAAACCGCCACTTCGTCCTGACCGATTGCCGCTCCTGCCACCAGCCCCATGCCCCCCATGGCCGGAGCCTGGACCAAATGGCCAACCTGACCGCCGCCTGCCTCTCCTGTCACCCCTCCATCCAGGAGCAGGTGGCGGCCTCGCCCGAGAGCCACGGCGGGATGGCCTGCCACGACTGCCATCAGCAGCATCGCCAGCGCCCCCTGTGCAGCGACTGCCATGAGCCCCACGCTGCGGCCATGACCCAGCCGGACTGCCTGCGCTGCCATGCACCCCACGCCCCGGGGCCGGTGCGCTTCCAGGCCGATACCCCCGCGGCCCTCTGCGCGGCCTGCCACGGGGAGGCCGTCGCCAACCTCGCCGCAGCGGGCGGTGCCCACGGCCGGCAATTCGGCTGCGCCGACTGCCACCAGGGCCATCCTCCCCAGCAGGGGGCGATCCCGAACTGCGCCGACTGCCACGCACCCGGCGATAATGCCCATTTCTCTCTGGAGAACTGCGCCGGCTGCCACAACCCCCACGCCCCGCTGGCCCAGGCCTGGCAGGGTATGGAGCGACTCGCTTCCGCCTGCGCCTCCTGTCATCCCGAGCCGCCGCAGGCACCCGCAACCCACCCCAGCCCCCATGCCGAGATGGGCTGCGCCGACTGCCATCAGGGTCACCGGGAGGTCCTTTCCTGCCTCGAGTGCCACGAGCCCCACGGCTCGGCCATGAGCGGGAAGGATTGCCGCGCCTGCCACGCGCCCCATGCGCCGCTGGCGATCGACTTCGCCAGCGCCCCGGAGCGCAAGCTGTGCGCCGCCTGCCACCACCAGCCGGTGGAGGAACTGGCAGGGGAGGGGGGAGGGCATCAGGCAGCCCTGAACTGTTTCGATTGCCATGCCGGGCACCCCGCGGCCGGCTGCCGCAACTGCCATGCCGCCCATCCCCAGCAGGGGGTCGGCGCGGCGCCGGCATGCAGCGAGTGCCATGCCCCTGCGGAAAACAGCCACTTCGCCTTTGGCGGCTGCCGTGCCTGCCACCCGGCCCACCAGCCGCTCAAGGTGAACCTGGTGGGCCTCGATCCGGTGGGGCCGGCCTGTCTCTCCTGCCATACCCGGGTTGGGCAGACCTTCGCGGCTCGCGAGAGCGCCCACCGCGCCATGGACTGCAATGAATGCCACCCGGTCCACGGCGAGTCCCAGGCCTGCGACCAATGCCATGAGTCCCACGGCCCGGGGATGGGGGCCGGCGACTGCCGGGCCTGCCACCAGCCCCACGCGCCCAACGTCCTAAGCTATGCCGCGGATGTCCCCGCCGCCCTGTGCGGGGCCTGCCACGGCGAAGCGGTGCAGACCCTGGCCACCCAGGGCTCCGCGCATCAGGCCAAGGCCTCCTGCGGCACCTGCCATCCCGAGCACAAGCCCGACGGCAGACAGACCGTGGTCTTCTGCCGCAGCTGCCACCTGCGCCTGCAGAAGCGCCATTACACGGTGGAACCCTGTCTCCCCTGCCATACGCCCCATGCCCCCAAGCAGATCAACCTGGCCGATCTCAAGGTGGTCAAGCCGCTGTGCGTCTCCTGCCACAACCCGGTGGGGCGCTTCATGGAGTTCAACCCCGGCGGGCATTCCCGGTTGGACTGCCGCAAGTGCCATCTCGAGCACCGCGATCACAAGCAATGCCTCGAATGCCACCAGCCCCACGGGGCGGAGATGACCCATGACGATTGCCTGCTTTGCCACAAGCCCCACACCCCGGCGGCCATCGAGTACGGCTGGGATCTGCCGGGAGCGCTCTGCGCCCCCTGTCACCAGGACCAGGTAAAGACCCTGGAGACCCGCGGGCTGGCCCACAAGCGCAAGGTCAAGTGTGTCGCCTGCCACCGCGAGCACCCCCCTGAAGGCGAGGCCACCGTGGCCGACTGCGTCCGCTGTCACGAGCCCGGTGACAAGGCGCACTTCGCCGTGGGCAACTGCGCCGGCTGCCACCGGGGCCATGCGCCCCGCGAAGTGGACTTCGGCGGGGTTAAACAGGCCCGCGCCGCCTGTGTCAGCTGCCACCCCGAGCCGGCCCGGGCCATGCAGGCAGCACCCAGCGCCCACACCCGGCTCGATTGCGGCGCCTGCCACACCGGTCACCGCGAGCTGCAGGCCTGCACCGGTTGCCATCGGCCCCATACCGCCGAGATGACCGGCGGAGACTGCGGGCGCTGCCACGCGGCCCATACGCCAGTCCAGGTCAGCTTTCCCGCCGGCATCCCCGGCAGTTTCTGCCAGGGATGCCATGCCGAGGTGGCGGCGACGCTGGCCGGCGGCGGCTCGCGGCACCGAGACCTCGACTGCCTGAAATGCCACCAGGGGCAGCACGGGGCGGCCATCGCCTGCGATACCTGCCACGGCTGGCCCCACGAATCGGGGCTGCACAAGAAATATCCCGATTGCCTGAAATGTCACGGCAACCCCCATGACCTGGTCAACTGGAAGAAACCCTAGCCATTTCCGGGGAGGCCAGGCGGTTGCCCCGGCCCCGGTTTGATGCGAGGAGGGAATGGAATGACATTGCGATCTGCTTTCAAGATGACGACCCTGGCCCTGACGGCGCTGCTGCTGGGCGCTCCGGCCGGCAGCCAGGCCGCCGAAGCCGGGCCCGAGGCGGCCTCTGGCGCCGAGGTCTACCGGCAGCCGATTCCGGAGATGACCACTCTGGAATGCGCCAAGTGCCACCCGGGGGTGTTCACCGACATCCGGGACCGGGGCGGGCTCCACCAGCTCGAATGCCGCCAGTGCCATGCCAAATTCCACAGCTTCCAGCCGGGGCTCGCCTGGGAAGAGCGGGTCCCTGGCTGCCGCAGCTGCCATGACCCGGTCCACGGTACCGCCTTTGTCCAGTGCCTCACCTGCCACCGCAACGCCCATGCCCCAGTGGCCAGCATGGTCGGCGTCGACCAGCTCGCCGACAAATGCGTCGGCTGCCATGGCCCCGTCGCCGGAGTTTTCGAAAAGCAGCCGAGCGCCCACGGCGAAGTGGCGTGCAGCGACTGCCACCACGGCCGGCATGGCTTCCGGCCGCTCTGCAGCGAGTGTCATGCTGAGTCCCACACCCCCTTCGTGGACAACGCCGGCTGCCAGGCCTGCCATCCCCCCCACGCTCCCCTGGCGATCACCCTGGGCGAGGGGGTGGAAAACGGCGTCTGCCAGGCCTGCCACCCCGAGCCGGCCGCCAAGGTCCGCCAGAGCGACAAGAAACACGGCAAGCTCAAATGCGTCTTCTGCCATGCCGGCAGCCACGGGGAGGTGCCCAGCTGCCGGCAGTGCCATGGGGACGGCCCGCACAATCCCGAACTGCTCAAGGAATTCCAGGGGTGCCGGGATTGCCACGGTGATGCCCACACCCTGAGTTTGCCGGCCAAAGGGGTGTAGCTTGCGCACTTTTTTCAGCAAAATCCGCAATTATGCCTCCCGCCACCGGCTGCGGCTGGCCCTGCTGGGGGTCGCTGCGGCGGCTTTTATGGTGATCGCCGCCGGTCTGGTCCTGAAATTCAGGTACTGCCTCCCCTGCAGTGACCCGGAAAGGGTCGAGCGCGGCGCCGCACTGCTCTGCTGCGACTCCGATTCCGCCAAACGGCGCGGGCTTTCCATGCTCGAGCGGGCCGCCGGCAATGGTCTGCCCCAGGCCCTGGCGCTGCTTGGCGAACTCTACCTGGAGCCCCCTGAGGGGTACGTTTTGGGCCGCCCGGAGACCCGGGCCTGTCTAGGCGGGCCTCTGCCTGGCAACGGGGACAGGTCTCTCGCCGGTTTCCGGCGGCTTGCCGGGGTGGGCGACCTGGACGGGCGGACACTCTACAACCTCGGTGTTCTGCTGGAGAAGGGCCTGTTGCGGGAGGATGAACTGGACGGTAGCGCCGAGGACTATTTCCAGCGCTCCGCCGAGGCCGGGAGCCCCTTCGGCATGTTCGCGGTGGGCCGCGTCTATCACCTGCAGGGGGACTACGCCGAGGCGGCCCACTGGTTCGGGGTGGCCTTCGAGAAGGGCGGGCATCCCGAGGCGGCCATCATGCTGGGGGATTACCATCTGCATGGCCGGGGGATGAAGCGCGACCGTGACCAGGCCATGGCCTGGTACCGCAAGGCTCTCAGGTCTGCGAAGGAATCCGCCGCCAAGGGGCTGGTCGGCAACCTGGAACTGGTGGCCGGCAAGCGCCTGAACCTGGCGGCTGCAGGTCAGCAGGGGCTGGTCGAGACCAGGCCGATCCGCGTGGAGTACCGCCTGCAGGGGAGCCTCGACGAGTACCTGGTTTTCCTCCGGGACGGGGAACAGCCCATCGGGCGCGTGGTACGCCGGGGCGATTCGATACTGGCCAGCTACGCCGGCCCGCCGCAGGCGGGCGAGCAGCAGGTCGCGAGCATGGTCCAGGGGCTCGATTGGGTTCTGCAGAGTTATGCCGTCGGCCGCTACGGCGGCGAACAGAAATTCCGCTTTTTGCTGGTGGGGGAATGAAAATACAGGGGTCGGGATTCAGGTTTCAGGACTCAGATGAAAGACGCTATGCTTTTACTAGAATTTTTTCTGACACCTGACACCTGACACCTGACACCTGACACCTGATTCACTCTTCCCCATACCCCGTCAGCTCTACGTAGCCTTGGCCGCCGACGGTTCCTTCCACAACCACCGCCCCCTCCCAGTAGCGCACCGTTGCCTGCAGCTCCTGGTCGCGAAGCATGGGGGTGATCTGCAGCTCAAGGCCCTCCCCAGGCAGGCGCAGCAGCCAGCCCGAAGGATAGCGATAGCGGGCACCGCTGTGGGGGCTCTGCCAGCTTCCCATCTCATCGATGATGACTTGCTGCGGGCGCAGGCGGCGGTAACTGCCGTCGCCCGCGACCAGGGTGCCGCTGCTCATGGGATCGCCGCTGCCGTCCTTTTTGCGCAGGCGGTAGTACATCAGCTCCCGGCCGTCGTCGAGCTGCAGGCTGAACCAGTCCCAGCCGGCCTGTTCGGGGCCCAGAGCGCTGGTGCTCCATTCCCGGTCGAGCCAGCTGTCGCCGGCCACGGCCAGGCTCTCCCCGCCCACCTCGATCCGCCCGACGGTCGGCATTCGGGTCAGTGAATAGTAGTACGAGGCGTTTCCTTCCTCGGGACTTTTTTGGCTCAGCCCCCTCTCCCCCTGCAGCACCACTGGCTTGGCGCTCTCCAGATGCAGATCGATGGCGATCCTCTGCTGTGCCGCGCGCAGGCGCATGGGCAGCGCCGTCGAGCCATCGCTCGAGGCTTCCCAGTCTTCGAGCCAGACCCGGTAGGGGTCGGTCGTAGCTCCGGCAAGCCCCAGGGCGGCCCGGGCGAAGCGTTCGAAGTGGAAAAAACGCCTGCCGGCCACGTCGGTGAGGGCGAAATGAGCCATGTAGAGCTGGTTGGCCGCCCAGCCGGATGCGCGCGGCTGGGGCTCGGGGGTCAGGGCGATGCGGAAGAAGGTGAGCTGGTAGCCGAAGCGACGCCCGTCTGCCGCCTGCAGGTTGCCGGTGTAGTACCACCATTCGGTGCGGTATCGGGGATGGGGGCCGTGGTCAGAGGGAAAGGAAAACTCGCGGGGCGTCAGCGCCCGGGCGTAGCCTTCGGCGGCATCTCCGCCGAGGGCTACGGCCACGTTGAGCCGCTCCCGGTCGGCGGGGGGCGGGGCAGGGTGAAAGGCGCGCTGGGTCAGCGCGGCGAGCGCCGCCAGGCAGAGGGCGAACAGGATCAGCCAGCTGCGCAGGCTCATGGCTATTCCTCCCGCAGGGCCAGCGCCGGCGCGGTGCGGGCCATGCGCCAGGCCGGGTAGAGCCCGGCCAGCAGGGCCGCGGCCAGGGCCAGGGCCACCGCCTGCAGCAACACGGCGGGGTCGAGATGAGTCTGCATGGTCCAGCCGAAGGAGCGCCGGTTGATGACCAGGATCAGCACCAGGGCCTGGATGACACCCAGCGGCAGGGCCAGCACCCCGGCGACCAGGCCGATCAGCCCCGTCTCGCCGATCACCAGGCCCCAGAGCTGGCGCGGCGTCAGACCGCCGGCGCGCAGCACCGCCAGTTCGCGGGAGCGCTCGATCTGCATGGCCATCAGCGCGTTGAGAATGCCGACGAAGGCCACCAGCACCGCCAGCGTCCGCAGCACGGCGGTGACCGCGAAGGTGCGGTCGAAGGTGGCCAGCGAGGCCTCGCGCAGGCCGCGGTTGGAGTAGACCACCACCTGCTGCAGGTCGGCGGAAGCCGCCCGCAGCCGCCCGACCAGCTGTTCGGCATCGGTGCCGGGCGCCAGGTAGATGCCCAGGGCGTCGACCCCGCGGTCGTCCCAGTACTTTTCATAAAGCCGGCGGCTCATGGTGATCCGCCCCTGGTCCGAGCCGTAGTCGGTAAAAACCCCGGCGATTGCGAATTCCCGCTCCCCGCGGTCGGTGGGCAGCCGCAGCCGGTCGCCGCGGCGCAGGCCCCGGTGATAGGCGAAGGGCTCGGAGACGATGACCGCGTCCTGGTGCTGGAAGGCTTGGTAGATCGCCTCGCGGTCCCCTTCGGCAAACCAGTACCCGGCAAAACTCTCCGCGGGGATTTCGGCGCTGAACAGCTCGCTGAAGCCCTGCTCGGTCTCCAGGTTGAGGTGGCGGGCCCGGGTGAGGCGTTCGATGCCGGGCAGCTCGGCGACCCGCGCGATGAGTTCGGGGTTCAGCGGGGTGCGCCCCGGGCCGAAGCTGGCGCTGGCGGTGGTGAGGTAGATGTCGGCCCGCAGGTAGCTCTGCAGCCACTGCTCGACGGTGACGCGGAAGCTGCCGATCATGATCCCCACCCCGACGGTGGCGGCAACGGCGATGACCAGGGCGGCGCTGGCCACTCCGGTGCGGCTCAGCCCGGCGACCAGGTTGCGGGCGGCCATCTTGCCCAGCACGCCGAAGGTGCGTTTCAGCAGCGGCTGGGCCAGGCGCAGCAGGCCCGCGGCGGCCGCGGGGGTGAGCAGGGCATAGCCGGTAATGGCGGTAAACAGCAGCAGAAAGCTGCCGGGAACGCTTTTGCTGGGTACGGCCATCCCCAGCAGACCGGCGGCGAGCAGGGTCGCTCCCAGCGCAAGGGCCCAGGGGAGCAGGCGGCGCCGGCGGCTCTCCAGCACCGAGCGCGAGAGCACGTTGCGTGGCGGGGCGCCGGCCGCCTCGATGGCCGGGGCGAGGGCCGCCGCCGCGGTGGCGCCCAGGCCGAGCAGCAGCCCCTTGCCCAGCGAGGCCGCCGAAAAGCTCAGCTGGCGCACGCTGACCACGAAATAGAGGTCGTTGATGGTGCGGGTGACCAGGGCGAGCAGGCCCTCGGCGAGCAGGGTTCCGAGCAGCAGGCCGAGCAGGGTGCCGACCATCCCCACGGCCAGCGCCTCGGCCAGGACCAGGGCGAAGATCTCGCGGCGGGTCACCCCCAGGGTGCGCAGGGCCCCGAGCAGGGGGCGGCGCTGCAGCACCGAAAAGGTCATGGTGTTGTAGATGAGGAACATCCCCACCACCAGCGCCAGCAGGCTGAGGGCGGTGAGGTTGAGCTGGAAGGCGCGGGTCATCTGCGCCATGATTTCGCCCCGGGTGCCGGCGGGGATGATCCGCGTGCCGGCGGGGAGCAGGGACTGGAGCCGGTCCCGGGCCGCGAGGCCTGTCTCCCCTTCGGGCAAGATCAGGTCGATGCGCGAGATCCGCCCGTGCATGGCCAACAGCTCCTGGGCCGTGGCGATGTCGGTGACCAGCAGCTGGTCGAGGCCCCGGGCCGCGACTTGGCTTCGCGGCTGCAGCAGCCCCACCAGGGTCAGGCGGCGCAGCTCTCCGCCGATTTCCAACTCGAAACTATCGTTCGTCTGCAGGGCCAGGGACGCGGCCGTCTGCGGGCTCATCAGGCAGGCGCCGGGCTCGGTCAGCAGGCGGCCGAGCTGCGTGCCGTCACCGGCTCTCGGCGAGTAGTTGCGAAACGGGCCTTCGGCCAAGGGATCGACACCGAGGATCTGCAGCGTGGTGCCGGGGCGGGCGGGAAACGCGGCAAACCCCTCTATGACCGGGGCCGCAGGGCGCCAGCCGGCCAGGCGCAGCTGCCGGTAGAGGGTTTCGTCCACGCCTCCGGAGCCGCCGACCAGCTGGTGGGTGGCGCTGCCGGAGAGGGTCTCGGCGGATTGGCGGAAGGCCCGTTCGGCGCTGCTGTTGGCCAGGTCGATGGCAATGACAACGGCCACCCCGAGGGCGACGCCGACCACCGCGAAGACGATCTGCAGGGGATGGCGCAGCAGGTAGCGCCAGCCGGCGAGCCAGAGGATCATGGCGCGGCTCCCGGGGAGAGCCGCTGCTCCTCCAGGGCGCCGTCGCGGATGGTCAGCACCCGGTCGGCCAGCCGGGCGACCTCGAGGCTGTGGGTGACCATCAGGGTGGTCATGCGGCTGCGGCGGGCCAGCTCGCCGAGCAGTTCGAGCACCTGGCGGCCGGTCTCGTGGTCGAGGTTGCCGGTCGGCTCGTCGGCGAGCAGCAGCAGCGGTTCGTGAACCAGGGCCCGGGCGATGGCCACCCGCTGCTGCTCCCCGCCGGAGAGCCGGTCGGGGTAGCTTGCGGCGCGATCGGCCAGGCCCACCTGCTCGAGCAGCTTGCGGGCCCGCTGCTCCGGATGCGGGCCCGATTCCCCTTTCAATTCGAGGGGCAGCAGCAGGTTCTCCAGTACGCTGAGGGTGGGGATCAAATTGTAGAACTGGAAGATGAAGCCGATGTTGCGGCGGCGGAACAGGGTGCGCTGGTGCTCGCTGAGAGCGGTGAGGCTGGTGCCGCCGATGAGCACCTCGCCCCCGCTCGGCTGGTCGATGCCGCTGATCAGGTTGAGCAGGGTCGATTTGCCGCAGCCGCTGCGGCCGAGCAGCACCACGAACTCGCCCTTGCCGATGTCGGCGTTGGCGCCGCGCAGCACCACGCGGTCCCTGTCCCCCTCGCGGAAGCTCTTGCTGAGGTTGCGCAGTTGAATCAGGGCGTGGGCGAAGCGATGGGCATCCATGCGATGGTCTTGCCTCCCCCGGTGGGCTGGCAGGAATCGGGAAATTGCTTTAATCATTCTACCGGGTAATTGCAGTTTGCGCACAGGTGGCAAGGCCGCATAGCCCCAAAAAGAAAGGCGGGCTCTTGCGAGCCCGCCTTCGGCGTTACTGGTTGGTTGTGGAAGCTTACCAGCGCTCGGAGCCGTGGCAAGCGGGGGCGCAGCTGGTCCCGTTGTAGTTGAGCGAGTTGTTCAGGGTGTTGCGCGCCGGTCCCTCCATGCTGCTGGTGCCCAGGTTGGTGAAGTGGTTGGTCGCCAGCTTGCTGGTATCGTGGCAAGTGGTGCAGGAGTACCTGCTGTGCTTGCTGTGGTCGCCGGAGTTCTGGCTGTTGTACTGGCTGGTGCCCCGGGTATGGCATTTGGCGCAGTCGGTATTGACGGCGATGGTTCCGGTGTACCAATCTGGGGTTTTCTGCCCGCCGTGGCAGCTGATGTTGGAGCAGGTGCCGTCGCCGTTATCGGTGGCCGCGCCGCTCTTGGCGCTCCAGGTCGAGGCGAAGGCCAGGTCGACCGTGCCGTTGTGGCCGGCGCTCTGGTGGCAAACCGCACAGTTGGTGCCGATGCTGGGCAGCGCGGTGTGGGCGGCGTGGGCACCGGCGTTGCTGCCGCTGGGGGGCTGCCCATGGCAGGCGGTGCAGTTGCTGTAGTCGGGTCCCGGAGCTGCCGGGGCCGGGAAGGTATCGACGTAATCGGCCAGGGCGTTCAGCTCGGCGCTGCCCAGGGCAATCCCCTGGTGCCCGGCCTGGATCTTGTTGAAGACCGTGTCGCCGATGCCGGCCAGTTCCGGGCCGCCGGCGGTGTCGTGGGTGCCGAGCTTGTGGCAGGCCGCGCAGCTGTTGTCATAGACGCTCTGGCCGCTGACCGGAGTCGGGGTCGGGGTGGGCGCGGGGGCCGGAGCGGGAGCCGCAATGGTGTCGACGTAATCGGCAAGGGCATTCAGCTCGGCGCTGCTCAGGGCAATCCCCTGGTGCCCGGCCTGGATCTTGTTGAAGACCGCGTTGCCGAGGCCGGCCAGTTCCGGGCCGCCGGCGGTGTCGTGGGCGCCGAGCTTGTGGCAGGCGGCGCAGCTGTTGTCATAGACGCTCTGGCCGCTGACCGGAGTCGGGGTCGGCGTGGGAGCAGGGGCCGGCGCGGGAGCCGAAACGGTGTCGACATAATCGGCCAGGGCATCGAGTTCAGCGGTGCTCAAGCTGACCCCCTGGTGGCCGCCCTGGATCTTGCTGATGACAGTGTTGCCGAGGGCAGCCAGGTCGGGACCGCCGGTGGTATCCACCGCCCCGAGTTTGTGGCAGCCCGAGCAGCGGCTGGTGTAGAGCGCCTGGCCGTCAACGGGAGCCGGCGCGGGCGCCGGAAGGGCGGGCAGCACGTCGGCGATGGCCTGCACCTGTGCACCGGAGAGGGTCAGGAAGCCCATGCTGCCCAGGTTGCCGTCGATCGCGGCCTGGATGCCGGCGGCGGTGCGGTTCTGGATGTTGGAGTTGGCCAGACTGCCGTGACAGTTCGCGCAGTTGCTGCCGTACAGGGCGGTTCCGTCGACGGGAGTCGGCTCGGGAGTCGGGGTCGGCGCGGGAGCCGCGGCGCTGTCAACATGGTCGGCGATCGCCTGGATCTGCTCGGCGGTGAAGATCTTGCCCTGGTGCCCGGCGGCCCCGGCGCTGTACTTCGCTTTGACCTTGGTGCCGTCGTTGCTGAGATCCCAGAACGTGCCGTCGCCGCTCAGGTTGTGGCAACTGGCGCACTGATTGGTGTAGAGAGCCTGGCCATCGACGGGAACCGGGGTCGGTTCGGGGGTCGGGGCCGGAGTCGGCTCGGGAGCCGGGGCCGGAGTGCCTCCGTCAACCCAGGACGCCAGGGCGGCAAGTTCCTCGGCGCTGAGCGCCTTGCCCATGTGTCCCCCCTGGATGGTGGCGGGGATCAGATCGCCCTTGCCTGCCAGGTCGAGGTTGCCCCTGGTGTCATGGCTGCCCATGCGGTGGCAGCCGGCGCACTGGGCGTCGTAAATTGCCGCACCGTCCAGCGCCGGGGCCGGAGCGGGAGGATTCTGCTGGGCGTTCTGGATGGCCTGCTGGACCGCATCGCGGATCTTCTGCTGCAGGGTCTGGCTGCCCTGGCCCGGCTCCTTGATCAGGCCGGCGATGGTGTTGTTGATTTCCACCGCCTTGCTCACCATGTTGGCCAGCGAGCCGTAGGCGCTCTGGATGTTCTGGGGGTTGAGGCAGTCGCGCATCGACTGGACCAGGGTCCCGACCATTTCGCTGTTGCCGCTGATCTCGTTCTGCAGTTCAGCGTTGAAATCGAAGCTGGCATTACCTTCGCCGGATTTTTTCACCTTCTCGATCAGGGTGTTGACGGCCATGTTGGCCTGCAGCAGCTTCAGCTGGGCATCGCTGACCTGGTCACCGGAAACCCCTTCCAGGCGGCCCATGGGATTATCGTCCAGGTCCGCCTCGGTCAGCCCCTCAAGCCCGGCGGCTTGCAGGACTGCCAGCACCTGGGCGGGCTCGACACCCGAAGCCACCAGGGTGGTCAGGGGGGAGACGACCACGTTGCTGTCGCCCTCCTGGAATTTTCTCTTCAGCATCCCCTGGTAGGCGTTGCCGTCATGGTAGCCCGGCTGGTTGACGCTGAGCTGGATGATGGAGCCGGGGGTCATGTCCTTGGGAAACTTGAAACGGCCGGTGGCGTCGCTCGGATAGGAGGCGGCCTGGAGGATCTCGCCGCCCTGGCCGATCTCCTGGAATACCGCTCCCTGAATGTAGGGGTCGACGGCCACACCGAAGGCCGCTCCGGTGGTGGCGTCCGTGCCGGAGGAACTGGAGCCTCCGCCGCCGCAGGCGGCCAGGAAGCTCAACGAAAGCAGGGTGGCAAGCAGGATTATCAGTCTGGTTGCTTTCAAGGTCTTCATCCTTTCTTGGTTCGTGCCCGGAGCCGCAGAAGCGGGTCCCGGGCCTTCGACATTTGGGGTGGTGCTTCGTTTATCAGTTAGTGGGTTGTCTGCCGCTTTGGCGATTTGACCGAATAAATTGCAACGGTTGAGCCGAACTTTAAAACGGTTGCAGGGAAGCCAAAAAGTACTATTGATTTCGTGTATTTATCTGTTGCTATGGGCGCTGGAGAAAGCTTTGCTTTTTTCAAGTGTGCCGCCATTTGCCCAGAGTTATGTGCTTCATTTGGCACAGCGCGGGGTGCACTGCTCCGTCTCGAACCCGCTTATCCCGGTCCGCAGGAAGAAACCGCTGCTGATCCTGGGACGCGATTCAGGCTTAGCAAAGGCTGTGCCGTTGTTGTAACCAGCCGAAAACGCCAGACTTTTTGTGTAAACCTAAACGATGGTAGGGGGCGGGGGGTGAATTCGCGAAGGGATTGTGTCAGGATTTGGCGACGAAGGGACGCTGCGCTTGGAAAAGGGCCTGGATTTCAGCCGGATCTGGCTCTGTCGCTATTTTAATACACAAAGCCGGTTGCCAGGGTGCGGAACGGGGGTCGGGAGGGGCGAAGGGCCTTTAACCCAGCAATGGCCAGGGTTTGATGAGCATTCCGGCGCATCAGTCCAGCTGCGTCGTGGATTTGCGACAAGATGCCCGCCTTGCCCATCAACCGGGAACTGCCCCGCAGACCCGGTCCCGCCCGGAATTCTTGGCCTGATAGAGGCCCTCGTCCGCGCGGCGGAGGGCCTCGGTGAGGTCGGGTTCTTCGGGCAAAATGGTGGCAAAGCCAAGACTGATGGTCACCTGCAGGTTTTGCCCCTCGGCGGTGAAAGGGCTCTGGCCGACCACCTGGCGCAGGCGTTCAGCCACCCCCCGGGAACCATCCAGGGTGGTTCCAGGCAGCAGGGCGAGAAATTCTTCGCCGCCATAGCGGCCAAAGATGTCGTATGGGCGGAGAGTCAGCTTGATGCGATGGGTGAGCTCCCGCAGCACCTGGTCGCCAGCCAGGTGGCCGTAGCTATCGTTGATTTTCTTGAAATGGTCGATGTCGAGCATGATCAGCCCCATGGAGGGTGCCGCAAGCTTTTCGCAGGCACGCTGCAGGCGGGAGATCTCTTCACGGGCCCTGGAGAGTATTTCTCCCCGGTTGTAGGCCCCGGTCAGGGGGTCGGTGGTCGCCATGCGCTGGAGTGCCTGCTGGGCTTCCTCGAGTTGCCGGGTTCCCTTGCGCACCACCAGAAAAGAAGCGGCGAACACTGCCAGCAGGATCAGGGTCAGGATGCCGATTGAGGCGCGCACGCCGCTGCCGATTTCCTGACGAAAGCGGGTGACGTCGAGGTAGAGCTCGAAGCTGCCGAGAATGGCCCCCTGGGCACTGCGGATCGGGACGTAGCATTCCACCACGTCGACGTCGAATTTCTTCTCCTCGGCCAGATCGAGTACCGCATCCTTGGTTTCGAACTTGGAATCGTTGTTACCCGCAAGGGCGTTTTCCAGGCGCCTGTTCCCCTCGTCGACCCGGCCGATGAGCGCGGGGTCGGTGCAGTGAACGATCTTGTGCTCCAGGTCGTAGATCTTGATCTTGACGATGTCGAAGGGGCGCAGGAAGGTGCGCAGCTGCCGATCCAGTTCGGCACGGTTGTTGGCGTCGATGACCAGTTCTTCTTTGCCCCCCTGGTCGGCGCGCAGGATCAGTTGGCCCAGGTGAACCAGGATCAACTCGCTGATGTCGACCGCGTCCCCTTCCGCCTCGGAAATGAGGTGGGCCGTGTAAACCTGCTGGATCCCGAAGGTGGCCCCGGCAATGATGAAGGCGATGGAGAGCGACGCCACCAGGATCATCAGGCGAAGCAAGCTGCGGGGGTTGGTGCCCTGGGGTTGGGTATTTCCGGGGGAGGCGCGAAGCATGGCAATTCCCTGGTGAGGAGGGGACACGGAGGAGCCTTCCGGTGGCGGCTACGGTGCCGGGCGAGGCGCCTGGCGGGTGTGGACCCCCCCCGCCAGGCTAGGGAATTTGCAAGGAAAATGCCATTTCGGTATACCTCCAGGCCGGGGCTTCTCCCCTGCCTGGAGGTTTGCAGCTTCGCCTGTAAGGCTTCGAAGATTCAGTCTTTTTCCAGCCACTCCCGAATCTGTTGCGCGGTGTCGGGCCAGGAGGCGTCGAGGCGGTTTTGCAGGAAAAGGGCATACAGGCTGTCAAAAAGCTGCAAACCTTCCTCGAGCACGTACATCCTCTCGTAGAACAGAGCTTCCTTTTCGCTCCCCTGATCGACGTTGGTGTCCTTTTCGAGCTTGACCGGCGGCGCCTTGAAAGAGGCGAAGTGGAAGGTGCTCCCCTTGAGGGTGAGTTTCCAGAGGTGCTCCTGGAGTTCCAGGTAGAGGATCGCCTCGTGGATCTGCTTGCCGCCACGCAGGGCGGTGCGCACCTCGCTGAAATTGTCCTGGGGGCCGGCCACCGTGACCTTCTGCATGCCGTTCTCTCCGCCGCCCTGCAGGATCAGCCGGTCGTTGAGATAGGCGACGAAGCCATCGCCAGCGACCGCGGGCCCCGGGCGGCAGACGCTGTAACGGGAGGCGCCGGTCATGGTCTGGTGCATCAGCCAGAGCATGAAATCCCAGCCCAGCCACTGGTTGTCCTGGATCAGGTCAAGGACCGCGTCGGTGCTGGCCTGGTTAGCTTCGAGCAGCGCGGGCTGCAGGCTTTGGTCGAGCACCTGTTCGGCCCGGGCGAAGGGGTGGACGGTCACCAGGCGCAGCCCTTCGAAGGTCTGCTTGAACAGGTTTTCGAACAGTTCGACTGCCTTGGCGCTGAGGCTGGCCAGGGTGAGCTGGCCGTTGCGGGTGTCCCAGACCGCGTCGAAGATTGCCGGGGTGGGCAGGGTGCGGGCGAGCAGGGAGCCGCGCACCGCCTCCTTGAGCTCCTCGCGCTTCTGCTTGGGCACCCGCTGCAGGCCCGGGTGGGCGGCGAGAAACTCGGCCTCGGCCTCTTCCAGGTGGGCTTTGAGCAGCGCGGCGGGGACCCGGCGTTGGTCGCGACGCAGGGAGAAAACCAGGTAGTGGTCGCGCCAGTAGACGCGCGGGGAAGCGAACTCCCAGTGCTTGGGGTCATCGACCTCGACCCAGCCGAAAGAGAGCTCCTCGGCGCCGTGGTCGATGGGCTGGAAGGCGTTTTTTGCCAGGCACTCGCCGGCCCAGGGGCCGAGCTCCTCGGCCGGGGGTTCGCCGACCACCCGGAACTGGCAGATGCTGACGGTATTGGAAAGAATTCCCATGACGGATCTCCTTGAATAAGGGGGGTGAGCGGAATCGGGGTTTAGGGGATACACCTTTTGCGGGGGCGGGGCAAGTGAAAATTGGGTAACGGAGCGGGCTCAGCCCGCCGTGCTGCGAAACTGCCAGTTGTGAGCCTGCAGTTCGGCGACCAGCCGATCCAGCTCCAGGGGGGACAGGTACCCCTGTTCGACAAAGTAACGGCCGAGTTTCTGCTGTCGCGAGCGCTGGAAGCTGAGCAGGGTTTGGACCTGTTGGGAGCGCAGCAACCCGAGTTGGACCGCCCTCTCGCCGAAGCGCCCGACCAGTGGCCGGGTCGCCAGCACCGAACGGACGGCGTCTTCGTCCAGCCAGCCCCAGCGGCAGGCGAGGCTGCCGATGGGGGGGCGCTGGCGGCGCTGCCAGACCAGGGCCTCAATCAGGGCGTGATAGGGGATGTGGCCCCGGTAGTAGAGAAAAATGCCGATTTGCAGCGGGCGGCCCGGCAAGGGGCCGCTGTAGAAATGGGCGTTGCGTCGCTGCCCGGGCGCCGGCTCGGGCTCGGCGGGCGGGGTAGGCGCCTGGCGGGCGGTCGGGGCGGGTCGCAGGGGGGATGTTTGGCGTTGCTGCAGAAAGGCGTTCAGCAGCTCATAGGCCCTCAGGATATTGCGGAAGGCGGCGGCCCGCTGTTCCCTGGTCGCCGGGTCGTCGGCCGGATGCAAATCGGGGTGGGTCTGCTTGGCCAGGCGGCGAAAGGCCGACTTGGCCCCTCCCGGCTGGAGGTAGCGCAGAAACTCCCGGGTAAGGCGGGTTTCTTCGCCGAACAGGGCTCGGCAGGCTTCGATGGCCTGGTTTTCCGGAATGGGAGTTCTCACGCGGGTCTCGATCCGTTAATGCCCGGCTGGCTCAGCTGCGGTCGGTTCACTTTATACCCCAGTGAGCGGCAAAGCTCAAGGGCCCCTGCGGCGTGCCCCTCCCGATCACGGGGCCTTCTCGGCGGCGATCCGCTTGCCCAGCGGCCTGAACAGGGAGGGGTAGATGACGCTGGCGAGCAGGGCGGTGAGGATCAGCGTGCCGATCATCTCGTCGGAAAGCAGCCCCATCTTCTGCCCCAGGGTGCCGGCGACGACGATCATCGACAGCGGGGCCGACAGCAAAATGCTCATCCCCGAGGCCTCCAGCAGTGAAAGGCGCAGGGGCCTGGCCAGCAGCAGCGGGTAGATGTTGCTGACCAGCACCATCAGGGTGAGCGCCAGGGCGCCCAGCACCGTCGCGGGCGAGGCGAGCAGGGCGAAATCGAGCTGGGAGCCGACGCCGATGAAGAAAAACGGGATCAGAAAGCCGAAGCCCACCGCGTTGATCTTCTCTTCGAAGCGCCCCTTGCTCTTGAACACGTGGCTGAAAATCATCCCGGCCAGAAACGAGCCGAGGATCGGTTCGGCCCCGGCCAGCGCCGCCAGGATGCCCCCGGCGAAGGCGACGGTGACGATGATGCGGATCCCCTCCTCGACCGGGTCCTCGCTCTCCATGACCTTTGACACCCGCTCCGGGTGCCACCAGGCCAGCAGGTAGAGCAGTTTCAGCACCAGCAGAGCCAGGCCGAAGAGCAGGGCGAGCTTCAGCAGGGCGAAGGCGGCGTTGAGGGTCGGGCCGTAATGATGATAGGCGTCGATGAAGGTCAGCACCAGGATGGAGAGCAGCTCCCCGGTCAGGGCCAGACCGATCAGGTCCTTGCCCAGTCTGGATTTCATCAACTCGGATTCCTTGAGCACCGGGATGACGATCCCCGCCGAAATCATCGCCACCGCCACGCCGACGAAAAACGGTTGGCCGAACAGCACGAAGAGCAGGGGGGTCACCGTGAAGGAGAGCAGGGAAATCAGCACGTACCAGGCCGATCTGCCGCTTTTGCGGATGCTGCGCAGGTCGAGTTCCATGCCGGCGATGAACATCAGGTAGATGAAGCCGATTTCCCGCAGCAGCTCGAACCACTCGGGGCGGTGCAGGATGAAGAAATTGAACAGCAGCGCGCCGTAGACAATCTCCAGGGCGGCCGAGGGGACCCGTAGGCGCCGAGCCAGAAACGGGATGATCGCCACCCCGAGCAGAACCAGAAACAGGGAGAGGTTATGCTTGTCCATCGGTTTCAATCAGCTGGGCTGCAAGTGAGGAATGGGGCATGACGGCTCTCTCAGGCGATTACGTCGACCGGGGGGATCAGCAGGGTCGAGACGGGGGCCTGCCGGACGATGCTCCAGCCTACGTCGGGCTGCAGCAACGAAGCGAGCCACCCGGAGTCGCGCCAGCTGGCCATTTCGCTGACCAGCAGGTTGTGCTCGGAAAGCGCGCCGGTCACCGCGGTGATCGGGTTCCCCGTCAGATCCACCTCGCGGATTTTCGATTTGTAGATCAGGCGCAGGTCGGAAACGGTCTTTTCCATCTTTTCCCGGTCGGCGGCCTGCTCCTCGGAGGAGATGTAGCGGGAAAGGGCGACGAACAGCGCGTCGATCTCGTAATTGATGGCCGCCGACATCTCCAGGGTCGTCTCCAGGGAACGCTGCAGTCCGGGGCTGCTCAGACAGGGGACCGCGACGCGCTCGTAGGGGAAGCTGCCGGCGGCCAGCATGACCGGGCAGATCAGCCCCGTGGAGAGTTGCACCAGGTGGTCCTTGCCGCGATGCTTGCGCAGCGCCGAAAAGGCATGGGCTTCGATCGCCTCCTTGGGCAGCACCAGCAGGGCCGGCCTGCGGACCTGCTCTTTGACCAGGGAGGCCAGTCCGGCGAGAAAGGGCCGCCCGGTCGCCTCGAGGATGTCGTACTGTTTCAGGCTGTGGGCGGCGGCGATCTGCTTGAGCTTCTCTTCCAGCTCCGGGGTCTTGCGCGCGGCGACGAACATGGCCCTGCTCAGGGGGTAGACGCTGAGCAGGTAGCCGATCTCCTCGAGGTAGCTCTCGTCGGTCCCGTTGGGAAAGCAGGCGACCAGGGTATCGCCGTATTCCAGCGGAAAATGGGCGAAGCGGAAGGTGAGCATTTCCGCGACGGTCTTCAGCACCATCGGGTCGCCGAGGATGACGACCTTGTCCTTGCCGCGTAGGGACGTTTCGCCCTGGGGAACGATGATGTTCCCCTCCCGGTAGATGATGCCCACCCGCCAGCTTTTCGAACGCAGGGCCGCCAGGCGCTTGTTGACCAGGCGAGAATTGGGGTGCACCTCGACCTCGAGGATTTCGTTCTTGCCCAGGCCGATGCCGTGCACCGTCTTGGTCTTGGCCTCGAGACGGTTGCGGATCCCGGTGGCGCTGATGTTGAAGATGCTCTCCACCTCGACATCGAGGCTCTCCAGGGTGGCAATCCCCTTCTGGGTGATGCCGATGGAGACCACCCGCGGTACCTCGAAGTGCTCGTGCAGCACCCGGGCCACCTCGATGTTCACCTTTTCTGTGGTGGTGCTGATGATCACCGTGTCGGCTTCGGCGGCGCCAGCCTCCTCGAGGACCAGGCGGCTGGTGGCGTCGCCGAGGATAGTGGTTATCCCTTCGCCGCGCAGCTGGCGGGCCGTCTCCAGGGAGAGATCGCTGGTATCGATGCAGACCAGGGAAAAATCCCGCGACAGGTGCCGGATCAGTTGCAGGCCGATGCTGCCGAGGCCGATGATGAGAACCTTGCCGGTTGCCATAAGAGCCTTTCCTTACTGGAAAAATGCCGGTGGATCAATTTTCCAAGTCTAGGGATAAAAGCTCGCCGATGCAAGGCGCAAATGCTCCCCGCAGAGGGCTGGCGGGCTTTGACAAAACTGGCATCCGAAGCCTATACTCTCCTGAGTAATTTTCCTACACAAGCGAGGGCGCATGGATTCACCCCTGGACGCACGCATTGCCGCACTGGCGGCCAAGATCGGCAGCTACGGCAAGGAGAACCTGGAGGACATTCTGCACGTGGTGATCGAGGCCCTCGGCCTGATCTCCCGGCAGAACCGCTGCCGGATCTACCTCGAGGACCTGACCAGCGGCAGCCTGAGCTGCGCCGCGGCCAGCGGCCTGCTGGCCCAGGCCATCCGCCAGCAGCACTTTCCCATCAACAGCGCCGAGTACATGGTCTCGCGGGTCTACATCTCCCAGGAGGAGGCCCAGGTCGAGGATGTCGGCGCCTTCCCCAGTCCCTTCGCCCGCGAACTGGCCGAGCGCTTCGCCATCCTCTCCTGCTACCTGGTGCCGCTGTTGCACCAGGGGCGGGCGGTCGGGGTGGCCTGCCTCGACAGCAGCCGCAAGGGGCAACTGCCCGGCGAGGAGGTGCGCCGCCAGCTCAAGGGGTTTCTCGATCGGGTGGTGCCGGTCATCGACCAGGCCCGCAAATACCACCAGCAGATGGTGCTGGCCCGGCGGGTGGACGAGGCGAAGAAGAAAGAGGCCGCCTTCACCATGGTCAAATCAGCCGTCAGGCTGATCGACAAGCTCTCGCTCGCCTCGGTGCTGGTCCCCTCGCAGATGGTGCCCGGCGCCGCCGAGGGAGGGCTGCAGATTCTCGCCTCCTATTCGGAGGAGAAGGAGGCCAAGCGGCTCTACGAGGACGAGCGGCAGATCAACCTGGGGCGTGGCAAGTCGCTGCTGTCGCGCTTTATCAACAGCGCCGGGGTGATCACCGACGAAACCCTGCTGGGGCCGCTGTATATTCCCAACCTGCCGGCGGAGACCCTGCAGAAGCGCTACCTGACCGAGGAGATGGGGCTCAAGTCGCTCTACATGGTGCCGCGCTTCGAGCCGCGCACCCGGCGGCTGATCTGCCTGGTCAACTATTACACCCGCGAAGCCCACCGCTTCAGCGATTTCGAAAAGGGGCTGCTCGAGGCTCACGCCGAGATGGCCCAGCGGGTCATCCAGGAGATCGGCGGCGAGCACATGGAGATCCAGGTCCTCTCCGAGATCAACGACCTGCTCCAGGAGAAGTTCGAGGGGGTGCAGACCTTTCTGAACCGGGTGCTCTCCAAGGCCACCGAGCTGATCGGCGCCGACACCGGCAGCATCGCCCTGGTGCGCGAGCAGGACGGGGTGAAGTGGCTGGTGGTCGAGGAGCCCGACGGGCGCCTGGTGGGGGCCAAGAGCAAGGAGTGGCTGAAGAAGAACATCCCGCCGATCCGCATCGGCGGCCGCGACCTGCCCGCCGAGGAGCGCAGCCTGACCGGCTACGTGGCCCACAGCGGGCGGCCCCACGTCATCGAGGACACCGACGAGGAGAAGCGCGGCGGCGGGCTCTACCGCGAGATCACCGAGGTGATCAAGAGCGAGATCGCCGTGCCGGTGGTCTTCGACGGGGAGGTCATCGCGGTGATCTGCCTCGACAGTCTGCGCCCCATTTTCTTCACCGACGAGCACAAGCGCATCCTGCTGATCATCGAGCGGATGATCTCGCGCTATCTTTCGGACCTGCAGCGTATCGAGAAGCTCACCACCGAGGTCAACCGCCTGCGCTCCGACGTTGGCTACAAGGACCCGAAGATCTCCTCCTACAAGCTCGGCAACATCATCGGCAACTCGCCCAAGGCCAACGCCCTGGTGGAGTTCATCCAGCGCATCACCCCGCCGATCTTCAACCGCATCGCCTACTGGAGCCGCACCGATGTGCAGGAGGCGACCCTGGGGCTCCCCTCGATCCTGGTCACCGGTCCCACCGGCAGCGGCAAGGAGTTTTTCTTCAACAACATCTTTTCGAAACTCAACGAGATGTACCAGGCGCAGATCGACCCGCGCGGCGAACTGCCGGTGAAAAAGAGCAACATCGCCGCCTACAGCGGCGAGCTGACCTACTCGGAGCTGTTCGGCCACAAGCGTGGCGCCTTCACCGGGGCGCACACCGACCGCACCGGGATTCTCGAGGAGGCCCATGGCGGCGTGGTGTTTCTCGACGAGATCGGCGACGCCGACCCCAAGACCCAGGTGCAGCTGCTGCGCTTTCTCGACAACGGCGGCTTCATGCGCCTGGGGGACAACGTCACCCGCTACGCCCGGGTGCTGCTGATCGCCGCCACCAACAAGAACCTGCGCCAGCTCATCGACGAGGGGCTGTTCCGCGAGGACCTCTACCACCGGCTCTCCGAGCTGACCATCGAGGTCCCCTCGCTCAACGAGCGGCGCGAGGACATCCCCGACCTCGCGGTGCACTTTCTCGGCAAGCTCTACCGGGTCTACAAGCGCCCCGAGGAGGGGGACGAAGACGCCCCGGCCATCACCCGGGGGGCCCAGAACCTGCTGACCACCCACCACTACACCGGCAACATCCGCGAGCTGCGCAGCATCCTGCTGCGCGCGCTGTTCTTCCGCCGGGGGCGCATCGTCACCGAGGACGACGTGCGCGAGGTGCTGGCCGGCATGGGCAACCGGTCCGCCGCAGGGACCGGGGAGAAACTGACCGGCGAGTTGGCCCGGGAAATTTTCGAGACCATCAGCGCCGGCCGCGCCGACTTCTGGAGCGGGCTGCACACGCCTTTTTCCGAAAACCGCATCTCCCGCGACGTGGTGGCCGCGACGGTGGAGCTGGCCCGCGGCCAGGGGGCGACCAGCATGCCGAAGATCGCCGAGGCGCTGGGCGCCTGCGACCCCAGAAGCGACAGCGACCAGGAACGCAAGCTGTTCTACAAGTTCAAGAATTTTCTCTACAAGACCATCCGCATCTCGTGAACCGAACTGACCCCCATTGGCTTGCCAAGGGGAAGATTACTGCTAGAATTTCCGCCGTCTGCCCCCTGTGAAACGGTTCCCGGGAGCCGGGCCACGGGTTTCGGCAGGGCAGGATCTTCCGTTTTTATGGAGGTTTGGAGCAGATGAACAAGGTTTTCAAGAGTTGTCTGATTCTTGTGCTGATTGGCAGTTGCGCAGCGGGGTTGAGCGGTTGCTTTGGCCCGAACTACCTGCTGCCCGAGAGCCAGCTGTCCGTGGACGAGGCCAAAGAGCTGATCAAGTCCGGCGAGGCCAAGGTCGAGGAAGGCGATGCGATGATCGGCAAGGGCAAGGACCTGCGCAAGCAGGCGGAAAAGCTGATCGATCAGGGGGAAGATCTGCGCAGGCAGGGCAAGGCGGAAATCGCCCGCGGCAAGCAGCGCATCGAGGCCGTGGAGGTGCTCGAGGACGCCGAGCAGATGCGGCTCAAAGGGGAAAAGCTGCACCGTAAGAGTTATTAGCCAACGAGCCTCGCCTTTGAGAGAAGCAGGCAGACCCGCCGGACAAGGTTCCGGCGGGTCATTTTATTGCCCGAATCCCTGGCGTGAGGGAACACTTCCAAGATGCAGCCTTAACCCCGGCGCGCCGCCTCGATGGCAGCGATGTCGATCTTGCTCATCTGCAGCATCGCTTCGAAGGCGCGCTTGGCTGCCGCCGCATCCGAATCGGTGATCGCCTGCGTCAGGGCGATCGGCGTGATCTGCCAGGACATCCCCCATTTGTCCTTGCACCAGCCGCAGGCGCTCTCCTGGCCGCCGTTGCTGACGATCGCGTTCCAGTAACGATCGGTTTCGGCCTGGTCGGCCGTGGCGACCTGAAAGGAGAATGCTTCGTTGTGCCTGAACGCGGAGCCGCCGTTGAGCCCGAGGCAGGGAATGCCCATCACGGTAAACCAAACCGTCAACACATCCCCTTTCTTCCCTGACGGAAAATCTCCCGGGGCGCGGAACACCTCCCCCACGGACGAATCCGGAAACGTCTCGGCATAAAAACGCGCCGCGGCCTCGGCGTCGCCATCGTACCAAAGGCATATCGTGTTCTTTGCCGGCTTGAGCATCTCACTCCTCCATCAAGATGAGCCATCTGTGGCTGAAGTCAAAGGTGCGCTCGCAGTCCGCGAGCCTTGGCTCTGCGGCCATTTCCCTGTCGACATTTTACCGTCTCTCAGGCAAAAAACCCGGTCCACGAATCTGGGGGTTTTCTTGCTGACCAGGGCCACTAAGGAACTTAATTGCTGTGGCAGCAGACCTTTCAAGGACGGCATGTTATTTTCTCTCGTACGCTGGAAACCGGTGCCATCGAGATTGTCCACGTGCTGCATGTAAGAATGGATGTGGAGACCCCTCTTTGACCTCCCGGTGCAAAATTCCCCCCCCTGGGAATTCCAATTTTCCCATGAGCCAGGAATTGTTGGAATCTTTGGAGGCAATTCCCCCGGGCTCATCAGCGAAAATAGGAAGAATTCTGATGTCAGCCATCTTGCACTGATTTTTCTCCTAAAAAACAACGTGAAACAGAATCCGGGACACACCCGCCAAACTGGTAGGCATGTGGAGATTTTTCCATTTCTGGGCGTGTCTACAAAACCGAAAACCTCAAAATTATCTTGACAGGTCCCCCAAAAGCCTATAGGCATGTCCGTAGTCCGCGGACAGCGGACGTGAAATAGGGGGGGCGCATGAAAAGTCAAGACATTTTTATTCTGCTCAAGTTGGCCAGCCTGCAAAGACAAGAAAAGGCCATTATCGAAAAACAATCCCCGTCCAAAATGTACATTCACGGGTGGGAGGGCTGGGAGATCCCTCCCGAAGAAGTTGACGAAAGACAACTCGCTCGACAAGTGCTCCACCTAGAGCAGGCCAGCCGGTATACCGCACGAGGGCTTGCCGAAGAGCTGGGCGTCGGGAAAACCGAGGTGAATAACGCGATCAAGCGCTGCATTGCCGTTGGTATGGCTACCCTGGACCGGCACACCAGTCGCCCCAAGGCTAACTTCAAGGTCTTGCTGGAATTCATCGTCTATGGTCTGAAGTATGTTTTCCCCGCCGTTCCGGCCGAGATTGTCCGGGGGATACCGACCTCGTTTGCCGCCCCGGTCCTGGAGGGGCAACTCATGACCGCCGGCGAATTGATCTTTGTCTGGCCCGACGCCCGGGGGAAGAGCAAGGGACAATCCGTCACCCCCCTGTTCAAAAGCGTTCCCTACGCAGTCAAAAGAGACCCCCTTCTCTATGAATACCTGGCCTTGGTGGACGCCATACGGCTGGGAAGCCCCAGGGAGGCAAACCTCGCCGAGCAATTGCTCCGAGAAAGGTTGAAATAGCAATGGCGGACAACTACAACAGGTTGCACGTAATGTTGGTCACCGTCGCCCGGGCCCTCGGCCCCGATTTGCTGCAGGAAGTCGCATTTGTGGGCGGTTGCACCACCGGGCTGATGCTGACCGACGCCTTCAGCAGGGAAGCGGTTCGCTATACCGACGATGTCGATCTGATCATCAACGTTGTCGGCTATGCCAGGTGGGCGGCCTTTCAGGAGCGACTGCGCGCCCGCGGGTTCCGGGAGGCTATGAACGAGGAGGTGACTTGCCGCATGTGCCTGGGAGAGCTTCAGGTCGACTTCATGCCCGACGACGAGAATATCCTGGGTTTCAGCAATCGCTGGTACGCGGCCGGGCTCGCCGACGCCCGGCCCTATGAGCTGGAGCAGGATCTGACGATCAGGCTGCTGACCCCGCCTTTTTTCGTCGCGACGAAACTGGAGGCCTATCTTGGCCGGGGCAGCGACGATCCCCAAGGCAGCCACGATATGGAGGACATCCTCACCCTTTTCGACGGCCGCGAAGAAATCGCCCGGGAGATCGCAGCCGCTGACAAGGACCTGCGGACCTTCATTGCCCAGCAGATCAGACTGCTTCTGGCCAATGACGACTTCGATTACGCGGTTCAAACGGCCGTCAGAGGCGACCGGGATCGCCAAATGCTCATCTATGAGCGCCTGGAAGCGGTCAGAGATCTTGCGGAGGAGATTTGACCGAGATGGATATGTTTGGCATTCCCGGCAGGGCAACTTGACGCCCGACAACCGCGATTATTGCGGAATTTCAAAAGCCGGTGGAATGACACTGTGCGTTCTCGCCGATGGTGCGACCGGCTGTCTCGCTGGCGGCGACTAGTCCAAGGCGCTGGTGTGTCGCTTGCTGGATGGTTTTTTGCGCCTGAGCCAGCCCGCTTCCACCGATGGGATGGTCGGGCTGTTGCTGGAAGTCCATGCCGGCCTTCGCCGAAAGCATCCAGCCGATTCGGCCAGTTACATTATCGCCCTGATGGGAGAGGGACTGACCATAACCACCTTGCACGCTGGTGACTGCCGCCTTGGGAGGTTAACTAATCAGGGTTCGATCCGGTGGCTGACGCCAGTTCATACCCTGGCGAACGCCATCCAGGATCTGGATGAGCGGGCATTGAGGCTGTCCCCGGATCGCCATCTGCTCACCAGGTCTTTCCAAGCCAAGCGCTTCCAGCCCCCTGATTGTGTCATCCATGAATTTGATGAGCGTGATAGAGGGCTCCTAATTGCAAGTGACGGGTTTTGGGCCGACTTATAGGGGATGAACAATTGGAATTATTACAGGGAATTCCCACGGGAAAGCTGGCCAGTCCTGACGATATGAGCTGTTTATTCCTGCCACTTCCCATGGGGGATCAAGGGCGAGCGCTACTTACCGCTCAGCGGGATGCTTCAGGTCAAAGGTCTGGGAACCTCATTCTCGCCACGCGGTAAACAGGATCTTGATCGTCAAAATAGACCCAATGATTTGGCGGCCCGGCGCCACTCGCGTCATTTTCCCCAAAAACTTTCTGCCCTTGATTTCGATCCTTGCTAGAACTGAATCGCCCTAGTTTTGTTGACACTCGTTATCCTGAAAATCGTGAAATTCACCATATTCAAAACAAAAAGGCTCCGCCGGAGTTTCCAGGCGGGGCCTATCCTGTTTGTCGGTGCAGAATGTGGTCCTGCTTTGCGAGGGGTATTGTCGGGCACCCCTGCCCGATATTGAGGGCCGGCCCCTTGTGCAGGCTTTGCGTGGAAACGGAAAAATCAGACCCACCGGATACGGTTTCGGCGGGTCTTTTTATTGGCCGAACCCCTGCAGGGCCTTCTCCACCGCCTGCCGCTGGCGGGTGTTCCAGGGGCCGACGATGGCGGCCTTGAGCGCCTGGGGGACGAACAGCTCGCGGGCGGTTTCGAGCAGCAGTTGGGGGGTGACCGCCAGCACTTCGCGGCGGTCTTGTTCGATGGTGCGAAGATAACCGGCCATCTCCCCCCAGCCGTAGCGGGTGGTCATGGCGTCGGTATGGTCGCGGCTGAAGTCGAGATCGTACAGGTAGGCCTTGATCACCCCGGCCAGATCCTCGGCGCCCACCGGGTCCTGGCGCAACTCCTCGAGAACCACCAGGGTCTCCTCCACCGCGCGGACCAGGTTCTCCGGGGCGACCGCCATATCGACGGTGAAGCAGCCGCAGTCGGCGAACAGCGAGAGGTTGGCTTCGACGTTGTAGGTTAGGCCCAGGTTCTCGCGCAGCCGCAGCATCAGTCGCGAAGTTCCCCCCCAGCTGAGCACCCAGCGCAGCACCCGCAGCGGCACGCAGCGGCGGTCCCCCCGGCCCGGCACGCGAAAGGCCAGCTGCAGGTTGACCTGGGAGTCCGAATCCTTGACCCAGGAGATGGCCGGAGTGGCCGGCGGCTGCTCGGAGACCAGGCGCGGCGCCGGCGGAGCGCCTCCCTGCCAGCTGTCGAAGGCGTTCTGCACCGCCTGCAGGACCGCCTCGCGGTGGATGCGGCCGGCCACCGCGATCACCGTGTTGCCGGGGGTGTAGTAGCGCTGCTGATGAGCGCGCAGCTGCTCGCTGCCGATGCGGGCGATGGTCTCGCGGGTGCCGATGGTCGGCTGGCTCAGCGGGTGCTCGGGCCAGAGCAGGCGCGCGGTGAGGTTGTCGGGGCTGATCTCCTCGCCGCGCTCGTTGAAATCCTCCAGCGCCTCTTCGAGGATGATCTTGCGCTCCAAATCGACGTTGCTGAACAGCGGCCGCATCAGCATGGAGGCGAACAGTTGCGCCCCTTCGCCCAGGTGCCCCGGATGCAGCCGGGAGTGAAAGCAGGTGTTCTCGGCGTCGGTGGAGGCGTTGACCGAGCCGCCGATGGCCTCGAAGGCCCGCTCGAGCTGGAAGCTGCTCGGGTACTCACGGGTCCCCCGGAACACGATGTGCTCCAAAAAGTGTGAGATTCCAGCCAGGTCGGCGGGCTCGTTACGCCCACCCACGTTGACGAAGCAGGCCATTTCGGCGCTGTGCAGATGGGGCATCTCGATGCTGACCACCCTCAGCCCGTTGTCCAGGTTGTCCTTGAAATACTCGTTCATGCTGCTCCGTGGGAATGACGCTGGGTCGGTTTAGTCGGACTGGCGCTCCTCATCGGGACGGGCGCCGAGAATCAGGGTCTCCTCGCCCCCTTTGGCCTTGCGGCCGATGCGCATCAGCACCACCAGGTGGAGGAGAAAGGCGAAGATGAACAGCAGGGTGACCCAGCCGGGGATCACGCCGGCCCCGGCCTGCTCGAGAAATTGCCCCCAAGTGTGGGCGGGCTGGGGATGCAGCAGCATCTTGAGCAGCCAGCCGGCCACCAGCACCACGAAGAGGAAAATGTAGTTGGCGTAGATGCGCCGGCCCATGGCCTGCACCAGGGTCATCTTGTAGCGCGGATGGAGCAGGTCCTTGGCCAGAGCCTGGCGCCATCGCGAGGCGGTCTCGCTGTCCATCCGCTCGAGCAGCACATCGGCCACGAAGTTCTGGTGGATCAGCTTGACCCGGTACTCATAGGCGTCGAAAAAGCGGTAACGGCGCGATTCGACGTACAGCAGGATATAGGCGATGGCCAGCCCGAAGAGAAAAAAGGCGTGGATGATCTCCGGGTGGGAAAAGCCGAAGCCGAGAAAGGCCGCGGTGGTCCCCACCGACCAGTTGGTGGTGCGGTCGAGTCTTTCCCGCCAGGCCAGGCTGCGGGTGACCTCGCCCCGGTAGTAGTGCATCAGGGCGGTGATGGTCTCTCCGGTGCTAAGTTGGCGGTTTTCCCTTCTCTCCTCAACCATGGCGGCCCCGCATCTGCAATGCTGATGGTCTTTTCCGATTATAACAGACCGTTTTCCCCGCCGAAGCCCGATAGTCTAGTCCAGCCTCCACATCCCCGCAAATGAAAAATCATCCTGGCGCCCGGGAATTTTCGATCCGGATTAATTCCTGCCGCAAAATGTCATTGTGTTGACTTTTTGGGGTGATTTACAGGACGGAGGGGCTCGAAGTCTAGTCGGAAACTAAAGAAATGAAAATGTGATTTCCAGGGGTTAGGGAGGATGTTCGGGAATGGGCATGTGCATTGCTAGTTAATCCTGCGTAACTTTTCGATGTCTGCGGAGGTGAACAGTGAGGTTCACCGGTTTAAGGCCAACCTGGCGTAAATATTTGCCTGCCTGATCAGGAGTGCAGGTGATGGCCAGGGCGGCCAACCCTAATTCGGTGCCACCGTCTAAGCTCGGGGTGCCAGAAAACCTCAAGGAGGAACAAGCATGCAGCAGAAAGATGGAGGGGGCGCAAGGAGAAGCTGGCAGAAAAACCTGTTGAGTCTACTGCTTGTCGGGAGCGTCGGGTTGGCGGGAGCGCTCGCCGGCTGCGGCGGGGGCGGCAGCAGTTCGAGCGGCGGCGCTGGGGGCGCGACGGTAAGCACCCTGTCGGGGGTTGTGGCCGATGGTTACCTGGTTGGGGTAACGGTCTGCGCCGACCTGAATGAGAACAACCAGTGCGATTCCGGAGAGCCGGTCGCCACGACGGATGCGGACGGCGCCTATACCCTGGAAGGGACGGATATCGAAAGCTACCCGGTGGTGGTCGTGGTGCCGGCCGGAACCCCTGACGGTGAGGGGGGAACCTTTGACAAGCCGCTGATTCTTTCTTCGCCGCCCGGGACTGAAAGTGCAAAATTCATCAGCCCGGTCAGCACCATGGTGCATCAGCAGATGAAGGCCAACGGTCTTTCCGCCGAGCAGGCCCAGGCCGTGGTGAAGAAGAGACTGGGCGTGGCCGAGTCGACGCCCGTTCTCGGCGAGGCGGCGGACTTCATCAAGCACAAGGCGGCAAACCAGGACCTGGAAGTGGTTCACAAGGTCGCCCGGGTCGCGGCCAAGGCCTTCGGCGAACTGCACAGCCAATTTGAAACGACCCTGGGTGGCTCCCTCAGCGATGAGCAGGTCAGCGCCATCGTCACCGTGGTGGTAGACAAGGTCATGCAGGAGCTTTCCGGTGTCGTACAGCAGATTGCGGATCTGGAAACCAACGAGCAGGTGGACTCCCTTGCCGGTTCGGTGGCCAGCAATGTGGCCGGCGAGAATAGCGATGCTTCGAGCCTGACCGATGAACTGGCCGCCGCCGCGCTGCCCAAGGAGGATTCCGCCTTCGACGCGCTGCTGAACGCCGGTGGCTCTTATTGGCTCGGCGCCTGGGATTACATGGACGAGAACGGCCAGATGGTCCAGGAGGCCGAGTATGGCCGCGTCTACCTTGACGCTTCCGGGGCTCTGCAGGAGGAGCAGTATCGCCTCAACCCCGCCGGCGGCTGGGACCTCGACGTTTCGCAGGACGACGATTACCAACTGGTCGACGGCCAGTGGGTCCTGGCCCCCGAAGGTCCAGATAATTACGCCATCCAGTTCAACAACGACGGTTCGGCCCTGCTCACCCACCGCATTACCGGCGCCCAGGAGCGTATCACCGCCACTGAGGTCGCCATAGCCGGCAAGCCGATGGGGCAGTTCGCCAAGAGATTTCACCGGCTGCTTGCCGATCCCACAGCCCCCTTCGGTCCCGGGGCCAAGGCCTTCAAGCTGGCTTTCGAGAACCTGGTGGATACCTATGAAGTCTCCCTGTGGCTGGATGATCAGGGGCAGGACCGCAACTTTGTGGCGATCTGGACTGGCCCGGAAACCTTCACCAAGGTGACCAGCCTGCAGCAGATGCTGGAGTCTTTCCCGGCAGGCGGAAACGACTACCTGCAGGTTGGAAGCAACCTGGTCATCCAGTTTGGCCCCAACAACAGCGTGCTGGTCTTTCGCCAGATGTGGTCCATGGGGATGATGGGACCTTCCTACGAGCAGATCGCCGGCGGTTCCTACCTGCGCAGCAGCGCCACCGGAGTGGATATGGTTCAGCTCGATCTGCCTGAATTCGTCAAGTACGAAGGGGAATTCGACGGCCTGCCCTGCTTCGTGGTCTGGGCCAACGGCGATGTCAAAGTCGGCGAGTTCTCGCCGGCGGGGATGGTCGATTTCGGGGAGGATTTCGAGGTCAACGAGGTGGCCTTCCAGGACATCATGGAGAATTTCGTGGCACCCGGAACCGACACCGGCAGCGATACGCCCTCCCTGCTGGATCCTCCGGCCGAGGCTGAGGTTGTCCCCTTCTCGCCTGGGGAGCTCTCCGGCAACACCTTCGCCCTGTTCCAGCCGGATCAGGTGACCCTGCTCACCTTCAACAGCGACGGGAGCATTTCGGAGGCGACGCGCGAAGACAGTGCCCCCACCCCAGAGATCCGGACCGACAGCGGGACCTGGAGCGTTGACCTCGACGGGGTGCTGAACCTGCAATTCGCCAGCACCGCCCCCAAGGCCCTGACCTTGGAAAAACTAGCCGACAGCACCACCGAAACCCTCTCGATCTATTTCGAGGAGGGCGTCGATGGGGTCGTTTCGGATAACGGCTATCTCCCCCTGGAGGTAACCCTCCCCTTTGCCGATATGAACGGCGTGACCCTGGTGGGGGAGGACGGAGATACCCTGGCCTTCGGCGCAGGTACGGGCATTCTGACCGAGGACGGGGAAGCCATCCCCTTTGATTTCACCCAGGTCGACGGCGTGCTCACCCTGTTCATGGGCAGCGATGAAATTACCGTTCATCAACTTGCCGAAAGCCTGGTCCCGGGCACCATCACCATCGTCGGCACCGTGCGGGAGTCCGGCGGGGCGATTGTGGACGTGTTCAACGATGTCATGAGCGTTCAATAAGCAATAACGCTTGTCATGCAATGCAGGGCCGCCTCCGGGCGGCCTGCTTTTTTTGCGCAACAGCAAAGGGCGGCCGTGATGGGCCGCCCTTTGTCGTTGCGATAGGGAAATGGCTGTTATTTCTTCAGCACCCGCGCCGCTTCCTTGGCGTGGTAGGTGATGATCAGATCCGCGCCGGCGCGCTTCATGCCGAGCAGGGTCTCCATCATCACCCGCTCGCCGTCGATCCACCCCTTGGCGGCGGCGGCCTTGATCATCGAGTATTCGCCCGAGACGTTGTAGGCCACCAGCGGCAGGTTGAAGCGCTCCTTGAGGTCACGGAGGATGTCGAGGTAGGCCAGGGCCGGTTTGACCATCAGGAAATCGGCGCACTCCTGCACGTCGAGTTCAGCCTCACGCAGGGCCTCGACGCGGTTGGCCGGGTCCATCTGGTAGGAGCGGCGGTCGCCGAACTGGGGGGTCGACTCGGCGGCGTCGCGAAAGGGCCCGTAGTAGGCGCTGGCGTACTTGACCGCGTAGCTCATCACCGGCAGGTTCTTGAAGCCGTTGGCGTCGAGGATCTCGCGAATCGCCGCGACCCGGCCGTCCATCATGTCCGAGGGGGCGACGATGTCGGCCCCGGCGCGGGCGTGGGAGAGGGCCTCGGCGGCGAGCAGCTTGAGGGTCTCGTCGTTGTCGACGTCCCCGTCCTTGATCACCCCGCAGTGGCCGTGGTCGGTGTACTCGCACATGCAGACGTCGGTGATGACGGTCAACTCGGGGACCTCGGCCTTGATGGCGCGGATGGTCTCCTGGATGATGCCGGTTTCGCTGTAGGCGTCCTGGCCCATGGCGTCCTTGCACTCGGGGATGCCGAAGAGGATCACCGCCGGGATGCCCAGCTCATAAACTTCCCTGGCCTCGGCGACGATGTTCTCGATCGACTGCTGATAGATGCCGGGCATGGAGGGGATCTCTTTTTTGATCCCCTTGCCGAAGGCGCTGAACATGGGGTAGATCAGGTCGTCGACCCGCAGGTGGGTTTCGCGGACCATGCGGCGGATATTCTCGTTGCGCCGCAGCCGGCGCGCCCGGTATTCGGGAAAATACATGGCTGACCTCCTTTAAAGGGGTGCTTATTCTGGCTTCTGGATTCTGACTTCTGGATTCCTGGAAAAATATTCCACCATGGCTTCGACCATCCCCTCCAGGGTCGAGGCGGCGGCCTCGGCCGCCACAGTAAGCCCCAGCCGCCGTGCGGTGGCGGTGGTCAGCGGGCCGATGGAGATTACCGGTACCTTCTCCAGCCGCTGCGGAGCATCATCGCCGAGCATGGCGACGAAATTCTCCACCGTCGATGAGGAGGTGAAGGTGACCGCGTCGATCCCCTCTTCGAGGGCGGCGAGGACCTGGCCCTTGCCCTGAGTCGGGGCCAGGGTGCGATAGACCACGGGTGCGGCCACGCTGGCCCCGGCGGCGCTCAGCTCACGGGGAATCAGCTCGCGGGCGATCTCCGCCCGCGGGTAGAGCACCCGCTTGCCGGCGACCCCGCGCTCGAGCAGCAGGGCGACCACCCCCTCCGCCCGGTAGTCCGCGGGGACCAGGTCGGGGCGCAGGCCGCGGGTCTCGATGGCCGCGGCGGTCTTCGGTCCCACCGCGACGACGGTGACCCCGTGCAGGGCGCGTACGTCACGTCCGCAGGCGCGCAGCCTTTCGAAAAAGGCGTCGACGGCGTTGGCCGAGGTCAGGATCAGGATGTCGGTCTGCTCCAGGCCGTCGATTTCGCGGTCCAACTCCTCCCAGGAGGGGGGCGGGACGATGTCGATGACCGGGCAGGAGATCGCTTCGGCCCCCTGGGCCTCGAGCAGGCGGCCGAAGCTGCCGGCCTGCTCGGCGGTGCGGGTCACCAGCACCCGTTTGCCGAACAGGGGGCGGTCGTCGAACCAGCGCAACTGCTCGCGCAGGCGCACCACCTCGCCGACCACGATCACCGCCGGGGGCTTGAAGGCGGCCTGGCGGACCTTTTCGACGACGTCGGCCAAGGTGGCCACCAGGGTGCGCTGGCGGGGGGTGGTGGCCCAGCGGATCACCGCCACCGGGGTGTCGGCGGGGCGGCCGTGGGCCATGAGCTGTTCGGCGATCAGCGGCAGGTTGGCCATCCCCATGTAGAAGGCCAGGGTTCCGACCCCGGTGGCGAGCTTCTGCCAGTCGAGGCTCGACATCTTCTTCTCCGGGTTTTCATGGCCGGTGACCAGGGCCAGGCTGGTGGTGAAGTCCCGGTGGGTCAGGGGGATGCCGGCATAGGCCGCCGCGGCGAACCCGGCGGTCACTCCGGGGATGACCTCGAAGCGGACCCCTTCGTGGTGCAGGTGCAGCGCCTCCTCGCCGCCGCGGCCGAAGACGTAAGGATCGCCCCCCTTGAGGCGGGCCACTACCTTGCCCTGCTTGGCCTTTTCGGCGAGCAGGCGGTTGATGCTCTCCTGCGGGGTGTGGTGGCAGCCGCGGGTCTTGCCGACGTAGATGCGTTCGGCGCAGGCGGGGGCCTCGTCGAGAAACGCCGGGTTGGCCAGGTAGTCGTAGATCACCACCTCGGCCCGGCGCAGGCACTCCTGCCCCTTGACGGTGATCAGCCCGGGGTCGCCGGGGCCGGCCCCGATCAGATAGACGATTCCCTGTTTCAAATTCCCCTGCATCCTCAGAAAGGAAAGGGCGGGTTCGAAACCCGCCCCCTCGCCTTACGTATTACGCCATACGCTTCACGCCTCACGCCTCACGGTGGGTCAGACGTCTTCGCGGTTCACGTTGAAGGTTTCGTGCTGGTAGACCTCGTTGAGGATCTTGCCGGCCCCCTTGATCAGCAGGTCGTCGGCCAGCGAGGTGCCGGTCTTCTCGGCCTCGTCCACCTGGCAGCTGACGGTCTTCTTCAGCAGCTGACGACCCTCCACGTCGGAGACGAAGCCGGTGAGGGTCAGCTGATCGCCCTTCACGGTGCCGAAGGCGCCGATGGGGACCTGGCAGCCCCCCTCGAGCCGGCGCAAAAAGGCGCGTTCGGCCTTGACCGCCCAGGCGGTCTCGGGGTGGTTGAAAAAGTCGATCAGGGCGTTGGTCTCCGCGTCGTCGATGCGGCTCTCCAGGCCCAGGGCTCCCTGGCCGATGGCGGGGGTGGAGATCTCCTCCGGCAGGTACTCGCTGATCTGCTTGGTGAAGCCGAGCCGGTGCATGCCGGCGGCGGCCAGCACCACCCCGTGCAGGTTGTCCTCGGTGAGCTTGCGGATGCGGGTTTCGACGTTGCCGCGGATGTCGATCATCTGGAAGTCGGGACGCAGGTGCAGCAGCTGGGCCTTGCGGCGCAGCGACGAGGTGCCGATGCGCGCCCCCTGGGGCAGGTCGCGAAAGCTCTTGAAGCCCGGCTGCAGGATGACGATGTCCCGCGGGTCTTCGCGCTCGGTGATGCAACGCAGGGCCAGCCCCTCGGGGAAGATGGTGGGGACGTCTTTCATGGAGTGGACGGCGATGTCGACCTCGCCGCGCAGCATCGCCTCCTCGATCTCCTTGACGAACAGGCCCTTGCCGCCGACCATGGCCAGGGGCACGTCGAGGATCTTGTCCCCCTGGGTCTTGATCTTGGTCAGGGTGACCTCGAGGCCGGGATGGCGCTTTTCCAGTTCGGACTTGACCCAGTTGGCCTGCCAGAGGGCAAGCTGGCTTGCCCGGGTTCCGATGCGAAGGGTTTTCATTGCCATGATATTGATTCAGCTCCTTTGGTTTATTCCGCGGCCTGCTCGTCCAGCGGCTCGAGCTCCTCGACCGGCGCGTTGAGGCCGAACAGCACCCGCACGGCGTCGACGTAGCCGTCGCCGGTGCCGTTGTTCTGGCTTTGCTTGAGCACGGTGGTCGGCTCGTGCAGCACCTTGTTGATGATGGCCCCGGTGAGGGCCTCGATGGACTTGCGTTCCTTGGGGCCGAGATCCTTGAGGTTGGCGAAGGTCTTCTCCAACTCGGCGCGGCGGATCTCCTCGAGTTTCTTGCGCAGCGAGACGATGGTCGGTACCACGTCGAGGCTGCCGAGCCACTTGTAGAACTGGCCGATCTCCTGCTCGATGATCGCCTCGGCCTTTCTGGCCTCCTTTTGGCGCTCCTTGAGGTTGGCCTGCACCACCCCCTGCAGGTCGTCCACGTCGTAGAGGTAGACGTTGGGGATGTCGTTGACCTTCGGGTCGATGTCCCGCGGCACGGCGATGTCGATGAAGAACATCGGCTTGTTCTTGCGTCTGCGGATGACCTCCTCGACCTTCTTCGCGCCCAGCACGTAGTTGGGGGCGCCGGTGGAGGTGAGGACGATGTCGGCCTGGTGCAGGGACTCGGCGAATTCCTCGAAATGCACCGCGCGCCCCTTGAACTCCTCGGCCAGTTTCACCGCCCGCTCGTAGGTGCGGTTGGTGACCATCACCGAGGAGACGCCGTTGTTGACGAAATGGCGGGCGGCCAGTTCGCACATCTCCCCTGCACCGATCAGCAGGACGGTCTTGTTGTCGATGGTGCCGAAAATCTTGCGCGCCAGCTCTACCGCGGCGAAGGAGACCGAAACGGCGTTGCTGGCGATGTTGGTTTCGGTGCGCACCCGCTTGGCGACCGAGAAGGCCTTGTGCAGGAAGCGGTTGAGGATCAGGCCGGCGGTCTTGAACTCGGTGGCGTAGCCGTAGGCGGTCTTAATCTGGCCGAGGATCTGCGGTTCGCCGATGACCATGGAGTCCAGGCTCGAGGCGACCCGGAAGACGTGCTTGATGGCCTCCTCTCCCTGCAGGTCGTAGAGGTGCGATTCAAGCTCCTCCGGGGCCAGGTTGTGGAAGCCGGCCATGAAGCCGCGCAGCTGCATGATGGCGGCGGCGGCATCGCGGCTGGTGGCGTAGAGCTCGACCCGGTTGCAGGTGGAGACGATCACCCCCTCGTTGATTGCCGGCAGTGCCAGCATCTCGCGCAGGGGTTTTTCCATGGCGGTCGGGGCGAAAGCGACCCGCTCGCGGATTTCCACCGGAGCGGTCTTGTGGCTGAGCCCCACGACAATGATGTTCATACGACGAATCCGTTCCTACGGGCCCTTATCGACCTTCCATCGCCTTGAAGCTGTGCAGATCCGAGAGCAGCAGGTTGACCCCCAGGAACGTGAACAGCAGGCAGAGAAAGCCGATAATGGCGAAGATTGCCGCCCGGCGGCCGCGCCAGCCGACGGTAAGCCTTCCGTGCAGCAGTGCCGCATAAAGAAACCAGGTGATCAGGGCCCAGGTCTCCTTGGGGTCCCAGCGCCAGTAGCCGCCCCAGGCCGAATTGGCCCAGGCCGCCCCGGAGATGATCCCCATGGTCATCAGCGGAAAGCCGAAGGTGAGGCACTTGTAATTGATGCTGTCCAGGGTTTCCAAGGACGGCAGACGGTAATAAAGCGTCGAAAATTTCTTGCTTTTTAGCATCCGCTCCTGGATCAGGTAGAGGACCCCCGCCACCGCCGCCACGGTAAACACGGCGTTGCCGAGAAAGGCCAGGGTGACGTGCACCGGGAACCACCAGCTGTCAAGGGCGGGGCTGAGCGTCTTGACGGTTTTGGGGGCGGCGCTGCCGACGATCATCAGGGTCAGGGCGAGGGGGCAGCTGAAGGCGCCGAGCACGGTGATGCGGTAGCGCAGATCGAACAGCAGGTAGATGCCGACCAGGGTCCAGGCGAAAAACGAGAGCGATTCGTGCAGGTTGGCGACCGGGGTATAGCCCGCTTCGAGGTAGCGGGTTATCAGGGTGGCGCAGTGCACCGCGAAGCCGCCCGCCAGCACCCAGCGCGCCGCTTTGCCGACCTGGTCGCGGCGGGTGATGATGTCGATGATGTAGAGAACTGTGGCGACGAAATACAGGATCAGGGTGATTTTGAACAGCAGGATGTTGACGCTCATTTCGTCCCTTTCGGCAGTCGGATTCCCAGTTGCGCCAGCGAGCAGTCGGGCCCGCAATGCGCCGCGAGCAGCCGGTCGATGGCGGCCTCGTTGCCGGCGGCGAGCAGGCCGGGCAGGTCATGGGTCAGTAAACTGCGCACAACCTCCTGATTGTATTCGGTCGTTTCCGAGGCTGTCAACCGCTTTTGCCGCAGAGCCCCGGTGATTTCCAGCAGCGTCCCCCATTCCGGGCCCAGGGTGTCGGCCAGCAGGTCCCGCACCGCGGCGGCCAGGGAGGGGCTGTGCCCCGCCGTGGTGACCGCCACCGTCAACTTTCCCCGGCGCAGCAGGGCCGGCAGGGCGAAGTCCCCCCCGCCGGGGGTGTCGGCCCGGTTGACCAGGATGCCGCGCCGCTGCGCCTCGCGGGCGACCGTCTCGTTGGTCTCCCGGTCGTCCGTGGCAGCGAAGACCAGCTGGGCCCCTTCCAGGTCGGTCGCTGCGAAGGGCCTGCGGCAGAGATCGATCCCCGCCGGCAGCTGCTCCATAGAGCGCAATTGCGGGGCGACCAGGCGAACCCGGGCGCCCGCGGCGAGCAGCCCCCGCGCCTTGCGCAGTCCGACCGGTCCGCCGCCCACGACCAGACAGAGGCGGCCTTCCAGGTTCAGGGATACGGGGTAGTCGGGCATAAGTGGTCAGTGCGGCTGACTATCCTTCCTGCTGGTATTCTGCATTCGGCTCTCAAATTCCAAACAGCTCCCCCTCCACCAGTTCACAGAGCAGGTGGCCGAAAAACAGGGCAGCTTCCGTGGCTCGTGCCGGTGAATCGGTGTGCAGGCTGAACAGAAAGTCAGGGGGATCGCCGGTCAGTTCGCCGGGGCCGGGGACCAGTGCCGCGGTGCTGCAGCCGATCTGGCGGGCCGCGCTGAGACCCTCCTCGATCGCCTCGTCACGGCGCGCGTCGCACATGGCCAGGACCAGGTCGCCGGGGGCCGCCACGGCCTTGAGCATGCGGGCGAAAACCTCGCTCTGCTGGCCGTCGCGGGCCAGTGCCGAGGCGAGGGTGAGGTTGCTGCACAACGCCAGCGCCGGCAGCAGCGGCCGGTCGAGCCAGAGGCGATGAACAAACAGGTTGGCGGTGAGTTCGGCGACCGCACCCAGGGGGCCGTTGCCGAAAACCAGCAACCGCCCACCCTGGTGGAAGGCTCCGACCAGCTTTTCGGCATAGCCCGCCAGCTGGCCGGCGGGCTCCAGGAAGCTTTTCTCCAGGGCGGCGGTGTGGGCCTGGATGGCCCTGGAAACTTTTTCGTGTTTGGTCATGGTCAGCCTCGTATTAAAACATCGACCAAATCATAGGGGCCACTAAGGCTGGCTGTCAAGGTTGGTCCACCGTTCACGGGGAATTAAACCCTTGATTTTTTTCCGGGGTGTTTTATCATTGACCCATTGAAGCAAATGGGATGCCCATTCATCAGTTCCAAAGGAGATTTTACCCATGGCCAGTGACAAAGTCGTGCAGCTTTCCGACGATAATTTTGAACAGGAAGTCCTCAAGTCCGCAGTTCCGGTTTTGGTAGACTTCTGGGCCTCCTGGTGCGCGCCGTGCAAGGCCATCAGTCCCCTGGTGGACGGCTTGGCCGAGGATTACGACGGCAAGGTCAAGGTGGCCAAACTCAACGTCGACGAAAACCCCTCCACCCCCGGGCAGTTCGGCGTGCGCGGGATCCCCACCCTGATCCTGTTCAAGGACGGCAAGGTGGTCGACCAGGTGGTCGGCGCGGTTCCCAAGAACCAGCTTGAAGGGCTGGTCAAGAAAGCTCTGTAACGACTTTCAGCGAAACCGCAGATACTGGCCGGGGGGGTTCGTCGCGACGAACCCCCCCGGCTTTTTTCTGTCAACCGGCGTCCTGCATGGCCTGCCAGGCCTGCCGCAGGCGTTTGAACAGCTCGCGGAAGGCCCGCCGGTCGCCGTTGGCGTGCACCGAGCGGGCCAGCCGGGTCACCGCTTCGCGGTCGAGTTCGGGCCAGCTCTCGCAGGCCTCGCGCAGGGCCGCGGGAAATTGCTCGGCCTCACAGAGCCGGTCGCGCAGTTGCTCCAGGTGGTGAAACACCTTCTGTTCATCAAGGTGGGCCTGGTCGACGCCGTCGATGAAATCCTGCAGCTGCTGGGCCTCATCTTCGCGCCGACGCAGTACCCCCGCCAGGTGTTTGACCTGGCGCTTGCGCGAGCCGTGGCCGCCGGTTGCCCGGGCCTGGCCGATCTCGGTTCGCAACTCGCCCGCGGCTGGCAGGCGGTTCCACTCGGCCTCGGGCAGGTCGACCAGTTTCCAGGCCAGTTCCTCCACCGCCTTGGCGGCGCGTTTTTTGGCCGAGCGGCTCGGCCCCTGGTATTCCTCTCGGTCTGACATCAAAATCCCTTCCGGCTGTCGAGAAGTATGGTCACCGGTCCCTCGTTGACCAGGTGGACGTCCATGGACGCCTGAAACTGCCCGGTGGCGACGCTTAGTCCGCGCCCGCGCAGGATCTCCACGAATTTAACATAATGTTCGTCGGCGAGGGCCGGGACGGCGGCCCGCGAGAAGCCGGGGCGGCGCCCCTTGCGGCAGTCGGCGAGCAGGGTGAACTGGGAGACCACCAGCAGCTCTCCGCCGATCTCTTCCACCGAGAGATTCATTTTTCCCGCCTGGTCCTCGAAGATGCGCAGCTGGGCGGTTTTCTCCGCCAGGTAGCGGATGTCCGCTTCGCCGTCGCCCTCCTCGACCCCCAGCAGCACCAGCAGCCCGCGGCCGATTTCGCCCACCACTTTTCCCGCCACCTCGACCCGCGCCGAGGAGACTCTCTGCAGAACGGCCCTCATTGGCACTCTCCCGCCATTTCGCGCAGCAGCGCCAGGTTCATCAGGTCGAACTCGTCATCGTCCCCCTTGGGGGTTTCCAGGATTTTCGGCACGCCGCTGAACCTCTGGTCTCTCATCAGTGCCTCGAAGCAGGCCCGGCCGAGGGCGCCCCGGCCGATATGTTCGTGGCGATCGACCCGGCTGCCGAGCCCCTTTTTGCTGTCGTTGAGGTGAAAGGCCTCGATCCGCTCCAGGCCGACCAGTCGGTCGAACTCGGCCATTACGGCCTCGTAGCCTTCGGCGCTGGAGAGATCGTGGCCGGCGGCGAAGGCGTGACAGGTGTCGAAGCAGACCCCGAAACGCCCTTGGGGGACCCCTTCGAACACTGCGGCCAGATGTTCCAGGGGGGCTCCCAGGCAGCTGCCCTGGCCGGCGGTGTTCTCGAGCAGCACCCGGACCTCGGCGGGGGCCTCGGCGAAGATCAGCCGGAAGGCCGCGCAGAGCCGCGCCAGGCCGGCCTGCTCACCGCTGCCCAGGTGGGCGCCGGGGTGCATGACCAGGGCCGGGACGCCGAGCAGGGCGCAGCGCCGCATCTCGTCGAGAAAGGCCTCGATCGACCTGCGCCATTTGTCCTCCTCGGGGGAGGCCAGGTTGATCAGGTAGGTGTCGTGGGCGATGACCGGCCCGATGGAGCTGGCCTGCCAGGCTTGGGCGAAGGCCCGGGCCGACTCGGCGCAGATGGGCTTGCCCCGCCACTGGTTGGCGTTCTTGGTGAAGATCTGCATGGCGGTGCAGCCGACCTTCTCGCCGCGCGCGAAGGCCGTCTCCACCCCGCCTGCAATGGACATGTGGGCGCCGAGCAGAAGCATGGGTCAGAAAACTCGTTCTCGTCGATCCGGACTTCAAGTCCGAGGAACAACACGGGGGCAGGGTCAAGGCGCGGTCAGCCGGCCCCGGCCACCCCGCGCTGGAGCTCCAATGGCCCGGTCGGATCAGCACAGGGGTTGTGGGTCATTTCCGCCCGAACCAGCGGGTTTTGGGGGCGAAGACCTCGACCCGGTTGCGGCCGCGCCGCTTGGCCTGGAGCAGGGCCTCGTCGGCGTAGCCGATGAACTCGTTCTTCTTGAAGGAATCCCCCGGCGGCAGCATGGTCGCAACCCCCAGGCTCATGGTCACCCGGTAGTTGCCGCCGTCGCCGGTGAAGCGATGTTCTTCCACCGCCTGGCGAACTCTCTCGGCCACCTTCAGGGCCCCCTCGGCGCTGGTCTCGGGGAGCACGAAGACGAACTCCTCGCCGCCGTAGCGGGCCATGATGTCGTGTTCGCGCAGGCTCTGCCGGGCCACCGCGCAGACCTCCTTGAGGATGAAGTCCCCGACCTGGTGCCCGTAGCTGTCATTGAACGCCTTGAAATGGTCGATGTCGACAAGCACCAGGCTGACGGGGCGTTCGTGGCGCATGGCCCGAGTCAGCTCCTTGCCGAGAAAGTCCTGGAAAAACCGGTGATTATAAACCTCGGTGAGCCCGTCGATGTGCACCAGGCGTTCGAGGATGCGATTTTTCTCCTCCAACTCCCTGGTCAGGGTCTCGAGGCGGACCTTGTGCTGGACCAGTTCGCGGTTCATCTGCTCGTAGGACAGGTTCAGGACGCTGAGCTCGGCGTTGGCCTGCTGCAGGATCTCCGCCACCGACCGGGTCTTTGCGATTTTCAGCCCGAAGTAGTCCGCAGCCTCGTTGACCTCCAGGTGCACCGATTCGAAGATCGCGTCGATGTCCGCGTCGCTGAGCCGCAGTACCGCCTTGGCCCTGGCGCGAAAGGCCTTGATCAGGGCGTCGGGCTGGGGCGAATAGAGGATGTCGGCCAGCACCCCGGAAAGATGGACCACGAAGGTGGTGAATTTGGCCCTGGCATCAGCGGTGCTGTCCTCGCGGGGGGAGTGGTGGTGGCGAATCGGCCGCCAGAGGACCTCCGGGAAACGCCATGTCTTGAATACCTCGCTGCCGATGAAGGCATGGTCGGCGCCGGTGACCTCCCGCTCCGCCTCGAGCAGGGAGCCGTCCTGCCCGGAGTGTCGGGCGAGGGTCTCGAGATAGGGGCCGGGGAAGGCTCGGGCCAGAAACAGTTCCCCGGCATTCTGCAGCAGTCCGGCGATGAAGATTTCCTCCGATTCGATCCCCTTCTGCTTCAGTCTCGAGACGATCAGCCGGGCCGACACGGCGGCGGCCAGGGATTTGGTCCAGAATTCCCGGTAGTCGAAGGAGTCTTCGGAGGAAGAGGGTTCGATGCCCAGAAAGGAAAAGGAAAAGACCAGGTTGCGGATGGCGTTGATGCCGAGGATCGAGACCGCCTGGTGGATGGTGCTGATCTTCTGCGGAAAACTGTAGAAGGCCGAATTGACGACCTTGAGCACCTTGGCCGAGAGGGAGATGTCCTTGGCCACCAGCCCGGCGATGTCGGCAATGGTGGTCTCCTCCCGGGCGGAAATCTCCACCAGCTTGGAGGCCACCGGGGCCAGGGTGGGGAGGGTGCCCGAGGCCAGCACCTCGCTGAGAACCTGCTCTTTGTTCATCGATCGGCAATCCTGGTCGGGGCGGGGTCGCTCAGCAGGCCATCCATTCGGAAACCACCTGCGGGACCTGGGCGGCGGAGTCGATGCGGGCGTCGACGTAGGCGGGGCATTCGCCGCCACCCACCAGGATGGTGCGCATACCCAGTTGCTTGGCGGTGCGCAGGTTCTCCGGGCTGTCTTCCACCATGACGCAGCACTCGGGGGCCAGCGCCAGGCTCCTCAGCACCTGCCGGTAGGGCTCGGTGAAGGGCTTGGGGCGGTAATCGGCGACCCGGATGTCGAAGATCTGTTCGAACTGCCCGTTCAGGTCGAGGGCGTCGAGCACCCGCAGGGCGTGCCCCCGGGAGCCGTTGGTGAAGACCACCTTGCGCTGGGGGATCTCCCCCAGGGCCTGGCGCAGCTGCGGGTCGGGCCGCAGGCGTCCGGCCACGTCGACGTCGTGGACATATTCCAGGTAATCCTCCGGATCGACCCCGTAATGGCGGATCAGCCCCTGCAGGGTCACCCCGTACTCGGCCCAGTAGCGGCGCCGCAGGCCGTCCACCTCCCCCAGGGGAATGCCGACCACCTCGTGCATGTAGCGGTTGATGCGCACGTCGATCAGGGAGAACAGCTGGCGTTCGGGGGAGTAGAGGGTGTTGTCCAGATCGAAGATTACTGCTTCCATGAAGGGCTCGCTCATTGGGGGTGGTACTCCCCTTCGAAAACCTGCACCGCCGGCCCGGTCATGAACACATGGCCGTCCTCCGCCCATTCCATTTCCAGAATGCCGCCACGCAGGTGGTTGACCAGTTTGCGCCCGGTCTGACCGGTCAGCACCCCGGCGACCGCCACCGCGGAGGCCCCGGTGCCGCAGGCCAGGGTTTCCCCGGCGCCGCGCTCCCAGGTACGCTGCCTGACCTCCCCGGGGGAGACGATTTCGACGAATTCGACGTTGGTGCGGTTGGGAAACAGCGGATGATGTTCGATTTCCGGGCCATACTTGGCCAGCGGAAATTCGTCGACGTTGTCCACGAAGATGACGCAGTGGGGGTTGCCCATGGAGGCGCAGGTGATGTGGAAGGTGCGATCGAGGACCTTCAGCTCGGCGGCGATCACCTGCTCGTCCGGTGCTCCGGTCATGGGAATCTCGCCGCGGGTCAGCCGCGGCTTGCCCATGTTGACCCGCACCCGCTCCACCTTGTCGGCGGCATTGGTGAACAGCTGCAGGGGCAGCACTCCGGCGCCGGTCTCGACGCTGATCTGCCGCCCCCTTACCAGGCCGTGGTCGTAGGCGTATTTGGCAACGCAGCGCACCCCGTTGCCGCACATCTCCGCCTCGCTGCCGTCGGCGTTGAACATGCGCATGCGCACGTCGGCCGTGCGGGAGGGGAGGATCAGGATCAGCCCGTCCGAGCCGACCCCGAAGTTGCGGTTGCTCAGCTCGACTGCCAGTCGCGAGGGCTCGGCCACGGTCTGCTCGAAGGCATTGATATAGACGTAGTCATTGCCGGCGCCATGCATCTTGGTAAATTTCATGCCAATCGAGCCTCCATCGGGCATGCCAGGGTCAGCGGGTCGTGATCTGCCAGTATAAGCCAGAAACCGGCGCGTCCACAAGCCGCAATGCGCGGCCCGCATCCCGATATCGCTGATGGAATATGCCCAGGCGGTTGACCGCCGCGCGCCCGCTCAAGTAAGATGGCCGCAAACCACAACGGGAGACTTTGCACAATGGCCTTCAATCTGAAAACCAAGCTCTGGCAGACCGGCGCCCTCGACTGGTGGGCGATGATCGACAACGAAGACGTTTACCTGGGCAGCCGGGAATTCCCCATGCCGCCCGAGGAAGGCGATCAATGGGTGGTGCAGGCCACCGGGGACGTTTTCAAGGTGATTGACGGCGAGATCCGCAAGGTGGGCAACCAGGAGCCGCCCCGGCGCGAGTGGTGAAATGGCGGATCTGTTGGTTGTTCAGATAGCTGCCGGGCAGGCGAAGAATTTCTCCTACCTGGTGTTCTGTCCCCAGGCCCGCAAGGGAATCGCCGTGGACCCCTCCTACGCCCCGGAACTGCTGCTGGCCGCCGCCCGGGAGCGGCAGGTGCAGATCGACGTGCTGGTCAACACCCACGGCCATGGCGACCATGTCGCCGGCAACCCGGTGATCATCCAGGAGACCGGAGCCCGCCTGGCGGCCCACCCCGCCGATCTGCCGGGCGCCGACATCCCGCTGGGGGAGGGCGACGCCCTGAGCGTCGGGCTGGGCAGGATCGAGGTGCTGCACACCCCCGGGCATACGCCCGGTTCCATCACCCTGCATCCCCCGGGTGCCCTGCTCACCGGCGATACCCTTTTCGTCACCCGCTGCGGCCGGGCCGACCTGGCGGGAAGCGACCCCGCGGCCCTTTATCACAGCCTGCGTCGGTTGGCCGCCTTTCCCCTGGAAACCCGGGTTTTCCCCGGCCACGATTATGGTCCCCAGCCGGTGTCTACCATCGGCTTCGAACTGCAGAACAACCCCTACCTGCGCTGTGCCGACCTGGCCGAATTCATCCGCCTGCGCATGGGCTGACCCGGGTATCCTAGGTTGATAGGTTGCGGGGGGGCCGCATCGGTTCCAACGTCCCGGGCCCCATGGGCCTACCTTCGGGTGCGGATCACCCGGGTGGCGGCAATGCGGTCGTGCCACCCCTGGTGCAGGGGGTGCCGGCCGGCGGCCGCGAACCCGACCCCCCCGGTCAGCAGGCAGAGCAGGCCGCCCGAGCTGTGCAGAAACGCCTGGGAGAAGGAGAGGGGCGAGCCGTCCACGGCTTCGAGCCGCAGCCGCAGGAACATCTTCCCGGGGGTCTGGCCGGCCAGGAAATGGAACAGGGTGAAATACCCGAAGCAGAGGGCGAACAACACCAGGAAATAAGGTCCGGCCAGATCCAGCAGAGTGCCCGCGGTAGGTAGCGCCCCCGCCTGCGGGTCCCGTCCCAGCGCCAGTTCCCCGGCCATCAGAAACAGCACGAATACCAGCGCCAGCACCAGCAGGTCCAGGCCGCCGGCGCCCAGGCGCAGCAACAGCGGAGCCAAAGTGCCCTCGGTGGGGCCTTGCCCGGCCGTGGCCGGTTCCTCCGCCTGGCAAACCGCATCGGCGGCCTCCGGGTCTTCCAAAACCTCCGGAAGCGGGACCGACTCCCCCCCTGGCAGGGAGGAGGGCTCCTCGACGGAATACTCGGCGTGCAGGGTTTCGGGCAGGCCTTCCGCAGCCCAGGGCAGTTCGGCCTCGGCGGCCTGCGGTTCGGGCTCCGCTGAGGCCTCTTCGGCGAAATCGAATCCCCGTGATTCGGGCTCGTCTTCCGGGGTTTCCCCCAGTGAACTGAAAAACACCCCGGCGATGGAAGGGGTGGGCTCGTCCTGGTTGGGTTGAGCGTCCGTCTCGGCCGGCGAATCTGCGGGGGGCCGAGCCGCAGCTTCGGCCCCCCGAAAGTCAAAAGGGGTGTTGGGCTCCTCCCCGGCCCCCGGTTTTTTGCCCGCATCCGGCGCGTCCAGCGTCTCGGCGAAGGAGTTCCAGTCAAGGGCGTCCTCGGCGGACTCCAGCGTCGGCAGCTCTTCGCTGTCGGGGAAGTCGATGTCGGCTTCTGCCGCCAGCGCCGGCAGTTCCTCGTCCTGCGGGGCGAAGGTGAAGTCGTCCAACTCGGCCTCCAGGGCCTCCGACTCATCCCCGGAAAGGGGGGCAGCCGGGGCGCCGGCGACTTCTTCATCCCAGGGCTGGCCGAAGGAGAAGGGTTCCTCTTCCTCCGGGCCGGCCGTTGCGGCAGTTTCCTCATCCAGAGCCGGGACATCCTCGCCCCAGTCGGCGTCAAGGTCCAATGCAGGGACCTCCTCGTCAGCCTCCAGTGAAAAGGCGTCCTCCTGCTCTCCGGTTGCGTCATCGAACGCGGCAGCTTCTTCGCTCAGCTGCCGGGCGGCCGGAGCGGGCGGCTGCGCGTCGCTTTCATCCCCCATGAAATCGAACCCGAAATCGCTCCCCTCCTCGGTGGCGGCATCTTCGCCCTGGAGAAGCGGTTCTGGCTGGGTGCCGGAGTCGGCAAAGGCGTCCGCCTCCGAGACGGCCCCGGCCGCTGCCGGAAAGAGCAGGCTGCGCAGGCCGAATTTTTCCTTGAATTCGCGCAGGTCGTGGCTGCACTTCTTGCAGGCATCGAGGGTGTCAAAACTGTGAAAACCACATTTAGGGCATCTCATCGGGTCTCCTTCCGCAGGCCGGCATGCTCATGTCTTGCCTGGGGCGGCGCCCAGGTCGCCGTAAATGAACTGCAAGATGCTTGCCACGGCAAAGCCGGCGGTTTCACTTCTGAGAATGCGCGGGCCGAGCCCGACGGGCAGGAAGCCGGCGGCGCGGGCGGTTTGTGCTTCGGCAGGGGAGAACCCCCCTTCGGGGCCGACCAGGATGGCGGCGTCCCGTGGGGGTGTCGGCGGCAGGACGGCGGCCAGCGGGCGGCTCTCCTGCTCCCAGAGCATCAGGCGCAGTTCGGCGCGGCAGGCGGCGAGGGCTTCGGAAAGGGGCAGCGGGGGCTCGAGGCGGGGCAACAGGGGGCGGCGGCTCTGGCGGGCTGCTTCGAGAACGATGCGTTCCCAGCGCTGCAGGCGTTTTTCCCCTCGGTCCCCCTGGACCAGGGCGACGCTTCGCTCGGCTTCTACCGGGGTGAAACGCGTGATGCCGAGTTCCGTGCCTTTCTGCAGGACCAGCTCCAGCTTGTCCCCCTTGGGCAGGGCCTGCAGCAGCTGAATGGGAAAAACCTTTTCCCCCTCCCGCCAGCGCTCGAGGACCAGGGCCCGACCGCTTCTGCGTTCCAGTCGCTCGATGCGGCACCGGCACAGCATCCCCTGGCCGTCAAGCAGCAGGACCTCCTCGCCCGGCTTCAGGCGCAGGACGGTGGCCAGGTGGTGGTGCACCTCCCCTTCGAGGGGCACCTCATCCTCCTGCAGCAGCGCCGTGGGGACAAAAAATTGACGCATTCAGCTCTCTTTGCGATACAGAAGGCAGCTCCATTCCTCCCGGTGGCTGACCACCGGGCCCGTCAGCGGGTAGGCGGCGAAGGCCTCCTGGACCAAGGCCTCTTTCTCCTGCAGGATCCCCGAGAGGACCAGCGCGCCGCCCGGGGCCAGGCGCTCGACCAGCTCCGAGGCCAGGCGGATGTTCTCCTCGGCCAGGATGTTCGCCAGGACCAGGTCGAATCCCCGCTCCAGGGACGACAGCGGCGCGCCGGTCACCTCTAGGTGGTCGCCGACCCTGTTGAGGAGGGCGTTCTCGCTGGCCGTCAGGCAGGCCTGCTCCTCGATGTCGCAGGCCAGCACCCGTTCGGCGCCCAGGGCCGCGGCGGCGATGGCCAGAATCCCCGAGCCGGTGCCGACATCGAGGACCCGGCGGGGGGGAGTCGCGGTTTCGAACAGTTCGGCGATGGCCTCCAGGCACAGCCTGGTGGTGCCGTGGGTGCCGGTGCCGAACGCCATACCCGGGTCGAGGTTGACCACCACGTCCCTGGCCTCGGCGGTGAAGGGCTCCCAGGTCGGCTTGACCACCAGGCGGGGGCCGATACGCACCGCGCTGAAATGCTGCTTCCATCCCTCGGCCCAGTCCTCGTTGCGCACCGGGGTGACCTCCGGCAGCGCCGGCACCAGGCCCGGCACCAGGGGGGCCAGCCACTCGAGGCGTTCCCTGACCCGCCGGCACAGCTCGGCCGCGTCGTCCCCGGCTGGGAAGTAGGCCTTGATGTGCAGGTTGCCCGTGGGAATTTCATCGGGGTCTGGGGGGATGAAGGTGTCCAGGGTCCGCTCTTCGACGGTGACGCCCTCGCAGCCGAGTTCGGCCAGCTCGTGGCTGACCAGGTCGATGCCGGCGGCGGGAATTTCGATACGCATTTCCATCCATTGTCTGTTCATGGGACCTGTTTAGCAGAGCGATTGGCCAAAGGCAATAAAAACCTTGACAACCGCGTATGTATGAAGTTTAATTCGGAATGACTTTAATGAGTCTGATACCCTAAATGGTATTTGATTGGCTAGGGGCCCCCGGAAGCTTGGGGTGAAGGGATGGGAAAAATCAGGCGGTCATTTGCCGCCTTGCACATTAAAAGAGACCTGCTACAATCCTGATAGTATTTTCATGAGGATGGGAGATGACTGCAGTTCAGCTGGTGTACCTGCTTTCCGACGCGACCGGTGAGACCGCCGAGAAAATCGTCATGGCGGCCCTCGCCCAGTTCCGGGGCAAAGCGGTGCGCCTCAAGCGGGTAAGCAACGTTCGTTCCAAAAACCAGGTCTACGAGGCTCTCGACGAGGCGCTGGCGAACAGCGGGCTGGTCGTCTACACCATCGTCAATCGCGAGCTGGCGCAGCTGGTTCACGACGAATGCGATGCCTTGGGCTTGCCCAGCATCGACCTGATCACCCCGCTGCTGATGCGGTTGGCCGAATTCGTCGGGCACTCTCCCGGGGAAACGCCGGGCCTGCTGCACGGCATCAACGAAGAGTATTTCCGGCGCATCGAGGCGGTCGAATTCACCGTCCGCCACGACGACGGGCAGGAAACCCGCAACCTGCACAAGGCCGACATCGTTCTGGTCGGGGTTTCGCGGACCAGCAAGACGCCGCTCTCCATGTACCTGGCGCATCGCGGCTGGAAGGTGGCCAACGTGCCCCTGGTCAAGGGGATCGAACCCCCGTCGGAGCTGTTCCAGATCGAAGCGACCCGGGTGGTGGGGCTCACCATAGACCCCCAGCGCCTGCTGGAGATCCGGACCTCGCGCCTGCGCAACCTGGGGCAGGACCCCCGGGCGGCCTACGCCGACCACGAGGAGATCGAAGAAGAGCTGCGCCACGCCCGCCGGCTGTTTCGCCAGAACGCCTGGGTCATGGTTAACGTATCGGACAAGGCGGTCGAGGAGACCGCCAACGAGGTTCTGGTCCGGCTCAATCTGAAATAGCTGCGGTTGGCGGCCGACTTTCCCATGGGCCGCCACCGATTAAATTGGCCGATTTGGCGGGCCTGAGGAAGGGCCCGTGTAGAAATCAATCCCGGTGAAGGGAATACCCAGTTACCGAAGGACATCGAAAAAAAGGAGACAGAACATGCGAATTCTGGTTGTTGAAGACGAGAAAAAAGTCGCCAGCTTTATCAAGCGGGGCCTGGAAGAGGAAAGCTACGAGGTCGATCTCGCCTATGATGGCGAGGAGGGGCTGCAGAAGGCCACGGAGGTCCCCTACGACCTGATCCTCATGGACATCATGCTCCCCAAGATGGACGGGCTGACAGCTATCCGCGAGATCCGCAAGAAGGAGATCGCCACTCCGGTGCTCTGCCTGACCGCCAAGGACACCGTGGACGACATCGTTTCCGGTCTGGATTCGGGCAGTGACGATTACCTGACCAAGCCCTTTGCCTTTGCCGAGTTGCTGGCCCGGGTCCGCTCCCTGGTGCGGCGCGGCAAGCAGGACCGCGGCGCCGAGATCACCTTCGCTGATCTGCGCCTCGATCCGGTAAGCCACAAGGTGTGGCGCGGCAGCAAGGAGATCGATCTTACCGCCAAGGAATATGCGCTGCTGGAATACTTCATGCGCAATCCCAACCAGGTTCTCACCCGGACCATGATCGCCGAACATGTCTGGGACTATACCTTCGACTCTTTCACCAACATCATTGACGTCTATGTCAATTACCTGCGGAAAAAAGTCGACAAGGACTATGAAAAGAAGCTTATCCACACGGTGCGGGGCGTCGGTTACGTGCTGAAGGAGGAATAGCTTGTTCTTCCGCTCCATTCGCTTCCGACTCACCCTCTGGTATGCCCTGACCCTGGCCGTCATCCTGGCGGCCAGCGGATTCTTCTGGCACCTGTACCTGGAGTCCAACCTGCTGGCCCAGGTTGATCAGCGGCTGCTCAAAATTGCCGGGGACGTGGCCTCCTACCAGGCCAAGAGCCAGGAGTTGGGGCGGGGCAACCCCTGTGAGCGGTTGCTGAGTTTTCGCGGCAGCCACCATTGGGGCGAGTACCTGCAATTGCTGGACGTCGAGGGCAATGTCCTTTGCTACAGTGCTAACCTGGATGGGGTCCCTCTCCCCTTCAGCGCCCACTCGGCGAAGGCCGCGCTGCGCGAGGGCCTGTTTTTTCAGACCGTCGAGCAGAAGGATACTCCCCAGATCCGCCTGCTGACCTACCCGCTGCGGGGGGGAGACGCCGCCGAGTTGCTTCGGGTCGGGGAGAATCTCGACTCCAACGAGGCGGTGCTGCGGGGGCTGCGGCTGATTTTTCTCACCTCCACCCCCCTGGCCATCCTGGCCCTGGCCTTCGGCGGCTGGTTTTTGGCCGGTCGCGCCCTGGCCCCGGTGGTGCGCATCACCAGCACCGTGCGCAAGATCTCCGCGGAAAAGCTCTCCCAGCGGCTCCCGGTTCGAGACACCCGGGACGAGATCGCCGAACTCGAGCTCACCTTCAACGAGATGCTCCATCGTCTCGAGGAGTCCTTCAACAAAATCAAGCAGTTTACCGGAGACGCCTCCCACGAGCTGCGCACCCCGCTGGCCATTCTGCGTGGCGAAACCGAAGTCACCCTGCGCTGGGCCAAAGACCCCGAGGAGCTGCGCCGCACCCTCGAGTCGAACATGGAAGAGATCGACCGCATGGAGCGGATCATCGAGGACCTGCTGACCCTGGCCAAAAGCGAAGCCGGGGAATCGCGCCTGGAGATCACCAGTTTCAGCCTCAGCGACCAGCTGCAGGATCTCTATCTGCAGGGGCGCATGCTGGCCGAGCCGAAGGACATCGAGTTCTCCCTGACCCTGCGGGTGGACAAGGAGATCCTTATCGATGCCGATCAGCTCCAGCTGCACCGGGTCTTTCTCAACCTGATCTCCAACGCCATCAAGTACACTCCGCGGGGAGGGAAGGTGGACGTCTCGTTGACGGTCCAGGGGGATCAGGCGGTGGTGGCGGTGGCCGACACGGGGATCGGCATCGGGCAGCAGCACCTGCCGCACATTTTCGACCGCTTCTACCGGGTCGACGAGGCCCGCAACCGCGAGGTCGGCGGCACCGGCCTGGGGCTGGCCATCGTCAAGTGGATCGTGGCGGCCCACGGCGGGCGCATCGAGGTGAGGTCCACCCCCGGCGAGGGGAGCGTGTTCACCGTCTATATCCCCAAGCACGGTCCGCCTTACGAATCCGAGCCGCTCGACGGGCCGGAGCACGGCTGAGCGAACAACCTCGGAAACGGTACAAAACGCCTGGCGTCCTGTGGATTCCAGGCGTTTTTATTGCGTATCCGCACATTGACTTGGGCAGCCCCGGTGATTAAATAGGTGACGTAAATTCCACTTCAAGGAGGTTTTTCATGAAGCTGCGCAACCCTCTTTATTCCCTGCTTTGCCTGTTGCTTGCCCTGGCCCTTCCCGGTGTCGCCACTGCGGTGGACGGGCCCGACTTCGTCACCCTGGCCAAAAACCTGAAACCGGCGGTCGTCAACATCAACACCTCCAAGACCGTGCAGCCGCGCCGGCCGATGCTGCCCGGGCCCCGCTCGCCCCAGGACCAGCTTTTCGAGGACTTCTTCGACCGCTTCTTCGGCGGCCAGCCCGTTCCTCCGCGCAAGGAGCGCTCCCTGGGCTCGGGGTTCATCATTTCCAAGGACGGCTACATCCTGAGCAACAACCACGTGGTCGAAGGGGCCGACGAGGTGAACATCAAGCTGGCCGACGGCCGCAGCTTCAAGGCGACGGTCAAGGGGCTCGACCCCAAGCTGGATATCGCCTTGCTGAAAATCGACACCGACGAGGAGCTGCCCGTCGCCCGGATCGGCGACAGCGAAGGGCTCAAAGTCGGCGAATGGGTCATGGCCATCGGCAACCCCTTCGGCCTGGAGCAGACGGTGACGGTAGGGATTGTCTCCGCCAAGGGGCGGGTCATCGGCGCCGGGCCCTATGACAACTTCATCCAGACCGACGCCTCGATCAACCCGGGCAACTCCGGCGGGCCCCTGTTCAACATCAAGGGCGAGGTGGTCGGCATCAACACGGCGATCGTCGCCGGCGGCCAGGGAATCGGCTTCGCCCTGCCGATCAACGCCGCCAGCGCCATCGTACCGCAGCTCAAGGAGACCGGGCACGTCACCCGCGGGTGGCTGGGGGTTTCCATCCAGCAGGTCAACGAGGAACTGGCCGCCTCCTTCGGCCTGGACAAGGCCCGTGGCGCCCTGGTGGCCGAGGTGGTGAAGGACTCCCCGGCGGAGAAGGCCGGTTTCAAGCGCGGCGACATCATTCTCGGCTTCGACGGCAAGCCGATCGAGGAGATGAGCGACCTGCCGCGGCTGGTGGCGGCCACCGCGGTGGGCAAGAGCGTCAAGCTGGAAGTGTGGCGCGAGGGCAAAACCCGGGAACTGTCGGTCAAGATCGGCAAGCTCGACGAGGACGAGGCGGCCGCGGCCGCGGCGCCGGAAGGGGCCGGGGTGCTGGGGCTTTCGGTGACCGATCTGACCCCGGAGATCGCCCGTTCTCAGGGGCTGGAGGGGACTCGCGGGGCCCTGGTCACCGCGGTCGATCCCCAGGGCCCGGCTGCCGAATCCAACCTGCGCCCCGGCGATGTGGTTCTCGAGGTCAACGGCAGCGAGGTGAAGGATGCCGCCGCCTTCCGCTCCGCGGTGGGCAAGCCCGAGGCGGGCAAGGTGCTGCGGTTGCTGGTGCAGCGGGGTCAGAATCTGTTCTACACCACCCTGAAAGTCAAATAGCTCCCGCCCTTCCGGAGCAGCAGGTCGTGCAGACAAAAGGCCCCGGACCGATGGTCCGGGGCCTTTTTGACGCCTGGACGGGCCAGGGGCTATTGGCGGGGGTCGAGCCGGGCTTCCTTGACCGCCATGTCCACCACCGGCAGAGAGGGGACTTCGGTCAACCCGTAGCGGGCCTTGAGGTCCATGTCCTCGGGGGCGTTGGCCAGCAGTTTTTCGGCGATATTCGTCATTTGGGACCTCCTGGAATGGCAACGCGAAATTGGTCCCTTCTCAGTGGGGCAAGCGAGCCCCAATTTACCAACCGGGCCCGGGGTGTCAACCCGCCTGCCGGCGCCATGTTTTCTTTTCTCCCCCATCGGCTAGAATATCTTTAATCGCCGGGATAACCGAACGTTGCCATCCAGGAGGTGCCATGGCTGAAGCGTTTCGTCCGAGACCCGTGTACATCGCCGATTCCTTCATGCTGCCGGTGGGCAAGTACGACGGCCGGCACCGCGAGAAGCGCAACTTTTTCCAGACCCTCGAGGCGGTACACGCGCTGCTCGATGGGGCCGCGGTAAAAAGAGAGAAGATCGACTGCGTGGTGGTGGGCAGCCAGAACCCCTTCGCCTTTTCCGGCGTCGACAATGTTGCCGCCAAGGCTGCCGGGGTATTGGGGATCAGCGGCGCCAAGTCCCTGCTGGTGGATACGGCCAGCTCCTCGGGGGCCAGCGCCTTCGAGGCCGCCTACATGGAGATCGCCTCGGGGCGCCACGAAAATGTGCTGGCCATCGGCATCCAGAAAATGAGCGATGTGGACACCGGGGCGGCGACCCGCATCGTTGCCGGGGTCATCGACCGCGAAGAGGCCGAGTTCGGCCTGACCATGCCGGCCTGCGGGGCGCTGGTGGCCGGGGCGCTGATGGACGAATTCGGGCTCGGGCCGGAGGACTGGACCGACTTCAGCGCCAGGCTGACCGCGCGCGCCCAACATTTTGCGGCGAAAAACCCCCTGGCCCACCTGGATTACGAAATCCCCGTGGAGCAGTACTACGCCGACATCGAAAACGGCAAGAACTACCTCTATTACGATCCGCTGCGCTATTACGATTTCTGCCCTATGTCCGACGGGGTGGGGGCCTGCCTGCTGACCAGCTCCCCCCAGGAGGTGGTGGTCGCCGGGGTGGGGTCGGGAACCGACATCCCGACCATCGCCGACCGCCGGACCTTCACCACCTTCCCGGCCACGGTCATCGCCCAGCGCTACGCCCTGGGGATGGCAGGCCTCAAGGATCTCGGCGAGCTCGAGGGGAAGGTCCATATCAACATGCACGACCCCTTCAACGGCTTTGGGCCCATCAATATGGCCGACCTGGGGGTGGTGCCCCGCGAGCGGCTGCTCGAGGGGCTGCTCGACGAGAGGCTGACCGGGGAATGGGGGCGCTATCCCACCAACCTCACCGGGGGGCTCAAGGGGCGCGGCCATCCCCTCGGGGCCACGGGGATGATCCAGATCGTGGAGAATCACCAGATGGTGCGGGCGGGGCGCTTCAAGGCGGGCCTGTCCCATTCCATCGGCGGCCCGATCAACAACAACGTGGTGATCCTGGTCGAGCAGACCCGTCATCTGGAAAAACGCAACCCCGTCCCTTACCGGCCCGACTCCCTTCCGGCCCTGTCCAGGCTCAAACCGGCGGGGGTCACCCTGGAATCGGTGTTTGCCAAAAAATCCCGGGTCGCCGCCCGGCTGGTGGCCCAGACCTCCCGCCACGACTACAAGAGCGGCGACCCCACCCGCACCCTGCTGCTGTTTGCCGCGCCGGTGGGCAAGGAGGAGTACCGCTTCCTGATCGGCCTCGATCCGGCGGCGAGGGAAACCCTGGTCCACCTGTCGCCCGGCGAAAAGCTGCTGCTGGAGAGGGTGGACCAGGAGATCCGGGTCAACGACGTGCCGATCCGCCGCTTCTACCGCCGGACCCTGGAGGGGATCATGGAGCTGGCCGACACCGCCAAGCGGCGCTTGCGTCGCAACCACCGGGAATGAGATCGGTCTTTTACCCGAGCCTGATCAACGGGCCCTTCGGCGACCCGGCCCTCTACGTGCGGGTGGCGCATCTCGGCGAGGCCCTGCTGTTCGACTGCGGGGACCTGCAGCGCCTGACCACCCGCGAAATGCTCAAAATCCGGGGGGTGTTCGTCTCCCACGCACACATCGATCACCTGATCGGATTCGACCAGTTGCTGCGCGCCTTTCTCTACCAGGACACCCAGCTGCTGCTCTGCGGACCGCCGGGGATCGCCGAGCAGATTGCCGGGCGGCTTTCGGGCTATACCTGGAACCTGGTCGAAGGCTACCCCTTCAGCCTCAGGGTGCGCGAATGGGGAGAGAAACTGGGGCGGCAGGTGGTGTTCCGGGCCGGCAATGCCTTTCGCCCGGAGGAGCAGGAGCCCTGGGCCTTCCCGCAGGGCCAGCTGCTGGAGCACTCCGCTTACGGGGTGCGGGGGGTGGCGCTGGACCATGGCGGCATCATCTCGCTGGGTTTCGCCCTCGAGGAACCGCTGCACGTGGCCATCCACAAGGACGCGTTGGAGTGCCGGGGCTACCTGCAGGGGCCCTGGTTGACCCGCTTCAAGGACCTGGTGCGCAGCGGCGCCTCGGCGGAGACGCCCACGCGAGTGCCCCTCGCCGCCGGGGGGGAGATCTCACGGCCGCTGGGCGAGCTGGTCGACGAGGTTGCCCATACCGAGCGCGGGATGAAGATCTGTTACGTGACGGATGCGGCCCCGGTTTCGGAAAATTTCTTGAAAATAACCCGCCTTGCCGACCAGAGCCACCTGCTGGTGATAGAGGCGCCGTTCAGCCACGAGGAAATCGATCGGGCCCGGCAGCGCAATCACCTCACCGCCCGCTTGGCGGGGGAACTGGCGCGCAGGGCCGCCGTGGCGCGGCTGCAGGTGTTCCACCACTCGCCGCGCTACCAGAGTACCCCTCAGTTGCTGGAGGAGGAGGCCAGGCAGGCCTTCGCGGGAGCGACCGTGGCCGGTCCGGGGTGAATCAGCTGCCGAATATCACTGGATTTGCCCACCGCGGAGCTGTGCAATTGCACAGTGTAATAATGAGAGCACTGTGCTATCGTGGTCGCCATGCGCCTGACCCTCAAACACCAGATCATTCTGGCTCCGGCCACCGTCCTGTTGCTGATGACCCTGCTGCTGGGTTTTCTGCAATATACCTACTGGGACCTGTCGATCAAGCGGCAGCAGGCCCGGAACCTGGGGACGGCGTTCGTCGCCCTGGCCGAGATCGACCTGACCACCCAGCGGCTCTACCGCCTGGCCATCATGCTGAGCGGCGAATCCCGCATCGAGCTCGGCCAGTTGCAGGCCATGGCCGAGTTGCACGCCAATCTCGGTGCGGCTGTGGAGCGGGTCATGGAGCTGATGCCGCTTCCCGACCGTACTGTGGCCCTGCTGCAGCAGTCGGTCAACGACCTCAATCCCGAGCGGGGATTCGACGCCGAGCGCATCCTGTCGGCGATTTCCATTCTGCGCCCCCAGCTGCTGACGCTTTCCGAGTTGACCCAGAAGCAGCGGGCCCGATTGCGGGACATCCAGGCCAGGGACATCGACGAGCTGGTGGCACGCACCACCCTGGTGAGCATCGTGGTTCTGGGCGCGGCCATCCTGCTGGGGATCTTCCTGTCGCTGGCCCTGGGGCGCAACATCCTGCGCCGCATCCAGGCGCTATCCGACAGCGCCGGGCGCATCGTCCGCGGGGACCTCTCGCCGCCGCCGGCGCCGGCCCGGGTGCGGGACGAGCTGGATGAGCTGGCCGTGTCCATCAACCGGATGACCGACCAGCTGATTCGGGTGGTGGGTTCGGAAAAACTGCTCGAGGGGGCCGAGGAGGAACGGCGCCGGATCGCCATGGACATTCACGACCAGACCCTCAGCGATCTCTCTTCGGTGCTGCGCGGCATCCAGGAACTCAAGCAGGCCAGCGATTGCCGGCCGCAGGCCAGTCGCCTGGAGGAGGATCTGCAGAAGGCCATGACCAACCTGCGGGAGGTTATGGACAACCTGCATCCGCAGGCCCTGGAGATCCTCGGCCTGGGGGCCGCCCTGCAGTCCCACCTGGAGCGGCATCTGTCCCGCGGCGATCTGCCGGAATACCACCTCTACGTAAGCCCCGAGGTCGATGCCGCGGGCCTTTCCCGCCTGGCGCGCCTGACCCTCTACCGGATCGCCGTGGAGGCCATTCACAACGTCATCAAGCATGCCCGGGCCAGCCGCTACGAGGTCGACATCGACCGGCGCGCAGGGGCCCTGGTTCTCGCGGTGGAGGATAACGGGGTCGGCTTCGACCCGAAAAACGGAGCCCTGGGACGCGGAAGAGGGCTGCACAACATCCAGGAGCGGGCCAACGCCATCGGCGCCCGGGTCGCCTGGAAGCCTTCGCGGTTCACCAGCGGCACCCGTTTTGAGTTGATCCTCCCGCTTCGCGAGAGCAGCACCCAGGAGTCATAAACCATGCCGGAAAAGCTGGAACTTATCATCGCCGAGGACAACCCCAAGGACTTCGAATTTCTCGAGCAGCTGATCGATGGCTGGGACTTCCCCTGCCACATCGAGCGGGCCAACAACGGCCAGCTGGCCCTGGAACTGGCCCTGAAGCAGGAAAATCCCCTGGTGGTCAGCGACATCCAGATGCCCGAGCTCAACGGCATCGAGTTCGCCCGTACCCTCTGGCAGAAGAAGCCCTCGGCCCGCATCGTGTTCTGGAGCCAGTACAAGGACGAGATGTACGTCAGGGCGCTGGCGCGCATCGTGCCTCCCGAAACGGTCTACGGCTACATCCTCAAGTCGAGCCCCCGGGAGCGCATCTCTTCCGCCATCCAAACGGTGCTCATCGACGAGCAGTGCTGGATCGACCCCGAGGTGCGCAAGGTTCAGGGGCGCGCCGGGCACAGCCAGACGGCCCTGTCTGACATCGAATACGAGGCGCTGGTGGACATCTCCCTCGGCCTCACCGACAACCTCATCGCCCAGCGCCGCTACCTCTCGCGGCGGGGGGTGCAGAGCCGCCTCAATTCCCTCTATACCAAGCTCGGCATCGACCAGGAGCAGTTTCACGGCGACAAATTCGGCGACGCCTTCAATCTGCGCAACCGCGCCGTGGCCAGCGCCCTGCGCCGCGGCCTGCTCAACGCCTTCGAGTTGGAGCACGAGGAGGAGGATTTTCAGGCCTGGCTCAAGCGCTTCAAGGGGAGCCAGCGGATCAGCTGAGGCAAAAACCGCCGCGAGGACCAAAAGCGAAATTCAGCTGTTGACTTGCCGGAAAAGTTTTGGTATCTAATACGCCCCGTCGGAAAAAGCGCCGATACGATCAGCGCGGGAATAACTCAGTGGTAGAGTGCAACCTTGCCAAGGTTGAAGTCGCGGGTTCGAATCCCGTTTCCCGCTCCAGAATAACGAAGCCCCGCAGGAGAAAAATCCCTGCGGGGCTTTGAGTTTTGGCCAGGCACGCCAAAGGATCAGCCACCATGCAGCTGGAAACCTTCCTCCACGCGCTCACCTCCTATTTCGTCATCATCGACCCCATCGGCGCGGCGGTCATCTTTCACGGCCTCTCCGACGGCGAGGAGCGCCGCTACGCGATCCGCATGGCGATCCGCGCGACGGTCATCTCCATCGCCATCGTGCTGGTCTTCGGCTTCTGCGGCGAGGCCCTGCTCACCCGCCTCGGCATCACTATCGACGCCCTGCGAGTCAGCGGCGGGCTGCTGCTGTTCTACACCGCCTTCAACATGATCACCCGCCAGGGCGGCAGCGGCTACAGCAAGTCGGGCTACACCCTCGACATCTCGGTGTTTCCCATGTCGATCCCCCTCATCGCCGGGCCCGGCTGCCTGACCCTGACCATCCTGCTCTTCTCCCAGGTCGAGGGGCGCGTGGCGCTTCTCTCCCTGGTCCCCGCCGTGCTGCTCATCTACCTGCTGACCCTGGCCATGCTGCTGGCGGCCCGCTACCTGAAAAAGGTCATCGGCAAGACCGGCGACGACATCCTCCAGCGCCTGCTCGGGGTGATTCTCGCCGCCTTGGCGATCCAGTTCATTGCGGATGGGATCCGCGGGATCGCCGGGTAAGGAAAAGGCGGTCCTCCGGCCCTCCCGCGGGTGCCGAATGCAGGCGGGCCGTGGGGAGAGTGGACAAAGCTGGTGGGAACAAAGTCTCCCAGAGTTGAAGGCTGGCCCGAACCAAAAAAATCCCCCTGCTCCATGGGCGAGCAGGGGGATTTTTTTTCTCGGTGTTGCCGGGGGGGGCTCAGTCCGGGGTCGCCTCGCCGAGCAGTTCCATCAGGTGCAGCACCTGCTGGGGCATGCCGGCCTCGCGCACGCCCCAGGCGAGCTGCAGGTGGCAGCCGGGGTTAGCGGTGACCAGCGCCTCGGCGCCGGTGGCGCGGACGTTGCCGAGCTTGCGGTCGAGGACCTTCTGGCTCTCCTCCGAGTACTTCAGACCCCAGGTAGCCGCCGAGCCGCAGCACCAGCTCGCCTCGGCCATCTCGCGCAGTTCGACACCGGGGATCTGTTTAAGCAGCTTGCGCGGCTGGGCGCTGACCCCCTGGGCGTGGCAGAGGTGGCAGGGCTCGTGGTAGGTGACGGTCTTGTTCACCGGCTTGAGCCCCTCGGTGCGCAGCCCCACCTCGGCGAGAAACTCGGTGATGTCGCGAATCTTGGAACGGAATTTGGCCAGTTTCGCGTGCTCGGCCTGGCCTTCGAGCAGCTCTTCGTACTCCTTGAGGGAGGCGCCGCAGCCGGCGCAGTCGGTGACGATGTAGTCCACGTCCTGATCGAGGAACAGATCGAGGTTGAACAGGGCCAGCTCGCGGGCGGTCTGGCGGTCGCCCTCGGAGAGGTGGGGGGCGCCGCAACACTTGGTGTTGCGCGGAGTGATGACCTCGAAGCCCTGGTGGACCAGCACCCGCACGGTCTGGCGCGAGACCCCCGGGTACATCAGGGTCATCACGCAGCCGAGAAAGAAGCCGACCTTGCCGCGCTTCTTGCCCTTGGCCTCGATGCGCTCGGGCAGTTGGGTGCGCAGCGGCTTGTCGAGCTCGGGGAGCATCCCCTCGGCCTTCTCCATCCAGCCCGGGCCCAGCTTGAGCACCTTGCTGTGGCGCACCAGCCACTGGATGCCGAGCCGCTGGTAGAGGCGGGTCGGGAGCATGGAGGTCTCGAGCTTCTCCGGCGAGGGGAGCATCTTCTGCAGGATGAACTCGCGGAAGGCCTTGCCGGCGGTGCCCAGCGGGTAGAAGGCGTGGGACTGGCTGCGGCAGATCTCCATCACCTCGCCGGCGCGCACCCCGGAAGGGCAGGCGGTGGTGCAGGCGCGGCAGTCGAGGCAGAAGAAGGATTCTTCCTTGACCGCCTGGGTGAATTCGAGTTTCTGCTCGGCCACCGCCCGGGCCAGGGCGACCCGGCCACGGGGGCTGGAGCGCTCGCGCCCGGTCAGGGCGTAGGTCGGGCAGGTCGGCAGGCAGAAGCCGCAGCGCATGCACTGCAGCACGTCGTCGTAGTGGGGTGCGTCCTGGGGCTTGAAATTGCCCTTGAGATCTTTATCGTCAGTGCGAGACACGGAAACCCTCCTCCACGTGGGGCTTGCTGCAGGGGTCGCCCTCGTCGAAGATCTTGCCGGGGTTGAGCAGCCCCTTGGGGTCGAAGGACTGCTTGATGCGCTTCATGACCGCCACGCCGCCGGGGCCGATCTGCCGGGCCAGGTACTCCTTCTTGGCCAGGCCGATGCCATGTTCGCCGGAGACGGTGCCGCCCCAGGCGAGAACTTTTTCGTAGAGCTCGTTGTAGAAGGCGTGGGCCCGCTGCATCTCGTCCGCGTTGCGCTCGTCGCAGAGCACCGTGGGGTGCAGGTTGCCGTCGCCGGCGTGGCCGAAGGTGCCGACCTTGAGCTGGTACTTCTCGGTCAGCCGCTCGATCTCGTCGAAGGTGTCGGCGAGCCGCGAGCGAGGCACCGTGGCGTCTTCGAGCAGGGTGGTGGGCGAGACCCGGGCCAACGCCGAGAGGGCGGTGCGCCGGGCGGCGGCGAGGCTGGCGGCCTCTTCGGCGGTCTTGGCCACGTGGACTTCGGCGGCGTTGACCTCGCGCAGGATCTTCTCCACCGCTTCGGCCTCCTCGGCGACCATCGCCGGGTGACCGTCGACCTCGATCAGCAGCAGCGCCGCCATCTGCCGGGGCAGGCCGATCTTGACGTAATCCTCGACGCAGTTGATGGTCGCCTTGTCCATGATCTCCATGGTCGAAGGGATGATCTTGGCGGCGATGATCTTCGAGACCGCCTCGCCGGCGGTGCGCATGTCGTTGAAGTAGGCGAGGAAGGTGCGCTTGTCCTTCGGCGGCGGGATCAGCTTGACGGTGATCTCGGTGATGATGCCGAGGGTTCCCTCGCTGCCGCAGAGCAGGTCCTTGAAGTTGTAGCCGGCCACGTCCTTGACGCTCTTGCCGCCGGTGGTGAGGATGCTGCCGTCGGGCAGCACGCACTTGAGGGCCATGACGTAGTCGCGGGTGACGCCGTACTTGAGGCCGCGCAGGCCGCCGGCGTTCTCCATGACGTTGCCGCCCAGGGTCGAGATCTTTTGCGAACCGGGGTCGGGCGGGTAGAACAGTCCCTTGGCGGCCACCGCGTTGAACAGGTCGAGGGTGACCACCCCGGCCTCGACGGTGGCGGTGAGGTTCTCTTCGTCGATCTCGAGGATGCGGTTCATGCGGGTCAGGCAGATCACCATCCCCCCCTGGACCGGCACGCTGCCGCCGGAGAGGCCGGTCCCCGAGCCCCGGGGAACGATGGGCAGACCCTCGCGCTGGGCGATCTCCATGGCGGCCAGCACCTGCTCGGTGCTGGTCGGGTAGACCACCACCTCGGGCAGATGGTGCACGCCTGGGGTCGAATCGTAGCCGAGGACCAGCAGGTCTTCCTTCTCGTACAGCACGTTCTGAGCGCCGAGCTTTTCCTTCAGATGTTCTATCGCGGTTGTTGAAATCATCGAAACCTCGCTTGGATTAAAATCTCACTATGCCGGTTATCTTTGCGGTCGCCAGGTGTTTACGGGCGGTCGCGGGGATGTCGGTTCGTTCCGGGCAGGCGATGGCTGGAGGTGGGAAGCCCGGCGGCAGGAGCGGCCTTGGGGGCCGCTCCTGCGTCGAGGGTACCTAGAAACCTTCTTCGTGAAAGCCTTCGGGGATGCGTACCAGCAGCACGGGGGTGGTGGAGCTGTGGATGACCTTCTGGGCCGTGTTGCCGAGCAGCGCCTCGCCGAGGCGGGTGTGGCGGTGGGTGCCCATGACGATCAAATCGGCCTTGAGCCGCTTGGCCTCTTCGAGGATAACCAGGGGCGGGTGCCCTTCGTCGACCAGGATGTCGGTAACCCGGCTGCGTCCCTCGGGGTCGTTGCACAGCTCTTTCTCGCAGAGCAGTTCGAGGCGCTTGACGATATCCCCTTTAACTCTTTCCTGAGCCTGCTTGTGCATCTGTTCCGACTTCTCGTGAGTGATGTGCAGCTCGACCAGGCTCTGGCCGAAGGGGCTCAGCGGCTCCATGGCATGCACGATGGCGATTTTGGCCTGGTGGGCCTGCGCCAGGCTCAGGGCATAGCGAAACACGTGGGGAGCACCCTCGCCGAGGCCGGTGGTATACAGGATGGTGTTGATTTTAGGTAGCATCGCTTTTCTCCGCCCGAGTTAACAGGGTTGCTTGTTCCCGCGTCCGTTCAGCCGCCGAAGAAGACCGACGGCAACCAGGTGATCAGCTCCGGGAAGACGATCATCAGCACCAGGCCGACGACCTGGATCCCGACAAAGGGCAGAATCCCCTTGTAGATGTCGCCCATGGTGTATTCCGGCGGCGCCACCCCTTTGAAGTAGAACAGGGCGTAACCAAAGGGGGGCGTCAGGAACGAGGTCTGCAGGTTGATACAGACCAGCATGGCGAACCACAGCGGGTTGAAGTCGAGGTCCATGGCGATGGGGGTGAAGATCGGCACCACCACCAGCAGGATGGCGGCCCAGTCGATGAACATCCCCAGGAAAAAGACCACCGCCATCATGATCGCCAGCACCACGTAGGGGCTCACGTCCATGCCGAGCAGGGCGTCGGAGACCACGTCGCCGCCCCCCATGCTCAAGAATACCACGCTGAACAGTTTGCCGCCCACGAACAGGGCCATGATCATCGCGGTGGTGCGGGCGGTGGAAACGGAGGCCTGCTTGATGACCTCCCAGTTGAGCTTGCGGTTGAACAGGGCCAGGATCATGGCGCCGACGCCGCCCAGGGCGGCCGCCTCGGTGGGGGTGGCGACCCCGGCGAGGATGGTCCCCATGACGATCAGGATCAAGCTGAAGGGGGGCACGAAGCTCTTCATGGTCATGGAGATCTTCTGCGCCGCGGTGGCGGTGCGCTCCTCCGGGGGGATCGGCGGGCCCAGGTCGGGGTTGATGGCGCAGCGTACCCCGACGTAGAGCAGGTAGAGCAGCGAGAGGATCAGGCCGGGGAGGATCGCAGCGGCGAACAGGTTGCCGACCGAGGTCTCCTTGAGGCCGGTCAGGCCGCCGTAGACGACCAGCATGATGGAGGGCGGAATCAAAATCCCCAGGGTCCCCGAGGAGCAGATGATGCCGGCCGACATGCCGCGGTCGTAGCCGCGGCGCAGCAGTGCGGGGCCGGCCATCAGGCCCATGGCGACCACCGAGGCGCCGATGATGCCGGTGGTAGCGGCGAAGACCGTCGAAACCACGATGACCGCTAGACCCAGACCGCCGCGCAGGCCGCCGAGCACGATGTAGAGCGCGTCGAACAGCCCCTCGGAAACCTTGGAACGGTCGAGGATCTGGGCCATGAAGATGAACAGCGGCACTGCCACAAGCGTATAGTTGAGAAAAATCCCCCAGGCGTTGTTGACGAACAGGTCGAGCAGCGCGGGGACGTTGAATCCATTGTCAATCAAGCCGTACAGGGTGGCCACGCTGGCCAGGGTCACTGCCAGGGGGTGGCCCAGGGCAATGGCGCCCACGAGGGTGGCGAACATGAGAATTGTCAGTATTTCAGGGCTCATTGGCTAAAGTCTCCAGGGTCGGACAGGGTCTGATCTTGTTTAGCTGCGCAGGCTGCGGAAGTCGTGAATCAGTTTGGCCACACCCTGGAGGAAGAACAGGACGAAGCCGATGGCCATGATGGTCTTGTACGGATAGATCGCGGGAGCCCAGGAGCTCGAGGCCAGTTCCGACGCCTGCCAGGAGGTGGCGGCGTAAATCACCGCCCAGACGGCGAGCAGACCGATGGTCGGGATGAACAGAACCAGGTTGGCGATGATGCGCAGGATGGTCCGGGGCCTGGCCGGCAGCCTGGCCTCGAAGATGTCGATGGAGACATGGCCGTCGTACTTGTGCGCATAGCCCAGGGTCAGCATGTAGTGCATGCCGTAGATGAAGGTGGTCATTTCGAAAGCCCAGGCGGTCGGCGCGTTGAAGCCGTAGCGCATCATGACCTCGAAACCCACTACCCCGACCATGGGCAGGATGAGAAAGGCGGAGATGAAACCGATTTTCTCGTTCAGGGCGTCCAGCGCCCGCTCGATGATGAGCATGGGGTACCTCTCGATTCGGTGTGACGTGCGGTGTCCCGGAGATCCGGGGAAACAGGCGGCGGGGGCCGTTGGGGCCCCCGCCGGCTTATGATTTACTGCATGCGCTTGCCGTTGATGAAGTCGTCGATCGGCCAGGGGGTCAGGCCGCCGCGGATTTCACGCCACTCGGCGAAATCCTTCTTGAACTGCTCCTGGGAGTCGAGGGTCTTCTTCACGTCGGGGTGCTTGGACTTGAGGTCCTCGAGGTACTCCTTGGTGCGCTTGGCGAAGGAGGTGATGGCATCGTCGTCCATGCGCACGAACTCGACCTTCTCCTTGAACAGCTTGATCGCCTCGATGTTCAGGTTCTCCTGCCAGGCGCTGGACCAGAGCTGGGTCTCCTTGGCGGCGATGTCGATGATCCACTTCAGGTCGGCCGGCAGCTCGTTGTAAGCGTCCTTGTTGATGAAGATGGCGCACTGCACCGAAGGCTGGTGCACGCCGGGCTCGATGACGTATTTGGTGATCTCGTCAAAACCCATGGGGTAGTTCATGGCCGGGGAGCTGAACTCGGCCGCGTCGATGACGCCGCGCTCCAGGGCCAGGTAGACCTCGCCGCCGGGCAGCGGGGTGACGCTGGCGCCGAGGCTGTTCATGATGTCCATGTACCAGCCCGGGGTACGCACGCGCATCCCTTTGAAGTCGGCCATGGTGGTGGCCTTTTTGTTGGAGAAGAAGCCCATCTCCTGGCCGCCGTTGCCGCCGGGGAGGGCGTAGAGGTTGTAACGCCCGTAGAGTTCCTGCATCTGCTCGAGGCCGCCGCGCTCATAGAGCCAGATGTTGTAGCCCTCGGTGTCGAGGCCGAAGGGGACCGAAGCAAAGGAAACGAAGTTTTCGTTCTTGCCCTTCCAGTAGCCGGGCCAGTCGTGGCCGATCTGCGCCGAACCCTTGCTTACCGCGTCGAAGCTCTCCATGGCTCCGACCAGTTCGCCGGCAGAGAAGAGTTTGATTTCAAGGCGGCCGCCCGAGGCGAGCTCCACCGAGTCCGCAAAGTGCTGGGCCATGTCGTAGAACAGCAGCCCCTTGGACCAGGGCATGACCATCTTCCAGCGGAATTTCTTGTCCGAGGTCTTGATGGTCCGCAGTTCTTTCTGGACCGCCTCATGGCGTTTGTCGGCGCCGAACTTCTCGCGCTTGGCGGCGAAGGCGTTGGGCGCGAGCAGCAGCGAAACCGCGACCAGCAGGCCGACCAGGGATCTGAACCTTTTCATCAGACTTCCTCCTATGCGATGGGTTAACAGATTGAGCCGGCGACATTGCCGGCCTCATGGCGTTTTACCCCTGCCAACAAGTCTATGGTCGGCAGGCTGGAATTCAAGCTCGTTAGGTAGAATAAAAGGGCACTTGCGGCCGCAGATCGGCATTTTTCTGGTCTGCATATTTAATGGTAATACCATTGCACTTTAGGTGGAGGCATGGGGAAAGTCAAGGGAAAAAACAAATATCGTTTGAATTTGATCGGTCGCAGTTTTCAGGATGTTGCGGTGCGTACTGGTAATTCACGGTTTTGATGGTATTACGATATTTATTTCCAGCTTTGAAAGGGGCCGGATGGGGCGGATTTAGCCTTGACAGGTTCACGGAGTGTCTTTTAGGATGCCTCTTGAGCTAGACTGGTAAGACCATTTAACGCCGAGGTGTTCATCATGTCAGGAAACGAGTTGATCGAAGGATTCATGGAGGCGGCCCGGCGCGTCGGCGCGGCTGTGGAACGTTGTCCGGACCTGGCTGCCGCGGTCGATTACGTCCGCAGAAACGCCGGGGGGACTCTGCTCCTGCCGACTTTCGCCAGCGGCGAGCGACTCGGGATCGCCGAGCGCTTGCGTGAGGCCGGAGTGGAAGTGCTGGATGCCGATTTCCGCCAGCATGCGCCGAAGGCGGCAGCCGGGCTGACCGGCGCCAACTTCGCCATCGCCGACACCGGCAGCGTGGTCCTGGAGAGCACCCCCGAGCCGATCCGTCTCGCCACCACGCTGCCCGAACGGCATTTTGTTCTGGTCGATGCCGGCAAGGTGGTGGCCAACGGCCTGGAGGCGGCGCCGATCCTGCGCCAGTTTCACCAGAGCCAGCCACGCAACTACCTCGCCTACATCACCGGCCCAAGCCGCACCGCCGACATCGAGCGGGTTCTGACCATCGGCGTGCACGGCCCGAAGGAACTGCATGTCCTGGTTCTCGAGGGGATTTCGGACGATTACTTGGAGATGTAAGCCTTTATCCGACCGATCAGTCTGATCTGACCGATCCGTCAGATTCGTTCGCGATAGCGAGAGGAATACCATGAACAAAGAACGTACCCGCCAATACAAACAGCGCATCGACGCGGCACTGGCCCAGCCCAAGTTGTCCGAGGCCCTGCACAAGTTCGGCGACGCTTACCTGATCTCCAGGCAGAACGCCTTTGCCGGCCTCGATTTCGAGGCGCTGCGCGGCGAGATCGCCGAGATGAAGGACCAGGTCCGGGAAAACCGTCAGGAGCTGCTCGAACAGTTCACCCGCAACGCCGAGGCCGCCGGAGCCAAGGTCTTTTTCGCCAGGACCGCCGAGGAGGCCAACGCCTACATCGCCGAGCTGGCCCGCGAGAAAGGGGTGACGGCGGTGGCCAAGAGCAAGAGCATGGCCAGCGAGGAGACCCATCTCAACCATGCCCTTGAACATGTCGGCGCCAAGGCCGTCGAGACCGACCTGGGCGAGTGGATCATCCAACTCGCCGGCCAGCGCCCCAGCCACATGGTCATGCCGGCGATCCACATGTTCAAGGAAGAGGTCGCCGAGCTGTTCGGCAAGGTCACCGGCAAGCAGGAGCCGGCGGAGATCGCCCACCTGGTCCAGGTGGCCCGCGAGCAGCTGCGCCAGGCCTATTTCGATGCCGGGATGGGAATTACCGGGGCCAACATCGCGGTCGCCGAGACCGGCGGCATCGCCCTGGTGACCAACGAGGGCAACGCCCGGCTGGCCAGCACCCTGCCGAAGATCCACGTCGCCCTGGTGGGGATCGAGAAGCTGGTGCCGACCCTGGAGGACGCCGCCAAGGTGGTGCGCATCCTGCCCAAGAACGCCACCGGGCAGCTGCTCACCTCCTACGTCACCTGGATCCGCGGCGCCGTCCCCTGCGGCGAGGAGCAGAAGGAGCTGCACATCGTGCTGCTCGACAACGGCCGCAGCGCCCTGGCCGAGTCGCCCCACTGCAAGGACGCCATGCGCTGCGTGCGCTGCGGCGCCTGCGCCAACGTCTGCCCGGTCTACCAGACCGTCGGCGGGCATGTCTTCGGCCACATCTACATCGGCGCCATCGGCATCATCCTGACCGCCTTCTTCCACGGCCTGGACAAGGCCGCCGAGATCGTGCGCGCCTGCATCGGTTGCCGCGCCTGCGTGGCGATCTGCCCGAGCAAGATCGACCTCGAGGGGATCATCCTGCACCTGCGCTCGGTGGTCGGCGACGAGGAAGGGATCGGCACCGCCAAGTCCATCGTCTTCAAAAAGGTCATGCGCAACCGCAAGCTGTTCCACTCGCTGGTGCGCGCCGGCAGCCTGCTGCAGAAGCCGGTCAGCAAAGGCGAGCGCACCATCCGCCACCTGCCGGCCTACTTCTCCTCCTTCACCGAGTGGCGCACCCTGCCGACCATCGCCGAAAAGCCGCTGCGCGACCAGTTCGACAGCGTGGCGAAAAAGCTCGACAAGCCCCGCTACCGGGTGGCCATGTTCGGCGGCTGCGCCAACGACTTCATCTATCCGGAGATGGGCGTTTCGCTCATCAAGGTGCTCAACCACCTCGGCGTCGAGGTCTACTACCCCCAGGAGCAGAACTGCTGCGGTATCCCCGCCCTCTACTCGGGCGACCGGGAGACCGCCGTGGAACTGGCCGAGCAGAACGTCAAGGCGATGCTCGCGGAAAACCCCGACTACATCGTCACCACCTGCCCGACCTGCACCATGGCCCTGAAGCGCGACTTCGTGGAGCACCTGCAGGACAACCCGGTCTGGGCGCAGAAGGCCGAGGAACTCTCCGCGAAGACCATGGACGTCTCGGCGTTCATCGTCAACGTGCTGGGCGAGGCCGCGGCCTTCCAGGGCAAGGCGGCGGCGGAGAAGGTCACCTACCACGACTCCTGCCACCTGCGCCGCGGCGCCGGGGTCTGGCAGGAACCGCGAGAGCTGCTCACCACCTCGGGCAAGGAGCTGGTGGAGATGGCCCATGCCGACCGCTGTTGCGGCTTCGGCGGTTCCTACTCCTTCACCAGCCACCCCAACATCTCCAAGCAGATCACCCGCGACAAGGTGGAGGACATCGAGAAGACCGGCGCCGCCACCGTCGCCATGGACTGCCCCGGGTGCCTGATCATGCTGCGCGGCGCCCTCGAGAAGCGGGGCCTGCCGGTGCGCGCCGCCCACACCGTGGAGCTGCTCGCCGAGGCCCTCGAAAAGTAAATCTCTCCAACCCCTCAAGGGGTTTTCTCTCTCGCCCCGGCCTTTGGCCGGGGCATTTTTTTGTTTTTTCGGATTAATTATCGATCTTCGGTGGATGGTTCCTCCCCCTTCAAGGGGGAGGTCTGGAGGGGGATGGGGTTGATTTGCGACCTGCCCCTGCAGGGCCCATCCCCACCCCGGCCCTCCCCTTGAAGGGGAGGGAGATGGCGTAGTCGTCCTGGAATGCTTCAGCTGAAGATGCGCCGGAACAGCCCCTTTTTTTGTTGTTCGCGCTTCTCCTGCAGCAGCCGCAGCCCCTTGCGGGCCATGCTGAGGCGGGCGTCGAGCTTGAGAGCCTTACTGAACTCGGCCTCGGCGAGGTTGTCCTGGCCGGCCTCGAGCAGCATCCAGCCCTTGAAGGCGAACCCCTTGCCGGTGCGTTCCAGGGTCAGGGCGCTGTTGAGCAGTTGGCGGCTCTTTTCCAGCACGGCTCGGCTGGCTGCGTTTTTCGGGTTGCGGTAAATCGCCCAGGCCAGGTGCGCCAGGTAATCCCCGTTGCCCGGGGCGATGTTGCAGGCATCCTGCAGGGCCTTCTCGGCATTGTCCCACTCCTCCATCTCGATGAACACCTTGCCCGACTGGGCCTGCACCTGGGCCTGGAAGCGCTCGTCCCCCTTCTGCCCCAGGCCGATGCGGTCACTGCCCAGCAGCTCGTCGTAGCGCTCCTTCTTGACCACGTCGGAGAGGGTGTTGTAGGCGGTGCTGACCGTGGCGAGGATGTCCTCGACCAGGCGGCCGTCGACCCCGGAGAGGCGCATCATGGTGTCGGGGCCGAACTGGCGGGTGAAGGCGAAATAGCGCTCCTTGAGCATCTCGAAGGAGAACTTCGCCTGGTTCATGCCGAAGATCTCGTAATAATTCTTCCCCTTGAGACCCTGGAATACCCGGCGGATTTCCGCGGACTCCCCCTGGTCGCCCCCGCCGGCTGGCAGGGGCGAGGCCTCGGGGACCAGCGGCGCCTCGGCGGCGGTCTCGACCAGATCGGAAAAGCTCTCCAGGGGCTCGGCCGGCGGCGTGTTGGCATCCTCCTCGATGGCGTTGAACTGGGTCCGCTGGGGGAAGTCGGGCTGCGGCTGGGCCGCGGCCGGTTGTTCGGAGAGGGCCAGCATCCCCAGGGCATGGAGGGTCTGCGCCAGGGGCAGATGGGCGGTCTTCATCTCCAGGCATTCCATCAGCTGGCGGTTGCCGTCGAAGCGTTTCAGCAGGTGTTTGTCCGGGGCGGGCAGGCTCAGAAAGTTGATGAATCGGTGGTAGTTGGCGCCGGTGGCTGCATAGCGGTTGAGGTGGTTCTGCAGCAGGGCCTGGCAGGCGGGGTGGGTGGGATGTTTCAGATACCCCTGGTAGAGCAACTGGGGGAGATTGATGGTCACCGGCTGCGCGGCCTCGAAGGCGGCGCAGGGTTTTTCCGTCGCCGTCATGGGGCCCCGGGCGAAGCCCTGGAGCAACTCGCCGGACAGATAATCGAGCTTGGCCTGCACCATTTCCGGGTAGTCGAGGCAGCCCATATGCACCACGGCCTCGCAACGGGACTGGCCCGGCCCGCTGTAGTAGGCGTACTCCGCGTCGGAGAGCAGCTGGCGACTTCGCAGGTATTGGCCGAAATCCCCGTACCGGAACCCGGGGACCAGCGCCACCGGCGCGCCGTCGAGAAAATAGACGGACCTCTCGCTTCTGCCGTCGCTGAGCTGCAGTTCCCCGGAAAAGCGGGCGAGAAAGGCCCGGACCAGGTGTCTGTCGATGGTTTCCGCGGTGGGGGCGGCGGTCTTGAGGGCCCTGTGTACCTCATCGAGCAGGGCCGCCGCGCGAAACGGTTTTTCGAGGTAGGCGCTGGCGCCGAGGGCTTTGGCCGCCCTGGCGTACTTGTCGCCCTTGTAGATGCCGGTGATGACGATGACCGGCAGGTCCTGGTGGCGCAGGTCCTGGCGGAGCTTTCTCAACAGTTCGATGCCGTGCAGCCCGGGGAGCTTGAGATCCAGGACCAGCAGGTCCGGTGGGGTTGCCAGCACGCTGTTCATGGCCTTGACGCCGTCGTCGACCCGTTCGGTGGCCAACCCCTGGCGGCGCAGCAGTGTCTCCAGTGCAACGGCGATGCTGTCGTTGTCCTCGGCGATCAGTATCCTGGGCTTCATGGGCTCACCGTAATTGGCCTTGCGGGCAGTTGAAAAGCCTCTCAGCGGCGCAGTTGATAGCGCCTTACGTTGCGGTTGTGCTCCTCCAGGGTCGCAGCAAAAACGTGGGTGCCGTCGCCGCGGGCCACAAAATACAGATGGGGTGAATCGGCCGGGAAGGCGGCCGCCCTCAGGGCGTCCTCCCCCGGGCTGGCAATGGGGGTCGGCGGCAGCCCTTTCATCCGGTAGGTGTTGTATGGCGTCGGGGTCTCGAGGTGCTTCCGGGTCAGGTTGCCGTCGAAATTCTCGATGCCGTAGATCACCGTCGGGTCGGCCTGCAGCATCATCCCCCGTTTCAGGCGGTTGTGAAACACCGCGGAGATCACCGGCATTTCCGCCAGGTTGCCGGCCTCTTTCTGGATGATCGAGGCGAGGGTCACCAGCTGCTGCAGAGTAAAGCCCCGCTTGCGGGCCGCCTCGATCAGCTCCTGTCCGGTGCGCTGCTGGAACTGGCTCACCATGAGTTCGACCAGCCGCTTCTGGGAAATGCCGGCCACCACCGTGTAGGTCTCCGGGAACAGGTAGCCTTCCAGGGTCGGCGAGGCGATGCCCAGCCCGGCGATGAACTCGGGGTCGCCGGTGAGTTTGAGAAACTCTGCGCTGGTGCCGAACCCTTCGGCTTCGAGGCGCTGGGCGATCTCCCGCAGGGCCATCCCTTCGATGATGGTGATCTGCCGGCGGATCACGTCGCCGGCGATCAGCCGGTCGAGCACCTGGCCGGGCGTGGCCGGGGCGCTGAATGCATAGTCGCCGGCCTTGATTCTGCCGGCATCGCCCCTAAGGCGGGCCAGCAGGGTGAAGCGCTTTGCGCTGGCGATCACCCCTTCGTCTTTCAAGATTCCTGCCACTTTGGCAAATGAGGTGCCCGAGGCGATGGTGACGGTCCGGGCCTGGGGTGGTGCGATGGGCTGAAACAGGAAGGATCCGAACCAAACCGCCGGAATGATTAGGATAAACGAAGTGGCCGCGAGAACGGCCCGGGTAATGGTATGGCGACGGGTCATGGCAGGCCGGGCCGCGGAAAGGCAGGGTTCAAGTCAAAAAGCCGGACTATGTTAGAAAGATTCGATGAGAGATGTCAAGCGTGAGTTGGTCCGGGATCAGGCCTTGAAACGGCTTTCCGTGCCGTTTTTGAGACGCTCGATGTTGGCGCGGTGGCGGAAAATGACCAGGGCGCTGATCGCCATTGTGGCCAGAAAAAGAGGCAAGGAGCGGTTCACGGCGAGCACCAGGAAGGGGATGGCCCCGGCTGCGCAGATGGATGCCAGCGAGACGTAGCGCCACTGCCAGAGGATGGCTGCGAACAGGGCGAAGGCCCCCAGAACCGCCAGGGGCGAGAGGACCAGGTAGATCCCCAGGGCGGTCGCCACCCCCTTGCCGCCCTTGAAGCCGAGGTAGACCGGGTAGCAGTGGCCGAGAAAGGCGGCCAGGGCGACCAGGCCGAGTTGCAGGTCGGGGTAGCGCAGCACGGCCGCGGCGTAGAGAACGGGAATCACGCCCTTGAGGGCGTCGCCTACCAGGGTGAGAATCCCCAGCCGACGACCGGCGACCCGGTAGACGTTGGTCGCCCCGATATTGCCGCTGCCCGACTGGCGTACGTCGCCGACCCCGGCCAGGCGGGTGAGCAGGACCCCGGTGGGAATGGCGCCGATGAGGTAGGCGGCGATAAGGGCAGTGGCGAGTCCGAGCATGAATTCCCCCAAAAGCAGCAAAGCGGCCGCAGCCGCTTCGATTCCCCTGAAAATACAAACACCTTTCTAGCATGGCTGCTGCAGGAAAGCAAGATTTTTCCCCCTTGAGCGGACCCCGGCGTCGGGGGCAGGGGGTTTCGCTGAGCGGATCGTTGAAACAAAGGGCGAAGCCGCGCTTGACTGGGTGGATTTGTCTGGTATTTTCCTCAATAAGAATGATTACGATTGTCTTTCGACTCGAATTCGTGATTCCGGGACGGGAAAACCTGTAAGTGCCTGGCCAGAAAAAGTGATCCAAAAGATTCTTGGGCGACCCTATGGGTCGCCGATGAATTTTTGATGACTCAGGAAGGTCGATGAATCGCACTTATCGCCCAGTCGGAACTCACGAGCCAGGTGCAAATGCCGACCATGGATCAACCCAGGCTTGAAAATCTGCTCACAAGCTTTACCGAAGCCTGTCGCCAGGCCGGCCTTAAGCTGACGCATCAACGCCTGGAAATTTTCCGCGAGCTGGCGGTTGCGGTGGATCACCCCACCGCGGAAACCCTGCACCAGAGGCTGTTGCAGCGCATCTCCACGCTCTCGCTGGACACCGTTTACCGGACCCTGGCCACCTTTTGCGAATACAACCTGGTGCAGAAGGTCGAGACGGTGGAGAGCCAGGCCCGTTTCGAAGTGGTCCACAGCCGGCACCACCACCTGATCTGCAAACACTGCCGGGAAATCATCGATTTCGACTGGCCGTTCTTCGACACGGCCGGCCTGCCCGAGGCGATCCGCGGCTGGGGCAAGGTCGACAGTCGCCACGTGGTGGTCTACGGGGTCTGCGACAAGTGCCTGAAATAGAAACGGACCGGGTGGGGTTTTTTTTTTCAGCCGGACGTCACGAATAGTTCCTAGGTAGGATAGTTAATTAATCGTTCGACCCAGATCCCCGGCATCCCTCCCCGCCCCCCGCTGCCAGCCGGAGCCGGCCGCGAGGCAGGGAGCATAAATGTCGCGAACCGCAGGTCGCGGCGCAAACAGAAACCAAGCCATCGGTGTGAGGCCAGCCCCCTGGCAGCACGGTGCAAATGTTCATCCGACGAAAGGAGACAACTTCATGAGTGACGCTAACAAGTGCCCGGTAACAGGCAGCTCAGGCAAACAGACAGCTGGCGGTGGCAGATCCAACCGAGACTGGTGGCCGAACCAGTTGAACCTCCAGATTCTGCACCAGCACTCCTCACGCTCCAACCCGATGGGCGAGTCGTTCAACTATGCAGAGGAGTTCAAGAAACTCGACCTGAAGGCGCTGAAGCAGGACCTCTATGTGCTGATGACCGACTCGCAGGACTGGTGGCCCGCCGACTACGGCCACTACGGGGGCCTCTTCATCCGCATGGCCTGGCACAGCGCCGGCTCCTACCGCACCGCCGACGGCCGCGGCGGGGCCGCCACGGGAGCGCAGCGCTTCGCGCCCCTCAACAGCTGGCCGGACAACGCCAACCTCGACAAGGCGCGGCGGCTGCTGTGGCCGATCAAAAAGAAATACGGCCGGAAAATCTCCTGGGCCGACCTGATGATCCTCGCCGGCAACTGCGCCCTGGAGTCGATGGGCTTCAAAACCTTCGGCTTCGGCGGCGGCCGCGAAGACGTCTGGGAGGCGCCGGAGGACATCTACTGGGGATCCGAGACCGAGTGGCTCGGCGACCAGCGCTACAGCGGCAATCGGCAGCTCGATAGGCCCCTCGCCGCCGTGCAGATGGGCCTGATCTACGTCAACCCGGAAGGGCCCAACGGCAACCCGGATCCCGTCGCCTCGGGGCGCGACGTGCGCGAGACCTTCGGGCGAATGGCGATGAACGACGAGGAGACCGTCGCCCTGGTCGCGGGTGGCCACACCTTCGGCAAATGCCACGGTGCCGGCGATGCGGCCCTGGTCGGCCCCGAGCCCGAGGCCGCCCCCATCGAAGAGCAGGGGCTCGGCTGGAAGAGCGGCTTCGGCAGCGGCAAGGCCGGGGATGCGATCACCAGCGGCATCGAGGGGGCCTGGAAGCCGAACCCGACCCAGTTCGACATGGGCTACCTGAAGGTGCTGTTCAAATACGAGTGGGAAAAGGTCAAGAGCCCCGCCGGGGCCTATCAGTGGCTGGCCAAGGACGTGGAGGAAGAGGATCTGGTGGTCGACGCCTTTGATCCGAGCAAAAAGCACCGGCCGATGATGACCACCGCCGACCTCTCGCTGCGCTTCGACCCGATCTACGAGCCGATCGCGCGGCGCTACCTGGCCAACCCCGAGCTATTCGCCGACGCCTTCGCCCGCGCCTGGTTCAAGCTGACTCACCGCGACATGGGCCCGCGCGCCCGCTACCTCGGCCCCGAGGTCCCTGCCGAAGAGCTCATCTGGCAGGACCCGGTCCCCGCGGTCACCCATAAGCTGATCGACGCAAAGGACATCGCCGCCCTCAAGGCCAAGCTCCTCGCTTCGGGCCTCTCCGTCTCCCAGCTGGTCTCGACGGCCTGGGCCTCGGCCGCCAGCTTCCGCGGCTCGGACAAGCGCGGCGGTGCCAACGGGGCGCGCATCCGTCTCGCCCCGCAGAAGGACTGGGCAGTGAACCAGCCGGCCCAACTGCAGACGGTGCTGCAGGCCCTGGAAAAAATCCAGCGGGAGTTCAACGGCGCCCAGACCGGCGGCAAGGCGGTTTCGCTGGCCGACCTGATCGTG